>JAQVCP010000081.1 GCA_028689735.1 Hespellia sp. | reverse complement strand
TGGCATTATTCTTTGCGTCCTCAATTGCCTGCGGCACAATCTCCACCCCGTACACTTTCTTAGCCTTCTGGGCAAGAAACAGGGAAATGGTTCCGATTCCGCAATAAAGATCCCACACATTTTCACTCCCCGTCAGGTCGGCATATTCCAGTGCCTTCTCGTAGAGAATCTTTGTCTGTACCGGATTCACCTGGTAGAATGACAGCGGTGAAATCTGATATTTTACATTGCCGATGTAATCTGTAATATAGGGCTGCCCCCAGACCGTTTGATAGGTATCACCCATGATGACATTAGTTCTTCTGGTGTTCTTGCTAAATGTAATGCTGGTCATGCCCTCAATCGCAGTCAGCTTCTCCACCAGCTTTTCCTCTTTTAGAATCTCAGTTCCATTAATGACAAGGCAGACCATGATTTCCTTCGTTGCAAAACCATAGCGAATCAGAATGTGACGAATCAGCCCTTTTCCGGTTTCTTCATCGTACGCTCTGATCTTATTCTCTTTCATATAAGAAAGAACTGCTTTCAATATTGTCTCATTGACCGGTACTCCAAGTGCACAGTCTGTGTTTGGAATGATATCGTGGGAGTGGCTTGCATAGAATCCCGTAATCGGCTCCGATGAAGCCGTTCTCTGATCTGACTGCTTTCTGTTCTTTCCGGCATTGCCACCTTTCCCGGCCATATCTCCAGGTTGCCCTGTGCTCTGCGTTCCAGAGACAGAAACCTTCCGGTATCCTACCGGAAACTGTGCCTTGTTCCTATAAAAGAACGGTTCTTCCATTCCCACAATCGGCTGCATGACAGCATCTAACTTTTCTTCTGAAAATCCACCGATACGCTGAAGATTTCCACGCACTTTTCCTGCCTTAAATTCCAGTTGTTTTTCATAGGACATCTCCTGAATCTGACAGCCGCCACATTTTCTTGCAAATGCACACTTCGGCACCACACGGTCCGCCGATGGCGTAACCACCTTCATCAGTCTTGCATATCCATAATTTTTCTTGCCCTTCATGAGCTTTGCTTCCACCACATCACCGATGACGGCATCCTTGATAAAAAGGGTATAGCCATCAACCTTGCCTATACCCTCACCGTTCACACCAATGTCTTCTATTGTAACAATTGCTGTTTCGTTCTTTTCCATAAATTATATTTCTCCCTGTCAAATAAAGCGGACATTCAAAATCCGCTTTCTACTTCCTCATGATCGCCCGGCAGCTTCACCGCTTATGGACAATCAGATACTGGTCTTTCTCAAATTTGATTCAAATAATCGGTTATATCCCAGCCAGTCCTCACTGTCCTTCGCCTTGAAGATTTCCGTCATAGTCTGCAGCTTCGCATCTGTGGCATCTGCAAAATTCAGTGCCAGAGCTTCAGCAAGTGCCGGTTTTTTCGGGGAACCATATTCCAGTTCTCCATGATGTGCGATAATACAGTGCTTCAATTCACTTGCAAGCTTCGCTGGAAAATCCGGGATCGTGCGGATGGCATCTGACACCATTTCTACACCAATGACAATGTGGCCCAACAGCTGACCATCATCGGTATAGTCATTATCCGGAAAATCAGAAAGTTCTACCGTCTTTCCGATATCATGACAGATCGCCGCCGTGTAAAGCAGGTCACGGCTTAAAATCTCGTAAGCACCTACGTAATATTCACACATTTTCACCACGCTGAGCGTATGCTCCAGGAGTCCGCCTGCAAATCCGTGATGTACGGTCTTCGCTGCCGAATGACCTTTGAAATTCTTAATAAATTCCTCGTTCTTCACAAAGTAGTACTCCACCACCTGACGCAGATATGTGTTCTCAATCTGGTCAACATAAGAAAGAAGTTCTGTATACATTCCATCTACACTCTTTTCTGAGGTAGGCATAAAATCAGCCGGATTGAACTCCCCTTCCCTCGCTACGCGGAGCTGCTTGATATTGAGCTGGAGCTTGCCATTATAATTGATGACCTCTCCCACAACCTCTATAAAGTCCTTCTCATCGTAATCCGCAATTCCCTGAGAATTCGGATCCCAGACTTTTCCGTCCAAAACCCCTGTCTTGTCCTGCAGTATCAAGTTATCATATGACTTGCCGTTTCTTGTCTCTGCCGTGCGCTTTCCCTTACAGAGATAAATTGTTCTGATTTGTTCACCTTCACGTAATTCATTAATAAATTTCATAATATCCTCTTTCTATCTTTTACTATTTTATTTCAATTCGTATATTCCACACAAACGTCATGGCGCAGACCTTCAATCTTCATCCGCTTTTCTGCCTGCTCATAACCACCTGACAGCTCTACTCTTTGCTTCCAACCACAACCGTGAACTCGATATCCACATATCCACTGCTGCCCCGGCGCAGACCTTCAATCTTCACCTCTTCGCCCACCTTCAGGTCCAGAACCTCTCCCTGATACGCCTCAAAGGTGGTAATGTCTTTCTTTCCGATGCTGGTAATGATGTCTCCACTCTGGATTCCCGCTGTCATAGCCGGAGAGTCCGCCGCAGCCTCACCTACATACACACCCTTCGGAAGATTCTGCTCCTCCGCGATCTTATCACTGATTGTTGTTCCACGGATTCCCACATACGGGACGCTCTCTCCGTTGACCAGAAGTTCGATTGTGGGCTTCAGATCCGATAGAGACAGCGCATTGCTCACCGTCCCTTCAACGTTGTCCCACACTCCCGGCATTATGATTCCAATCAAATCTCCGGAAAAATTAAACAGTGCTCCGGTTCCATCCTCCACTGCAGCAATGTCAGTTCCGAGGACTCCATATTCGCCGTCATCCATCATCTTATCATACTCCGCTGTGCTGACCACACCATAGCCCATTCCGTCCGCATAGCCAAATGGATTTCCAAGCGCAATCACAGAATCCCCCTGATGAACCTGGTTCGAGTTGCCAAGTGACGCCGCCTTGATCTCCTCCATCGTGGTGCCTGAGAGCACACTCCTTGAGACACTCATCACCGCCAGTCCGATATTCTCATCCTGTGATTTCAACACTGCCGGATAACTGGAATTGTCTGCAAATGCTACATTCCAGCTTGTCCCGGTCTTAGTGATTGAACTTGCTGTCAAAACCAGTACCTCCTGGTCCGTAATGGTGACAATGACTCCCGACACACTATTGGTCGGGTCCTTTGCATCCAGCTCCTGCTCCACATCCTTGACCGTCTTCTTCGCCGCAGTGACTGCGACCACACTCTTGTTTGCATTCTTCGCCACCTGATACATCTGGCTCATAAGCTCTTTGTAATTGGCTGAGTCCAGCACCTGAATCTGCTGCGCAGTGTCCGTGCTCTCTTCCTCAGGATCCGCAGCCGCCGACTCATCTGACTCAATGATAATCCGCTCTCCGTCACTATCGATATGCTCCAACGCCCATGGTTTGAGCGCATAAAAACCAAGGCAGGCAAATACTCCGGCAATCAGACCGTACACAGCCACCCTGGCAACTTTCTTTGTAATCATTCTGGTTTTGGATTCCTTCTTTATCGTTTCCTTTAAATAGGAAAAGTCTTCTGACTCTTCATTCATTCCATTCTTCGGATCTTGATTATTTTCCATTGATGTCGGCACTCCTTAGCTTCTTCGCATGTTCCAACATTTCCAGCCGCATTTATCCCTCGCGACTTCCTTTTATAGTATAACTGATTCCCCTTAATTCTTCAATAACAAGATACTTTTCCCTTTTCTTTAAAGTTGGAATGGGGTAAACTATAATATATGACTATTTTTGAATAATAACATTGGGGAGTGTAACATGAATAAAAAATCAATGACCAAATTAGAATATAATAAAATGATCGATCTTCTGGTGGAGAAAGCATCCTCCATCCGCGGGAAGAATCTCTGTCGCAGACTGACTCCTATGACGGAGATCGGCGCCATCGAGACCGCCCAGGAAGAGACTGCCGCTGCATTTACCCGGCTGATAAAAAAGGGACGCATTTCCTTCTCCGACGCATTTTCCGTGGAAGAATCACTGAAGCGCCTGGAGATCGGCGCCGCCCTTGGATCCGGCGAACTGCTCCGCATCTGCAAGCTGTTAAAATGCACGAATGCAGTCAAGTCTTACGGGCGACATGACAACGCGGAAGAATTGAATGACTGTCTGGATGTCTGTTTTAATCAGCTGCTTCCGCTGACTCAGCTGCAGAACGAGATTGAACGCTGTATTATTGAGGAGGACGAGATTGCAGATGACGCCAGCAGCACACTGAAAAGCATCCGTCGAAGCATCAGTAATCTCAATGACAAAGTGCACTCTACGCTGACCGGACTGGTCAATGGTTCTCTGCGTACCTATTTGCAGGATCCGATTATCACGATGCGTGGAGACCGCTACTGTATCCCGGTGAAGGCGGAGTACCGCGGACAGGTTCACGGCATGATCCACGATCAGTCTTCTTCCGGTTCCACACTGTTCATTGAACCCATGGCTGTGGTAAAGCTGAACAATGACCTCAAAGAGCTCTACGGAAAAGAGCAGGAGGAGATTCAGGTCATCCTCGCCCGCCTGAGCGTTGATGTTGCTGAATTTATCGAAGAGATCCGTCTCAACTTCCACACACTAACCCAACTGGATTTCATTTTTGCCAAAGGTGCGCTGGCACTTGAGATGCGTGGAAGCAAGCCGGATTTTAATGAAGAAGGACGCATTTACATTCGTGAGGGGCGTCATCCGCTGCTGGATGCCAAAAAGGTCGTTCCTATCACGGTCACTCTGGGCAGAGATTTCACGCTGCTTATCGTAACCGGACCCAACACCGGTGGTAAGACAGTCTCGCTAAAGACCGTGGGGCTCTTTACCCTGATGGGCCAGGCCGGACTTCACATTCCTGCAGGAGACCATTCCGAACTGGCAGTGTTCCATCAGGTATACGCAGATATTGGGGACGAGCAGAGCATTGAGCAGAGCCTTAGCACCTTCTCCTCCCACATGACCAACATCGTCTCGTTCCTGAAGGAAGTCGACGAGCGTTCCCTGGTGCTGTTCGATGAGCTCTGTGCCGGAACCGACCCTACCGAGGGCGCTGCACTGGCCATTGCAATTTTATCGCAGCTGCACAAACGCAGCATCCGTACCATGGCAACCACCCACTACAGTGAGCTCAAGGTCTTCGCTCTCTCCACAGAGGGTGTTGAAAATGCATGCTGTGAGTTCGATGTGGCAACCCTTTCTCCAACCTATCACCTGCTGATTGGTATCCCGGGAAAGAGCAATGCCTTTGCAATTTCCAGCAAGCTGGGACTTCCAGACTATATGATTGAGGAAGCAAGGACCCTTTTATCGGATCAGGATGTCTCTTTTGAAGACCTTTTATCCGACTTAGAGACCAGTAAACGTACCATTGAAAAAGAACGGGATGAGATTGCCGCCTACAAACGGGAAATCGAACGTCTGAAATCCCAGACTCAGCAGAAGCAGGAGAAGATTGACGAACAGCGCGACCGGATTCTCCGAGAGGCCAATGAAAAGGCAAGTACCATTCTCCGGGAAGCAAAAGAGATGGCAGACGAGACAATGAAGAACTTCCGGAAATTTGGAAAGAATAACATTTCCGTGGCCGAGATGGAAAAAGAACGGGAAAAGCTGCGCAAGAAGATGAAGAGTACGACTGCTTCCTCCCAACTGGCACCGGCAAAAGCGAAAAAGCAGTATAAAGCCAGTGATTTCCAGCTTGGAGAAACCGTCAAGGTCCTCAGTATGAACCTGACCGGAACGGTCCACACGTTGCCAGATGCCCGGGGCAACCTGGCGGTACAAATGGGGATTCTAAACTCCCAGGTCAATATTTCCGATTTGGAGATTGTGGAGGAAGCATCAAACTACTCTGCTGCCAAAAACCGCAATCTGGGCCACACCTCCAGCGGCAAGATGAAGGTCGGCAAATCGCTTTCTGTCAGTCCGGAGATCAATCTGCTTGGCAAGACCGTGGACGAGGCCATCGCCGAGCTCGACAAATATCTGGATGACGCCTACATTTCTCATGTCAGTCCGGTGCGCATCGTACACGGAAAGGGAACCGGCGCGCTCAGAAAAGGGGTACACAATTATCTGAAACGACAGAGCCACGTGAAATCTTACCGTCTTGGTGAGTTTGGCGAGGGGGATGCCGGTGTCACAATCGTAGAATTCAAATAATAAGGGGAGTAACCATGGTGAACAAACAACGAATCCTGATCGTCGATGACGATGAAAATATAGCAGAGCTCATTTCTCTGTACTTAACGAAAGAATGCTTTGATACGAAAATGGTCTACAATGGGGAGGATGCGCTCAGTGCATTTTCCACCTATACGCCAAACCTGATTCTTCTGGATCTGATGCTCCCGGGCATCGATGGATATCAAGTCTGCCGCGAGATTCGCAGCAAGTCGGACACACCGATCATCATGCTTTCCGCCAAGGGTGAAGTCTTTGATAAGGTGCTGGGGCTGGAGCTGGGGGCGGATGATTACATGATGAAGCCGTTCGACTCCAAGGAAATGGTTGCCAGAGTGAAGGCCGTTCTGAGACGCTATCATCCAGTCAAGACAGTAGCGCCTTCCGCAGACAAGACAAAGTGCGTCAATTATGAGAATCTGGAAATTAACTTGACCAACTATTCCGTCCTCTGCGATGGCATCAATATCGATATGCCGCCCAAGGAACTGGAGCTGCTCTACTTCCTGGCAGCATCACCGAATCAGGTCTTTACCAGAGAACAGCTCCTGGATCAGATCTGGGGGTATGAATACATCGGAGATACCCGCACCGTAGACGTCCACATCAAGCGACTTCGTGAGAAGATCAAGGATCATCCGACCTGGAGTCTTGGGACAGTCTGGGGTATTGGTTACAAGTTTGAGCATAAAGGATAGACGGTTCTGTTTCGAAATGCAGATTTCGCGCAGGACTCATACCACCACAACTTCAGGAGGGCTGCAATGAAAAGCACACTTTACTTCAAATTCATATTCATTTACATCGCTTTTGGTTTTCTGAGCTTTTTCACGATATCGCTCTTGACCTCGCAGCTGGTTCTGAATGAGCTGGAAAAAAATACCTCCAGCGACTTGTATAAGGAAGCAAATCTTGTTGCAGCCGAATACCTCACCAGTTATTTTACAGAAGATGCCTCTGCCTACGCCGTCCACAACCAGCTCAATGCCATGGAACTCTATCTCGATGCATCCCTCTGGTTTGTCGACTCAGAGGGAAAGATGATTTCCTCTGCCAGTGTGGACGGAACTGCCGCACCGCCCGAAATCGAAAATTTTAATCCGGTAGAATCTGGAAGCGAACAGTACCAGGTTGGTAATTATCACGGTTATTTTAGCGAAGATGTCATCACTGTTATGGCACCGGTCACCCAGCAGTTCTCCACCAAAGGCTACATCCTGATTCACAAACCGCTTTCCAATCTGGAAGCCGCCAGGGACACATTGCTGCTGCCTGTTTATATCACCGGTCTTGTCATCTATCTGCTGTCCTTTTTGATTCTGCTGGCATTTCATTTTATGATTTACGTCCCGCTCCGCCGAATCACTGAGGCCGCGACACAGTATGCTTCCGGGAACCTGACTTATGAAATTCCGGTATCTACTCACGATGAGATGGGATACTTGTCAGCCTCCCTTAACTACATGGCTGCACAGCTTCAGGATATGGAAGATTATCAGAAGAAATTCATTGCAAATGTTTCTCACGATTTCCGCTCTCCCTTAACATCAATCAAGGGCTACGTGGAAGCCATTGCCGATGGCACCATTCCACCGGAAATGCAGGGCAAATACCTGAGTATTATTCTCTTTGAAACCGAACGGCTGACTGATCTGACCAAGGATCTTCTGACCCTGAACGAATTCGATACTAAGGAACTACTGCTCGACAAGACAGAGTTCGACATGCAGGAGATGATTAAGAACACTGCTGCATCCTTTGAGGGAACCTGCACCAGCAAAAAGATTTCCATTGAACTTCTTCTTCTTCCCGAACCAGTCATGGTGTATGCCGATCGGCGCAAAATCCAGCAGGTTCTCTACAACCTCATGGATAACGCCATCAAGTTCAGTGGAAATGAGTCCGCGGTCACCGTCGAAGTCGTGGAACGCGGCGATAAATATTCGATTTCTGTGAAAGATGAAGGAATTGGGATCCCGAAAAAAGAACGGAACAAGATCTGGGAGCGTTTCTACAAATCAGACCTCTCCCGCGGTAAGGACAAAAAAGGAACCGGACTTGGCCTTTCCATTGTGAAGGAGATTGTCCAGGCACATGACGAATATATCAATGTAGTGAGTACGGAAGGCGTAGGGACAGAATTCACTTTTTCATTGTCCAAAAAATCATAAGTGTAGGGTGAACACTCACAATACACTTCACTGATTCTCACCCCACCTTAGATCTTTCATTATAGTTAAGGGGATATTTGCACTCCGCTTCGCTATTTGCTTGTGAAAGACAAAAAAACACACGAACCGAAACCGGGACGTGTGTTTTTTAGCTTTGTGATCACTTTGCGATTTATTAAATCGAATTATTCAGCTGAGATTGCGCCTGTTGGACATCCTGATTCGCATGCTCCACAGTCAACGCAAGAATCTGCATCGATCTCATAATGAGCATCTCCCTGAGCAATAGCTCCTACTGGACATGTTTCTACGCAAGCTCCGCAGCTTACACATTCATCACTAATTACGTGTGCCATAATTGGTACCCTCCTTTGAAAAATATTCAGTATGTATCACCTGTATGTTAATTTTAATACAAACACTGCAAATATACAAGTAATTTTTATGCTCTAAATTAAGTACATTTTTTTAGCAATTCCGGGAAAACATCTCCTTTCCTGCGTTTTTTTCTCAGTAAACTCTTTGTTTCCACATATAAATCATTAAAAATGCATTTTTGTCAAATCTTGTCTTTCATTGACCATAAAAAATTAAGAAAGTTTTCCTTTTTTTTTCACAAGATTGGTGTATAGTATATAGATAGTAAGCTTGGCACTTGATTACAGTGCCTGACTAAAGTAACAGCATAGACTTGCCCATTCTATGTAATGTTTTTTTCAAAGGGAGATTTATTATGAAAAATACAGGAATACGTATTAATAAAAAAGTGTTATTCACTAAAAAGACATTATTATATTTAACGGTTCTAGCTGCACTGACCTTCAGTTCATGCTCGAACAACTCAGAGACATCCCCCATTATCGGCGATGGGGCCGAAGAGCCGGCTTATCAGCATAACCTGAACGCCATCACGCCCAAAGCCTACAGTAATGTACTTGGCTTATCTCTGGACCCGGGGACATATCTTTCTATCATTGGTAAGGAAACCGACTCTGCTTACTGGAACGCCGTTCAGGAGGGAGTAAAGCAGGCTGCTGCTGATATCAATAAAGAATTAGGTTACACTGGCAATGACAAGGTCAAGGTTGCCTACAACGCCCCCGGCGGTTCTGAAGACATTGATGAGCAGGTGAATATTCTGGATGAAGAGCTTTCCAGATATCCGGATGCGATTGCAATTGCAAGCATTGATTCTACTGCATGTACCGTACAGTTCGACCTGGCAACGGAGAGTGACATTCCAATTGTGTCCTTTGATTCCGGCAACTCCTATCAGGGAATTCAGTGTACTGTAGAGACCAACAACAACGAGGCCGCTGCAACTGCTGCCTCCAAGCTGTGCGATGAGATGTCTGATACCGGTTCCATCCTTGTGCTGGTTCACGACTCTAATTCTACTACTGCAAAGAACCGTGTCGATGGTTTCCAATCGGAGATTGCGAATA
This sequence comes from Hespellia sp., assembly GCA_028689735.1. Taxonomy (GTDB): domain Bacteria; phylum Bacillota; class Clostridia; order Lachnospirales; family Lachnospiraceae; genus Hespellia. The sequence continues at coordinate 4,423 of JAQVCP010000081.1, read as the reverse complement.
ATCATTCCGGAGTGACCATCGCCGAGACTTTATACTATGATCAGTTTGATGAGTTAAAAAAGACAATTGCTGCCGAACAGAATGCAGCGCTCAATCAGGACAGTACCGACACAACTGCTGATACCAAGGACGCGGTCTCCCCAGGGACTGCTACGGCAGATGACGACAAAAGCACCGATACAGCTAGAGCCACCCAGGCATCGGATACGAAAGCTGTGGATGCTGCTGAACTGACCGATACCGATGTCATCAACTATTACCTGACGAAACATCCAGAAGTAACGGGATTTCTTGGAACGAACATTGACACAACACAGACTCTTCTGGCTGCATCCAAAGAACTGAAACTGGCAGACAAGATTTCTCTGATTGGTTTTGATGCGGGAAAAGAGCAGATTACCGCCCTCAAAGACGGAGAGATTGCAGGACTGGTCGTTCAGAATCCATTTGGAATTGGTTATGCTTCTGTGATCGCTGCTGCAAGGAGTGCACTGGGACAGGGCAATGAAGCCGTTGTGGATACCGGATATATCTGGGTAACTGTGGACAACATTGACGATGATTCTATCGCTTCGATGTTGTACGAGTAGCTTTCTAAGACCGTACAAGTATTTACGATTAAGAACAAGTTTTAGATCACATACTTTTATTTCGGCAATGTTCTGCTTACTTTGCAAACAGCACGTTATATTTATAAAAACCACTATCATGACATTTAATTCACGATAGTGGTTTTTTATGCTTAACAACTAGTTTATCCAAAAAGATTTCTGATTTTCATTGACTCCGCTGAACCGTTTAAAATGAGGCTTTCTGGAAATTCAACAAAATCCAATATTTTCTGTGCATCAGAAAACTGACCCACGTCTTCTTCTCTATGCGCATCGCTGCCAAGTATAATTGGTTCTTCAAATTTCATACACATTTTCAAAATCTGAATATTGTTTTCCCAGGCATTGTTTCTAAATCCCTTTGGATTAAATGAACTGTTGTTCAGTTCTATGTAAACCTGCTGTCTTTTCGCCTCACGAATCAATTCTTCGTAATTAACGGGAAAATGGCCATCATCTGGATGGCCAATAATAGAAACTTTAGGATGCTCCATGGCAGTTAGGAGTGCAAAAGTATTCTCTTTTTCTGTTCCCGGTGTCATACAATTATAGTGAAGACTTGCGATACAATAGTCCAGATCCTGCAGACTGCGCTCTTCCAAATCAACGGTTCCGTCCAGCTCTATGATGTTCAACTCAGCTCCATATCTCACCTGAATGCCATATTTCTCACGTTCCAAAATATGCAGGTTTTGAAAATAGAACTTGTCAGCACCTCCGAGCATCCCCGGACCATGTTCCGCAATGCCCAGAAGTGCTAATCCCTTTTCTTTTGCCGCACGAATCATCTCATTGATTGTGTTATACGCATGTCCGCTGGCTATGGTATGAGTGTGTAAATCCAGTATATATTTTCCACTCATTTCTTTCCCCAACTTCCTGTCAATTAGATTGCATACAAATTCTTGCTGTGATCTTCGCCGTAAATACCCCATTTTTCAATAGATACTTCCAGTGCCTTGCAGTCTTTTGCTGCTTCGCGAAGAGGAACGGTCTCCTCTGCTGTGCAGGCTGAGATTGCTGCGCGGAATGCTTTCGCACCTTCCTGAGGTCCCATTGGATGGGCATGGATACCAGCACCTACACCAAGCAATACATCGTTCCCGGCATCTTCCATGAATCTCGGAACAAGTCCCGGAACAACTCCGCCACCTACAAATGGAAGCATTGGTTTGATGTCATACATCTTAGCTTTTGATGCAATCATGTTCTCAATATAGTTGTCAAACGTATTGTCAAATTTACCATATGGTGGCTGTGTCAGATAGATATCAGCTCCGCTCAGTCTTACCAGCTTGTTCACGACTTTTGAACTCATGCCCTGGTATGGTGAACAGGTAAATGCACCATTAAAGCAGGAGTGTGCGAGAATCGGAACTGTAATCTCCGGGTCCTCAGCCAGCATTCTCAGTGCTGTATATCCAACTCCGTGTACATCAACCATGATGCAGTTACCGCCGTTGTTGATAACCGTCATAGCATTTTCTTTTAATCTGTATACTTCGTCTGTGATATTGCAGGCATATAATGTCTTTTCACCTTTCACAGCTTCTGCTCTCTTTGCTGCATCCATGTTTGCCCTTACACGGTCAGCCAGTTTATTGAATTCACGGTCTCCGCCGATCAGTTCATCATCTTTGATAACGTCAACTCCGCCTGCTGCTGCCTCGTAGAACAATTTTGCTCCAACCTCCGGTGTATATCCGGTACAAGGTTTGATCATGTTGTTGAGGAGTGGTCTGTCATATGCGTTCAAATATTTGCGAATTCCTTCGATACCGAATTTTGGTCCCTGGAATTTGTCTACGAACTTCTTAGGGAAATCGATGTCTAATAATTTCAGGTATGGCATAGACATGATATTTCCTGTGATGGAACCGATTAACAGTGGAATGTTATCATCAATGTTTGCTACCGGAAATCCGATACGTGCTACGTAGAAGCGCATTCCGCCAGGAGCCACGTTCATATCCACATCTGTCTGGTTCTCAAAAGCCGGTACTTCGTAGATTCCAATTGTCTTAGAGCAGTATTTTGCTCTCATCTCATCTGTCTCTTCCGGAACATCCACCCAGGATCCGGTTGTCTGCTCGATGCCGATACTTGCCATCTTGATGATAGCCTCTTCTTCCTTCTTTGCTCCGATTAAATATGTAGCAACACATAAGTCATTCATGTCGCACCCCTCGTAAAGTGGGTTAAGTAACTCATTGTACATTCTGTTCTGTTTGATCATTTCTTTTTCCTCCATTTTCTTTTTTACGGCTCATATTGGTTTTCACTTTATCTTGAAAGCTCTTTGTCTGCTTCCCTTAAATACAATATAACTTGCTTTGCAAGTATTTTCAATATTGAAATTATTTTCACTCTTTGATGTTAGATCTCATAAAAGAGTGCTCTTTCTTCTTATTTTATTAGATATGCTATTATTTACAACAGTGAAAAAATTTTCGCTCCCCTTTGGGTAAAAATTTTTTCACTGTTGCAATTTTTCCCATAACATGTATCATATAATGTAAGGAAAAGTATCCATTTATATTTGCAAAAAATAAGTAGAAATGAGGAGAACATATGGCAATCGATAAGTACAACCAATCCGCTTTTTTAGTTTTAAAAGTTGCATACCTATACTATATCGAGAATCGTTCGCAAAATGAAATCGCCAAAGAACTGAAGGTTTCTGTTACAACTGTTTCCCGATTACTGACAAAAGCTAAGGAAGATAAGATCATTGAGTTCGTGATTCGCGACCCTTACATCGAGTGTATCCATCTCGAGGAGAAGATCAAAGAGATGTTCCACCTTAAAGATGTCATCATTGCTCCTGGGATCACCAATCAGGCCGATGAATCCGAACTGGAAAAATCGGAAGAAAACGAAAAGAAACTGGTTGCTCTGGAAGCAGCACGTTACCTTCAGCGTATCATTAAGGACAATGATACACTCGGCGTTACCTGGGGAACCACGGTTTACCAGATGATCAATTACCTGAATCCGTCCCAGAAGACGAACACCAAGTTTGTTACGCTTCACGGAAGTATCGCCTCCTGTGAAAATGCACTGGATGTCAGAACCCTTGTATCTCGTATGGCCAAAGCATTTTCCGGAGAGCGCTATTATCTCCTGACGGATGCACTTATGAGTAGTCGGGATGCAACCGAGATTATGAAACAGGAAAAAAACAACCATTTAGTATTTGAGATGTTCAAAGAAATCAATGTCTCTATCAGCGGGATTGGCAGTTTTTATCCAATTGAATCTTCGGTTCTGGCAAAACCGGACTTTATGACCGCAGAAGATTTAAAGGACCTGGAAGAACACGATGTAGTCGGTGATATTGCACTCCGTTTCTTTGACCACAATGGAGCCGAATGTCAGACAGATATCGCAGAGCGCATGATTGCCATTGACCTTGATTTATTCAAAAAAATAGAGACGAAGATTACTCTTGCCTCAGGAGTCGCAAAGACTCACACTCTTTACAGTGCACTAAAAGGTGGACTGATCGATGTTCTGATTATTGATTATAAACTTGCGGATTCTCTTTTGAATCTCGCGCAGCAGGAAATATAATTTTTCTTTTTCTCTCTCAATCCGCGTAAAGCAAACTGTTTTAGCTCTTCCTACTGCAAAATACCAGGGACCACATGGTCTCTGGTATCTTTTTTGAATGCATTTTCTATTTTCTAAGTTACAACCACCAGTTCAACTGGTGGTTTATTATTAGCCCTCCAAAGGGCTACTGTTACTGCTCGCCCTGAAGGGCGGTACCGCAAGCATCCTACTGGTCCGCTATAAAGCGGTACTCCTTG
>JAQVCP010000014.1 GCA_028689735.1 Hespellia sp. | reverse complement strand
ACTACTTTCTTTTTGTTTTCCGATTTGCATAATGTCTCCTTATAGCATTGCAGATGATAAATGCAATATATCCCAGGATTCCGCCAATTGTATTGAGCAGAAGATCATCCACATCAAAGCTTCCCACTTTCGTGAAAAACTGAAAAATCTCCACACACAGACTTACGCTGAAGCTGTAAAACAATGTGAGTAAAAAACTCCTCTCTTCACTCGCCATCGGCATAAAGAAGCCAAATGGCATGAAAATCAGAATATTGCCAAACAGATTCGTGAACACTGCAAATGCTCCCAGTGTCTCTCTGTATTCTATGAATCTGCCTATCTCTTTAAAAAGCGTCAAATTATACCGGTACTCCTCAGTAGAACCGGCGCGACCATACCAGTCCGAAAACAGGAGAAAGTATATCAGAAACACCATATAAATGATGAACAGAAACTTTCCCAGCATCCGAAGCTGTTTTGTCTTATTTTGTTTCAATTTATACTACCCCTTTTGTTAATTCCCCTTTGATTATCAGTACTGTATCCTATAAGTATCTATCGGATATTTGTAATATACTGCCGCCCTGATCACGGTCAAGCGGATATTCACAGTCCACTTCGCCACTTACCTATCAGGTTAAAATGTGATCTCGTTCTTTGCTTTCAGTAATTTTGCCCCCTGTACAATCGCAATGACTCCCGTGGCAATCCCTGTTACAAGGATGACGATTCCAATTGCCAGACTCGCTGCTCCGGCGCCTACCATTGTCTTGTATGTCTTTTCCATAAGTCCTCCTTACTATAAGATGCCCCTACTTTATTGCTGGCTGTTCCCTTGCTGTACACACACTGTGCGGACAAATACCTTACTTCACACCATATTTGTCATAGTATGCATCAATTGCCGCTTTCAGTTCATCATCAATAATAACTTTGCCCTTATACGGCTTATTATACAGATGTTCTACAACTTCTTCCATTGTGACGATTGCTGTTGTCTCAAGTCCGTAGTTCTCCTGAATCTCTGCAAGTGCACTCTTCTCCCCCTGTCCACGTTCCATACGGTCTACGGAAACCACCAGCCCCACCGGTGTGACGTCTCCCTGTGCTTTGATAATCGGAAGCGTCTCTTGAATGGACGTTCCAGCTGTTGTCACATCCTCAATAATCACAACTTTGTCGCCATCTGTCATCGGACTTCCCAGAAGAATTCCCTTGTCGCCATGATCCTTGACTTCTTTTCTGTTGGAGCAGTACTTGATATCCTTTCCGTACATCTCACTGATTGCGATTGTTGCCGCTACCGTAAGGGGAATTCCCTTGTAAGCAGGACCAAAAAGCACATCGAAATCAAAGCCAAATTTTCTTTCAATTGCCTTTGCATAGTATTCTCCCAGCTTGCGAAGCTGTGCACCGGTACGATAAAAACCTGTATTCACAAAAAATGGTGTATTCCTCCCGCTTTTTGTCACAAAATCTCCAAATTTTAAAACCTCACAGTCAATCATAAATTCAATAAATTCCTGTTTGTAGCTCTCCATGTCTTTTCCTCCTATTTTAAAGCGCACACTTTCATTCTCTGCGCACGTCTGACTTACATCTCCAGATATCTTTTTTAGTCTACCATGAAATGCTAAATTTATCAATTAGTTTCAGCCCCCTTGGCAAGTCGAAATCCTCAAATTTGTTTATCTCCTTTTGCTCCTAAAACCATCTTGTTTTCTTTTTACAATCAGAAAATACCGGGCCATCGTTCGCGATCCCGGTACCTCTGATTGTTTTGTCTGCATTTTCCACTTACGGATTAAAATTCTCCAGGATCGGCATAGGAGTCGAAATTATTGTAGTTTCCAAACTCTCTATAATAGCTGGCTCCCCCATCATTATAGCCATCCTCGTATCCCTCATCGTATCCATCCTCATATCCCTCATTATATCCGCCATCGGAATAACCATTCGTATTGGTACCCATAATCATTCCAAACAGCAGGCTTACCGCCAGAATAAAGCTAAAGAGTACTGCGAATGCTCCCGCTGCAATTCCGGTGACTCCAAAGCCTCTTCGCTCTTTCGTCTTCACAAGATAGAAAATACCGAGAGCAATCGCCGTAAAACCGCCGAGAATTCCAAACACTACCGTTTCTATCAGCGCACAGGACAAGATGCCAACCACCAACGCTGCAATTCCAACTCCTCTGTAGGGTGCTTTTTGAGATTGCTGCGGCTGCCCGTACTCTGGCTGTCTATTCTGCTGATCACCGTTGGGTTGGCAACTGTTTTGCTGTTTGTCACTCTGCCCTGTCACAGTATCCTGCTGTACATTCTCCTGCATCCTGTTCTCCTGTTCTTCCATGCTGCACCTCTTTTTTCTTCCCGGACTTCAGACAGAGCCCCTACTTCACCAGGCCCACCATACTGTCAATTGTCTCAAATCCATATTGCTTCATATACTGTTCAATTCCATCTGCCACCTCCACTGTGGTCATCGGATTGAAGAAATTCGCCGTTCCTATGGAGACTGCTGTAGCTCCTGCCAGAATGAATTCGATTGCATCCTCCGCGCAGGCGATACCACCCATTCCGATAATCGGAACCTTCACCGCATTGGCTACCTGATATACCATCCGCACTGCAATCGGCTTAATCGCCGGGCCGGACACCCCGCCAGTCTTATTTGCAAGAGCAAATGCTCTCTTGTGTACATCAATTTTCATTCCGGTAAGCGTATTGATCAGTGAAAGTACATCTGCTCCGCCTGCCTCCGCCGCTCTCGCCATCTCGGTGATGTCCGTCACATTGGGGCTGAGCTTCATGATAATCGGCTGCTTCGCTCTTTTCTTCACTTCTCGTGTAATCGCTTCCACCGCCTGTGGATTCTGTCCAAATGCGATTCCTCCTGCTTTGACATTGGGGCAGGAAATATTGATCTCCAGCAAATCCACATCCTCATCTGCCAGCCGCTCCACCACTTCGCAGTACTCCTCTGTGGTCTTGCCGCAGACATTGACGATGATCTTCGTATCATATTGTTTTAGAAATGGAATATCTCTTTCACAGAACAAATCGATTCCCGGATTCTGAAGCCCGATGGCATTCATCATGCCGCTGTGAGTCTCTGCAATTCGCGGAGTCGGATTTCCCGGCCACGGAACGTTCGCTACCCCTTTGGTCACCACAGCGCCCAGACGATTCAGATCTACGAATTCACTGTATTCTGCTCCGGAGCCAAAGGTTCCGGAAGCTGTCATCACCGGATTCTTCAGCTCTACTCCGGCAAGATTGATTGTTGTATTCATTATAATTCCACCTCCGTAGATAAGAACACCGGTCCGTCTTTGCAGACACGTTTGTTGTGTACGTTACTGTGTGCGTCCTTCTCAGCAGACTGACATACACATGCAAGACATGCGCCAATCCCGCAGGCCATACGCTCTTCCATGGAAATGTAACAGACAATGCCTTTTTCTTCGGCATACTGCTTGATTGCCCGGAGCATGGGTGTCGGCCCACATGCGTAGATAATCTCGGCATCCAGCGCATTTGCCCGGATTGCATCCATAACATTGCCCCTGGTTCCCGCACTTCCATCCTCTGTTGCCACATAGACCGTTCCATTCTGACAGAACTCATTATATAAAAATTGTGTATCACGGTAGCCAACAATAATCTGTTTCTCTCCGTCCAGCTGCTTTGCAAGCTCCAGAATCGGCGGCACACCAATCCCTCCACCGATGAGAAATGCCTTCTTTCCTTTTCCTTCTTCCAGCGGGAATCCATTCCCCAGAGGTCCCAGAACTTCGATGCAGTCTCCTGCAGCTGCCTGGGAAAACTGCTTCGTACCAGTCTTTTCTCCAGTCACACGATACACGAGACGGAGACTCTTCTTCTCCTTGTCAATCTCACAGATACTAATCGGTCTTGGCAATAACTTGCTTCCATCCCCTGTATACATTGAGACAAATTGTCCCGGAACAGCCTCCAGTGCAATGTTCTCTGTCTGAATCCACATGCTGTAAATGCCCTCCGTGATGCACTCCTGTGAAATCACGGTTACCTGCTCTTTCCATTTCTTTGCCATCTTTTTTCTCCCATTTTATCTATTATCTTTTCCTGAAGGCAAGCCGTAAACTGGCGCTGTCCTTCGCAAGGATATGCTGTGCACTAACGGCTGGCCAGTGCTCCGCTGATATCTGCAGTCATCGCCTGAACGGCTGCTCTTGAAGCTTCACCAAAGTTCTCAGCACCATACTGTGCATAGGCTTCCTGCTTGTAAGCTGCAATAATTCCACGTGAGGAATTGACAATGGCTCCCAGTCCGTCTTCATTAAAGAAATGTACCAGATCCTTTCCCTGACCACCTTGCGCACCATACCCAGGAACCAGAATATAAGACTTTGGCATTACCTTCCGAAGCACCTTTCCCATCTCAGGATACGTAGCTCCGACAACCGCGCCAATATAACTGTATTCATCTCCCATACAGTCTGCGCCCCACTGGGCAACCTTCTCACCCACCAGTTCATAGAGCGGTCTGTTGTCAATCAGCTGATCCTGGAACTCTCCGCTGGAAGGATTGGAAGTCTTCACCAGAATAAAAAGTCCCTTCTTTTCTTCCTTGCAGACATCAATAAATGGATTCACGCCGTCAGAACCCAGATAAGGATTTACCGTCACAAAGTCCTCATCGAATGGAACGTAGGTCTTACTTCCAACCTGCACTCTGCCAAGATGTCCTACCGCATAAGCCGCAGAAGTCGAACCAATGTCACCGCGCTTGATATCACCGATTACTACCAGATCTTTCTCCTTGCAGTAGTCAACCGTCTTTTTAAATGCCTCCAGCCCCGGAATTCCAAACTGTTCATACATTGCAATCTGTGGTTTCACCGCCGGAATCAGATCATAAGTCTTATCAACGATTTCTTTGTTGAACTGCCAGATTGCTTCCGCAGCCCCTTCCAATGTCTCACCATATTCTTCAAATGCTTTTTTCTGCACCTGCTCCGGAATGTAATTCATCATAGGATCCAACCCTACAACAATCGGTGCCCCCGTCTCTTTAATCTTTGCCACTAATTTGTTAATCATATTATCGCGCCTCCATGTTCTGTCTATTTGGTCTCTTGTTCTGCATTTTTGGTCAAGCACTTATCTACCGTGCTTTTTATGAATTCACATATATAATTTATTTTACCATACCTGTTCTCAAAATTAAACCGTCTCCATCAAAAAAGAAAGCTTTTGAAAAGAGAACTGTATCCGATGATCTTTCATCACCTGATACAGTTCTCCTGTTTACTGAAGCTCTCCCTGCACGATCTCCAACGCCTTGTCTAATTGGTTATCTGCATTTTCATCTTCTTCATTGACCTCATATTCAATCTCTACATCGGGATCAATTCCTTTTTTATTGATACTTCTTCCATTCGGAGTAAAATACTCAGAAATCGTAACTTTAAGATAAGTTCCATCCTTCAAATCCAGAAGCTGTTGCACAACACCTTTTCCATAGGTGGTCGTACCCACAACCTGACCAATTCCGTAATCCTGTATCGCCCCTGTAAATATCTCGGATGCACTTGCACTGTATCCATCCACCAGAACGGTCAGCGGCAAGTCAAAACCACTGTCAGAATCATTGGTATAATCTGTCCGGTTGCCATCCTTATCTTCGGTGTAGACCATCACACCTTTCGGCAGGAGCAGCCGCATCATATCACACACTGTCGCAACATTTCCACCCGGATTAGAACGAAGATCAATGACTAACCCCTTCATCCCCTGATCCTGGAGATCAGTCAATGCGGTCTTGAACTGATCGTAAGTGACCGTATCAAATTCTGTCACCCGGATATATCCGATCTGGTTCTCTTTCATCTCATGCTCTACCGTGTGCATCTCAATTTTTGCTCTTGTGGCAGTAAATTCCATCTCCTTCGCATCTTCACCGCGGTATATTCCAAGTCTTACCTGGGAGCCTTCCTCCCCGCGAATCCAACTGACCACTTCAGATAGGTCTTCACCATCAATTTCTCTGTCATCTACCTTGTAAATGACATCCCCCACCTCAAGGCCAGCTTCTTCTGCCGGAGAACCTTCATATACCTGCAGCACCGTAAGGTAACCTGTGGAGGTATCCAGGGAAATTCCAACTCCAATTCCGTAGAACTCACCACTGCTGGATTCCAGCAGATCCTTGGTGGCTTCCTCGTCATAATAGACCGTATACGGATCATCCACCCCACTAACAAATCCTTCATAGATTCCCGTCTGAAGTTCATCATCATCTATATCATACAGATAATACTTATCCAGTAATTCCCGAATCTGCCCCAGCTTGTCCTCAGTTGCGGTTCCAAGTATCTCTGCATTTGCATCCGTCCCCCGGGAATGTCCTATAAGTTTATATCCTGCAAATCCAATGACTGCCATTGCCACGAACATAGCGAGGGCCCCACAAAGGACCCCCTTAATAAATTTCTTTTTATTCAACTCTTCCTGTTCTAATTCTCGCTCTAATTCTTCCATATCGCCTATATCCATTCTATAAATAGTTCCGCGGATCAACCGCCGTGCCATTCACTTCTACCTGGAAATGAAGATGCACACCGCTTGAATTGCCGGTTGTACCAGTCAGACCAATCTGCTGTCCCTTACTTACACTCTGCCCCGCACTCACGCAAAGTGCAGAATGATGCATATACTTTGTTACAATTCCATTGCCATGATCGATAACTACCCAGTTACCGGCACTATTGCTCCACCCGGCAATAACCACATATCCGTCTGCTGCCGCATAGGTCGGAACTGCCTGACCACCAGTACCAAAGTCCATGCCTTTATGGGCAGGATCACTGGGGCTTCGATACTCACCAAAGTAACTTGTTATGTAACCACTCGGACACGGGTGTGTGAATTCTCCGTTTCCCGATACGACAGAAGGCCCCGCCGCTGTATAGGATCCTGATCCGGAAGATGCCGCTGCTGCTGCCGCCGCTGCCTGCTTTTGTCTTTCCTCCGCTGCTGCCGCATCGTCCAGTAATTTCTGAAGGTTGGCTGCATTCTCGCCTATCTGGGATTCCAAATCTGCAATCTGCGTATTTTTTGCCTCAAGCACTGTCTGCACTTCCTGCTGCTTTCCTACCAGCTCGTTCTGCAGGCTCTCCAACTCTGCGTATTCTGACTGCAGTTGTGCCTCCTGCTCTTCAATGGACTTGCGAAGCTCCTGAAATTGCACCAGCATATTCCTGTCATACTCCGAAATCTGTGTGACATATTCCGCTTTGTTCAGAAAATCACTGATATCCTTTGAATCGAGAAGAACTTCTATCAAATGGGTGTTCCCATTCTCATACATGTATTTGATGCGCTTCTTCATACTCTCGTATTGCTCATGTTCATCCAGCTTTGCCGCCGTCAGATCATCCTCGGCTTTCTGGATCTCTGCTTCCTTCGTATCCAGCTTTTCCTTTGTCTCTGTCATCTGAGCAGTGATCGTATTCAGTTGGTCAGATAACGAATTCTTCTCCGCCTCTGCTGCCTTCTTCTGCTCTTCCAGCTCATTTGCCTTCTGCTGTGCTTCGTCAATAGTTGTGGCATTGGCATTGAACGCCATACCAGCAGACAACATCAACACCATAGCCATGCTGATTATCTTTTTTCGTCCGTCCATGAAAGTCACCTACACTTTCAAATGCTTGCGTACTGTAAAGTAACTTCCCATAAAACCAATACCAACTCCAAGAATCAAACCTGCCGGAAGAAGATATTTGTATACACTCTGCACTGATAAAAACTCAATGATATTATTAAGCAGGCTGAACTTCGTCATAATAAATGTTACTGCTTTTCCATAGAGGAAAAAAAGCAGAGTCAACGGAAGTGCCGCACCAATCACACCGATGATAATACCCTCGATGATGAACGGAGAACGAACTACAAAGTCCTTTGCACCGATATATTTCATGATTGCAATTTCTTCTTTACGGACCGTGATACCCATGGTAACAGTATTACTGATCAGGAACGCGGAAACCACAAGCAGAATCAGAATGATTGCTGCAGACACATACCCAATCAATACATTGACACTCGACAGCGTCTTCGCGACCACATCAGACTTGTTGACCTTACGGACTCCGTCAAGACTTTCCGCAAAAGCAACCAGTTCTTTCTGCGTCTTCGCCAGAGACGTGTCGTTGATCGTAACATTCTCTGCATTCTCTGTGGTCTTCATATATACTTCGTAGTTGTCCGATCCTGCCAGTGGATTATCATTCTTAAATCCGTCTGCAAGATCTGATGACTCGCCAAAATACTCATCTTTGAACTTATCCCATGCATCATCTGCCGAAACATACTTGACGTTTGACACGTCATCTCTTGCCTTCAGCTGATCACCAATGTTGGAAATCTGTTCCTGTGTGATATCATCCTTAAAAAATACTGTAATTGCCACTCCCTGTTCTGCTGACTTTACAATATACTGAAAGTTCAAAATAACAGAGAAAAATAAACCGAATAAGAAGATACAGGCTGAAATCGTTGCAACAGATGCAACGGAAAACATCTTGTTTCTCCAGATATTCTTAACTCCTTGTTTTCCTACGTATCCTACTGTACTAATTCTCATCTATATACCCACCTTTTTTCTCGTCGCTGACAATGACACCCTGTTTCATTGTAATAACGCGCTCGTTCATCTCGTTAACAATTTCCTGATTATGAGTAACGACTAAAACAGTTGTCCCTCTTTCATTCGCTTCCTTAAGCAAACTCATAATCTCCCATGAGTTTGTTGGATCCAGGTTTCCAGTTGGCTCATCTGCCAGAAGAATTGCAGGCTCATTGACAATTGCTCTTGCGATTGCTACTCGCTGCTGCTCACCACCGGATAACTCCTTCGGGAATGATTTATACTTCTGTGCCAGACCTACCAGAGAAAGTGCTGCAGGTACTTTTCTTTTAATTACTCGTGTCGATGTCTCTGTGACACGAAGTGCAAATGCAATGTTCTCATAAATATTACGATCCTTTAAAAGACGGAAGTCCTGGAATACAACACCGATTCCCCTTCTGAACTTTGCGATATTCCTGTGTCTCATCCTCTTGAGATCCTGCCCATTGACAACAATTGTGCCCTCGGTCGGATCCAACTCCTTCATGATCAGCTTGATCAGGGTAGACTTACCAGAACCACTATCTCCCACAACAAATACGAACTCTCCCTGTTCGATGGTGACAGATACTCCGTTCAAGGCTGCTATGCCTTTCGAGTACTCCTTCGTTACATCTTTTAATTCTATCATATGCTCCTCCTAATTATTAATACTCCAATGTTTCCATGTACTTCATATATTTCACTACCATAAGAGCAATCTTGAATGTTATCGCATCTTCAAAGACGCGCAAATCCAGTCCTGTGCTCTTTTGCAGCTTATCCAACCGGTACACTAATGTATTCCGGTGAATATACAACTGTCTGGATGTCTCTGACACATTAAGACTGTTCTCAAAGAACTTGTTGATGGTCGTTAATGTCTCCTCGTCAAATTCATCTGGTGATTTCCCCTCAAATATTTCCTTTATAAACATTTTGCAAAGTGGAATCGGCAATTGATAAATCAATCGTCCAATACCTAGTGTGCTGTAAGCAATGATGTCCTTCTCGTCAAAGAATATCTTCCCCACATCCAGTGCAAGCTTCGCCTCTTTATAAGACTTGGACACTTCCTTAATATCATTCACAATAGTTCCATAAGCAATATGCAAATGTTCCGAATGCTCATTCTGCAATGCATCCAGCATGTCCTTCGACATCCGCTCCAACTCAATGTATCCATCTGTGCCAGTTAGCTCTTTTACCACGATGATGTTCTTCTCATCGACTGCTGTCACAAAATCCTTGGACTTCCCACCCAAAAGTGTGCGGACATTGTCGAGAGCGATATTATCTTTTTCATGCACCGTCTCAACAATAAAGATAACACGTCTGGCTTCTGTGTCAATATGTAATTTTTTGGCACGATTATAAATATCCACCAAAAGCAGGTTATCCAGTAACAAATTTTTAATAAAATTATCTTTGTCGAATCGTTCTTTGTATGCAACCAGCAGGTTCTGAATCTGAAATGCCGCGATTTTGCCAACCATATAGACATCATCACTGTCTCCACTTGCCAGGAGCACATATTCCAGCTGTTGTTCATCGAATATCTTGAAGAACTGACAGCCCTGAATCACCTGACTATCTGCCGGTGACTCCACAAAAGACATCACCGCCTTCTCATAATCAATGGTATCCTCAAACGTACTGGCCAGCGTCTTGCCGTCAATATCCAGTACGCAAAAGTCGATCCTTGCTATTCCTTTCAATCCTTCAATTGTATTCTGAAGTATTTGATTTGATATCATATGCCCTCTCCTCCGCTCATCTCATGTGCATTTTCCACAAAACATTTTTCTTGTTTTCTTTTATAACTGCATGTACTCAAACTATATACTAATGCAAAACCACAAAAAAATAAAGAGTTATTCTGCTTTTTTTATGCATTTCATCACAAATTCATAAAATATTCACATTTCGCCCACTAGACATTCTATACAAAAGTCTGAAAATATGCACTGATTTTTGCGGTTATGTGTTGGAAATCTGCTTTTCTTTCTCCACCTTATGCTGAAATAATTTCCATTTAAAAAAATGCCGGATTCGTCCAAAAGACTGGCCCTGATGTTCCGGTTCTACCGGTCCTGTACATCCAATCCACATCCGGGTATTCATCGTCGTATAATTCCGGATGATAAATGCTTCCTGCAAGGGAGATGGCACCGCTGCCAGAACGCAGTCCGGCACTGCCGCATTGATCTCATTGATTAAGCCTTCCTCCTGCTCAATCTCCGATGGTAATATCGCACCGCCAGCAACAGGCAGGGCGTGCTGCTCCCGAATCTGTGACAGACATATTGCAAGACTTTCTTCTGTCTGTGCCACAACAAATACCTTTTTGTGACGCTTTCTCATATATTGAAAAAATTCCGTGAGCGGTGATTCTTCCTCATCTGCGCCCATAGCCTGCAAGACCGCTGCGTCCCCTGGCAGAACCATATCAAACACTTTGACTGCATCCCGAAGCTCCGGTATCTCCTGTCCCTTGGACAAGGTATCCATATTAATGAAATCCACAATATTGAGTCCGTCCGATTCCACAAACTCTATTAGCTTTTTCACTGCCTGTTTTTTTGTATACTTATCAATCTCTATATCAAAAATTTTAACTTTTTTATCCATAACGTACCTGCGCTCCTTAACTCTCAGCTCGGTCCTTTTGTATGCTTAACTAAACCTCCTGCATTCCCCTGCTGTGCCCGCTGATACACTGCTTCGTGTCCTGCGTACTCAAATACGGGGGCTGCTTTTGGACATTCGATTTGCGAACTAGTGTTATATTGTATCAAAAAAAAGCTTATTTGTAAAGTTTTCGCTTCCTTTTTGTCACCAGACCTCCGATTCTCCCGGTCTCTTTTGAAGACAGAGACTTCCATCCTTCTGCCTTCACCTTCTCTAAAAGTCCCAGTTCCTCCGCAATTTCATACTTGAGTTTTTCATTCTCAGGCAAAACATTGATATCCAGTTCTTTTTTTGTTTTTTTCGCCATTCTTCTTTCCCGCTCCTTTCTTGACACCCTGTTTCTTTGAAGTATGCCCCAAAAAGAAAAGAGACATTCAGCACAAACGCTGAATGTCTCTTCCTTCCGCTTAAATGATAGGGATTAATAATCTGACGGTCGATCCGGGATAATAATTGCCGCAATAAAATATGCCAGGATTCCTGTTCCGGTACATGCAAGCAGCACCAGACCAAGTCGGATCAATGTTGCATCTACGTTAAAATACTCTCCGATTCCTCCACATACACCACAAAGCATGCGATTTTCTTTTGACCGATATAATTTTTTATGTTCCATACTGATTCCTCCATTCTGATTGAGCGAACACAATCGTTCTGCCCCTCTGTTCAACTTTACTATCTGATTATATACCGTCTACATTGTATCTGTAAATGTAATATATACCTGCCCCACGCCACACTGGATATCCATTTCCCTGGCAGCATCATTGTCCATGTACTGGTCTACTCCCAGTCCGGAGTACTTGCCGCCGCCTATATTGATTTCACCAATACCGCATTGAATATCGTAATCATAATCATTTTCACTTCCAACCACGTTGACCGTCATCTGGCCTGCTCCGCAGTCCGCACTCAGTTCATCTGCCTTACATGACTTCACGGTTGCCTCGCCTGCTCCAACTTCAATATCAAGTTCCTTCGCCTGAATCGCTTCCACAGACAGGACTCCGGCACCAATGGTAAAATCTGCTTTCTCAAATTCATATCCCTTCGGTATATAGATTACCAAAGTACCGCAGGATTTATTCCCCGGTATTTTTACGTTGCTTTCTATCTCCAATTCGTCTCCCGAATTGCGGATTTGAAGATTCAGTCTGCTGCTCACATTCGAGGCATCAACCTTCACCTCGCTGTCGGTGCTCTGCCTGATTACGACTTCACATGCATTTACATCGACAGACAGCTTTTTGATATCTTTATAGGAACGCACCTGTTCCCCGGTCTGTGGTTCCTGTTTAACCCCGGAATCGGAGCTGTCATGTTCTGTATCTCCAGAATGGTCCTCGTAATAGTCATCCCAATCGGTCGTCACCTGAACCGTTTTTCGAATGCTGTCTTCATATGCCTTTGCGAACAGCGAACCGTCTGCCCCCAGTGCAATCCCCGCCAGGAACAGAATCAATCCAAACCCGGCAATTGAAGCACACATAATCCAAAATATCTTCCAGCCTTTTTTCATCTCTAGGACACCGCCTTTCTTTGAAACGGAAGTCTGCACACATACACGATTCCACGTACCATCGCCGGAAATGCGATCATACAAAGCTTCACACAGCCAACCATTGCGATCAGTCCGACAATAAATAATATCAGTCCGGCTCCACTTGTAGCCAGAGCAATCGGAAATACGGAAAAGATCTTAGTCAGCCCCAGAATCACGAGGGCAACACCGCCAATCATCATCGCTGCTGCACCAACTACCAGACCGATAAAAATACCAAATGCTGCACAAACCAATCCAAAAACTATGCACAATGCACCCAGAACCAATGGTCCTGCAAATGTAATCGCCGCCAGACCAATTAAAATGACCAGAACGATCTTCAATGCCGTGCTTGTCTTCGGTCCCTGCTTCACGGTCTCGCCCCGAACTGTGGGCGTATCCTTCTGCTCTTCATCGGCGCCTTTCACTCCCTGTTCCGTATATTCTGTCCCCTTCAAGTCTGCCAGTATCGTATCCGCCACTTTTCGCGGCGATTCCAGTTCCCTGATAATATCATCCTCATTCTCTGTGCCTGCATCATCAAAATAATTCTGATAAAATAACAATGCTTCGTCTCTCTCCTCCTTCGAGATGCCCTGCAGCAAACTCTCCAGCTCCTTCATAAATTCTATGTGATTCATACAGTCACACCTCCCTCAAACAATATGTTGATCTTCTTCGAATAATTCTTCCATTCTGTCGTATATAACTTCAGCTGTGCCATTCCTCTGTCTGTCACTTTATAATATCTTCGGTTCCTCCCGTCAAACTGACGGTCATACACTTCCAGACACTCATCCTTCTGCAGCCTGCGAAGTACCGGATATAATGTCGACTCGGAGACCTCCAATGCCTTTCTTACATCCTGAGTTATCTTATAGCCATATGTGCCATCGTCTTCTCTCGATACAACCGCCAGTACGATTGCGTCAAGCAAAGCTGCACCCGTATTAAAAACCATACACTCACTCCTTCCTCTCCTTACTCACCGGTAAATCTCATGCAAAGATAAGAATTCTACCTCCAGGTTGCCAAAATCCGTCCGATAATACTACGGAATCTTCTTTCTTGTGAAACAAAGTAATATTGTTTTGTTTTCTATATTATATGTTGTATAATATAGTTTGTCAATATAATATTATTCATCTTAAGAAAATCTTAAAAGTAAAGCGGACATTCGCAATCCGCTCTGCTACTTGCTCATGAACATCTTGCAGCTACGCACTTGAAGTGGATGAATGCTTACAGATGTTCAAAAAACAGCATTGCTCCAATCAGAACCTGAAGAGCCAGAATGAAGGGCACTCCGATTGTAAACTTCTTATGCCGCGTCTTATGATGGAACACCGCCATTCCAAACAGTGCTCCCATCGAACCGCCAATCAGAGCCATAAGAATCAGGGTTCGCTCCGAGATTCGCCACACACCGCGTCGTGCTCTTGCCTTATCATCACCATAAATGAAAAAAGCCAGTACATTTACTACCAATAAATAAATCCATATATATTCCATGTTTCTATCCCTCACTTATCAACATCAAAAACAAATCTCCGATACTTATGGTTTCTCGCTTTATACTTTCCAGCAGCCTTCTTATACGACAGGCAGATACTTAAAGTCCACTTTGCTGTGTCCATGCTCACACCACAATTTCCTCCTGAAGAGTAAAGGAATAGATGATTTTCTGGCTGACACGCTTTCCTGTAATCTGCTCAAGGGCTCTCGCATAATAATCCAGCTGCCCGTGATACCGTTCCCTCAGTTCCTGAGCACTTCGCACCTTATCGGTCTTATAATCGAGGACCACCAGACCCTCCTCCTCTTCAAAATATACGTCTATAATTCCCTGCACTAAAACAATCTGCTCACTCTTCGTCTCCGGATAGACATCCTTTGCATCCACGCCCAGCACAAATGGCTGCTCCGACCACAGCTTCTGCGCGCTTGCCGCTTTCTGCATACGCTTTGCAGAGGAGCTTCCAAGAAATGCCAGAATATCTGCTGTATCAATGCACTCCGCCATCTCCCGGGACATTTTCCCCTCCTGGCGATATGCCTCTATCACTTTCCGAAGCTGCGGCTCGTCATAATCCTTTGAAAAATCCAGCAATTCCATCAATTTGTGATAAGCCGTACCGCGGGAAGCACCGGTCAGCAAAGTCTCGGTCTGCAAAAATCCAGGAATAATCGCTTCTTTCTCCGGCTCCCGATACATTTCCTCCCCCGCTTCTTCCGCTTCCTGCGTGGCAATCCTTTTTTTCAGTTCCGACACCGTGAATTTCAGTTTCAGCTGATTCTCTTCACTGTAGGGATAAACATAGCTAAACTGATCCTCCAAACGGTTTTTCATCTTTTCATCGAAGACCTTTTTCTCATTCCAGTTCAAAAGGACTTCCTTTGTCAAATCCGCCGTGTATGTTTCCACAGTCTCCTTCACCACCAGCTGCATGGGTGTAATGATATCCACGCGAAGAGGCAGGTCTTTGGGAATCCGCACCAATGCAGGAAGCACCCAGTCAAAATAACTCCTTGCACCAGACAGACTGCTGAAGCTCAATTCCGTTTTTTCTCTGTGACAAATGTTCTCGAAGGCCGCCAGCTTCTCCGCCGCTCCCGAAAGTGCTCCGACCATGATCAGCTTCTCCTTCGCACGGGTAAGGGCCACATAGAGCACACGCAGCTCCTCCCCCAGATTATCCAGATTCACTTCCTTCTGAATCACCTTTTTCAGGATACTGACCGCCTTGGTCCTTTTCTCCAGATCAATGGCATCAATGCCCACACCAAGATCCGGGTGAATCACCAGACTGCTTGTCACATCCTGAGTATTGAAACGCTTGCCCATGCCCGCCACGAAAACGATGGGGAATTCCAGCCCTTTACTCTTGTGGATGCTCATCAGGCGCACCGCATCATTCTGCTCATCCAGAACGCTTGCCTCACCGTAGTCCACATCGTACTTTTGAAGCTGCTCGATGTAGCGCACGAAGTTAAACAGCCCCTTATAACTGGTATTTTCAAATGCGATGGCTTTTTCCACCAGCATATCCACATTTGCCTTGCGCTGCTCGCCACCCGGCATCGCCGCTACATAATCACCATAACCGGTTTCTTCTATAATTCTCCACAGCAGCTCGTGGATACCCTGATATGGAATCAGACTTCTAAAATATGCGATTTGATTGCATATGTTTTTCAATTTTCTTCCCAAGTTCCAATCCAAGCTTTGTGCAGATTCTTTTGCTGATTTTCCAGTCGCTTCTCCCTGCCCTGAATCCATCTCAGCGCTGCC
Organism: Hespellia sp.; assembly: GCA_028689735.1. Lineage (GTDB taxonomy): Bacteria > Bacillota > Clostridia > Lachnospirales > Lachnospiraceae > Hespellia. The sequence goes on along the minus strand of JAQVCP010000014.1, from coordinate 46,455 downwards.
TTCAGCACTTTCCGCATGCTCCATCTCTTCTATATAAGAAGTCACCGCACATGCAAAGCTCTTCTCCGGAAATGCACTCCTTATCTTAGCCAGCTCATCCGCGCCAAGGTTTCCAAAGCTGGAGGTCAGTACCGCAGCCATCGGCAGATCCTGCTGCATATTATCCAGAATCCGCAGGTAATCCAGAAGCACACTGACCTCATAGGTCTCAAAATACCCCTCCCGGTTGCCCGCATAGGTGGGAATCCCTTCTTCATTGAGAATCCTGGAAAATGTATCCGTCCATCCTTTGATACTCCGAGTCAGAATAACAATATCCCGGTATGCCGCCTTGCGGTATTGCCCCGTTTCCCTATCTTCTACCACATTGGTGAGCAGAAGCTCCTTGATCCGACGGGCGACTGCCCTTGCCTCCAGCTCTCTGACACTGTCCCTGATTTCCGGAGTGTCCTCCACATTTTCCTCTTCCAGATTTCCATCCACAATCAGAACCTCCGTCTGATTGATGCTGTGACCCGATGCATCAAGCTGGGGCTCATAGCCCGCTCCCACATTCAACGCTGCGCTCTCATCATACACAATCCCGCCAAGAGACTTTGTCATAATCTGATAAAAAATGTGATTGACACAGTCCAGCACTTCTGCACGGCTCCGGAAATTCTTGTGAAGATCAATGCGCTGTGCATCGCTTTCCTCCAGACTGTAGGTATCGAACTTTTCCATAAAGAGCTCCGGTCTTGACAGGCGAAAGCGGTAAATACTCTGCTTCACGTCTCCTACCATGAACAGATTGTTTTTTCCTCTGCTGATGGTGGATACGCTGGTCAAGATAGCCTCCTGAATCAGATTGCTGTCCTGATATTCGTCAATCATGATCTCTGCAAACTGCTCCTGATACTCCGCTGCGACCTTGGATGGCACCAGGATTCCGTCTTTTTTCACATTCAGAATCTGCAGAGCAAACTGCTCCATATCCCCGAAATCAATGATATTTTTACTGCTCTTCTTTGCCGCAAATGCCGCTCCATATTCTGCCACCAGACCTGCCAGCGTCTTCATAGGAAGATAGCACCGCTCCATATCCTCCGCCAGCTCCTCTGGCGCTGCATAGAAAAACTGTTTCCCCAGATCTGCGATGATATCCTTCGCCCCATTTCTGAGTCCCTTGGCATATTCACGTACCTCCGGGTCCACGTCACTGTCCTTTTTGGCAGACAGACGCATCCAGTTGATTCCCTGCACTGCAAAATACATTTCTTCAAAAGTGTCTGCATCCTTAATACGCTGAATCTGCTCCATATCAGAACACAGCATTTCCTCATACATATAGGGACCGGCTGCGCTGAGTGATGCGTCCATTGCCTCCTCAAGAAGCTCCAGCGCATCACCTGCCGAGACAGCAACCAGATCCAGTGCCCTCGCCAGAAACGGATAGGTGCCGTTTTCATCCACATGGTAAGACTCCGGCAGTCCGGCAATCCATTCCCCGGCGTCCGGATAGCTGCGTGAATATTCGTATAGCTGCAGAATCAGCTCCTCCAGCTTCTTGTCATCCCGCCCATTGGAAAAATATTCCGTTGCCTCCAAAAATGTTTTCTCTGCCTGGACATATTTTTCCTCCAGCAGCTCCCGCAGTACATCCTTTTTTAAAAGTTTTAGCTCCCCTTCCTCCGCAATGCGAAATCCCGGGTCCAGATCAATCACATGAAAATGTTCCCGGATCACAGAAAGGCAGAAGCTGTGGATGGTGGTGATCAACGCACTGTGAATCAGTGTTGCCTGTCTCTGGAGGTGAACATTCCCCGGATTCTTCTCAAGCGCCGACTCGATGGCACCGCGAATCCGCTCCTTCATCTCCGATGCTGCCGCTTCCGTAAAGGTCACGATCAGCAGGCGATCCACATCAATGGGATGCTTCTCATCCAGAAGTCTGGTAATGATCCGCTCCACAAGCACTGCGGTCTTGCCGGAGCCTGCTGCCGCCGACACCAGGATATTCCTCTCCCGCAGCGTAATGACCTGCTGTTGTTGCTTTGTCCATTCCATTCCCATGATTACATCTCCCTTTTCATCAGATTCAGCACGGCATCCTCTTTCATCTTCGACAGCCGCCTGGTGTGACATCCTGCAATCTTGCTGTCAAAACCACAAATATCCTTGTATCCACAATACTGACAGCTTCCGCTCTGTCCCATTTCATATGGGAGCACCTCGATTCTTCCACTCTGAATCTCTGCCTGTATCCGCTCCGTGATTTTTCTGGTGTATTCCGAGATGGTACCAAACTCCTCACCGCTTAGAACCTTGGATGCCTTGGAATACTGACCGTTCTTCGTCCTGCCCACAGGAATGACCAGAGAATTGCCGCTCAGCTCCTTCTCCATATGCCCGATTGCATTTTCATCCATATTGACCACTCCGTCCAGACGCAGTTCCTTTAAGATACTGTCCGAGAGCGCCTGCTCATCCTTTAGCTTCTCCACAATAGGATCCTTGATCCGGTAGTAGAAAATTCCGGCAGGAACCACCTCTTTGTCCGGATGTCTGCCTGCTTCTACCTGCATTGCAGCATTCAGATAGACTGGAAGCTGCAATTGGAGACCGTGATAAAGCGAGGTCAGGTCAAATGCCTTGGAACCCGTTTTATAATCAATCACTTTGACATATACGGTATCCGCGTCTTCACAGGTATCAATCCGGTCAATCTTTCCACTGCCGAAGTTCAGCTCGTATTCGCTGGGCTTAAAATCCCCGTGAAGCAGCTGTTTCTGCAATGCCCACACCGTACGGTACATCATTTTCTTGATGCGGTTTATCATATATTCATTGCGCGCTGTGCTGTAAAGGACAGTATTACTGTACTCCGTGATGCTCTCCTCCACACTCTCGTCCATGCGTCTTCTGCTCTCTTCCTCAGACAGTGACGTCCACTCCTGCTGATCTTCCTGCATCTTCTTTGCAAACCGTTCCATTGCGCTGTGGGCAATGTTTCCAAGATCCATGGCCTCGAACGTATACTCTTCCCGCTCCTTGAGCCGAAGCCCATAATAGAGGAAATGTGCGTAGGCGCATGCTGCATATTTCTCCATTCGGGTCACACTCATTGTTCCATCCGCGCCAAAGAGTTTCTCTGCCAGCGTCTGGGAAAGTACATCCGGCTCCTTGCGGTAGAAGCTTGCCTCCACTAGCCGGGTGATTTTTTCGCGCCATTTCTCCTGACGAAAATACCACGTATAAAGCTCCATCCATTCCTCTGAGAGCTCACCTTCCTGCCGACGCAGTCCGTCTATCAGATAAGAAATACCGGTGTCTGCAGTCATCTCCCGCTCTGCCAGCGTTTTCCCTTCTTCCTCCACAATGGAAAGAGCCGGATACATGCGCCGCAAATCCTGAATCAGATAGGCAGGACGCAATGTCTTGCCGTCTGCAGATGCCTTGCTGAAGGTAAGATACAACTTCTGATCCGGTTTCGTCAGATTCAGATACAAGTAGAACTTCTGAACATAGGTTTTCTCCTTTGCTCCCGGCGAAAGAGTCAGTTTCTCCTCTGTAATTTTCTCCCGGTCGTGTTCCGAGAGGATTCCGCCCTGCCCCAGCTTTCCGGGGAGAAGCGTATCGTTAACTCCCAGCAGAATCAGTGCCTTGATGTCTTTCAGACGGGTCCGCTCCATATCACCAACCACAACCTGGTCAAGACTTGGCGGAATCACTCCCACCTTTGCCTCTTCCATCCCTGCATCCAGAAGCTCACAGTATTCCTTCAGTGCGATAGGCTCCTCGCCTAAAAGCTCCACGAACTTGTCCAAAAGCTCCAACACTGTCCGGTAAATCTGAGCATATTCTTTCGCAAGCGCAAGCTCTCCGCTCTCTTGGAAATACTGCTCCCGCTCCAAGAGACGCTCCTGCATCCGCTGACCAGCAATAAATTCGTACAGTGCCACAGTCACATCCCGCACAGTTTTTTTTCGCTGCTTCAGCACGAATACAAGACCGTCAATCTGTTCCACAAAACGGACACGGATATGGTTCAGTTCTTCCAGCTCCGCTTCACTGGTCATCCTGCTCCGGCGAACAAAAGCCCCCTGCCATTTTTTATAGCCCTTAATGCCAAGTGCCACACAGTAATTTTCCAGACAGTCAATCTCCTCCGGCGTAAAATCCACAAATCCCGTCCTCAGAAAGCGAAAGACCGATTCGTAGGAAAAATTCTGCTCTACCATTGCCAGCAGGCTCCGTAGATATTCCACAAATGCATTGAGGAGAATACTCCGTTTATGATCCATGAAAATCGGAATCTGATACCGCTCTCCAAGTTTTTCCACATAGTCTGCATAGAGATTCATATCACTGGCAATGACTGCGATATCGCTGTAGCGATACCCTTCCTCCCGGACCAGTCTCCGGATTTCCCTGGCAGCAAAATCCACCTCTTCCCGCGGATTCCTTGCCAAATGTATCTCAATGGCATCCTGCCCCTTCTCGTACCTTCTGTCAGAATACCGGAAGAGATTGGCCTCCAGAAACTGCATCGCCTCATTACTGCGAAAGCGGTAGACCGGTTTCTGGTAGAGCTGCTGTGGTTCTTTTTGCGCAATCCCCCGGTCCATTGCTGTCCTGCTGAGTGAAGTCACCATCTGCTTACTCAGCGCGAACAACTGGTATGGATGGTCATAGCGAAAGGCATCCTCGTGGGAATCCATTTCCACCGTCACTATGATTTCTCTGCAAATGCTCATAAGCTCGCCTAAGAGTCGCACCTGCACCGGAGTAAACCCTGTAAATCCGTCAAAGACAACCACACTGGAACTGAGAATTCTGGACCGTCCCGCCACCTGGCAAAGCTGGTCAAGAAGCTCTTCCTTCGTGATATATTTTTCCGCAAGGTACTCATAAAACCCCTCATAAATCATCCGGATATCCTGGAGCTTGGAAGAAAGATAACTGGATGGCTCCATATCCTCCAGCAGTCGGTCGATCTCGGTAAGTCCAATATCATACTGGGTAAACTCGGAAATTACGGATTTCACCTCGCTGATATAGCCCTGCTTTTTCAGATTCCCCTTTAATACCTTCAGATTTTCTTCGTACCGTCCTGCAATTTTGCGCAAAATCAGGTTCTTTCCCTCATCGTCCAGGACCGTTCTGGTATCGGCACCCACCTCCTCGAAAATACGGTGTGCCATTCTCCCGAAGCTAAGGACATCAATATTCATAATTCCATGCTTTGGATGTGCCATTACCAAATCCCGCTGGGTCTGCATCGTAAACTGCTCCGGCACGATGACCAGATAGTTGAGATTCGGGTTTTCCTCTGCCTGATCGATAATCTGCCGGTATAAGGTGTAGGATTTTCCAGAACCGGAATTTCCAAATATAAACTGTAGTGCCATATCTGCCTCCTGCTTTGTCTTTTTATTTTATCTTCAAACAAATGCTCGAAATCTGTTTTGTTTTTCCGATTGCCGCTGCTCTCTTACGTGGTCAGCCTCTTTCTCCACACATTGGACTTTTCATAAATCAGTCCAAGGGGAACCGAAGAACTCGGTGCAATCATACATGCCAGGAAAATTCCGGGGAGTCCCATCACATGATTGAGAATCACCACCAGCACTACACGCACCAGAATACAGTTCACAAAAGAGGACCCCAGAGAGAACATGGTATGTCCTGCCCCGATTGCAAAGCAGTGATATACCAGAAAGATTGCATAGAAAATCTGTCCAATAATCTCAATTCTTATATTCAGCACTGCCACATTTGCCACCTCCGGACTCTGTGTAAAAATGCCCACGAGAAGGGGTGCCGCAATCTCCACAAAAACGATCAGAATCGTTGCCACCATCATAGAAAACCGAATTGCTGTATGAACCACTTCCTTTACTCTGTCATATTTTTCTGCTCCCAGATTCTGAGCCACCATTGTTGTCGTACTGTTGGCGATGGCCACAAGAAAGAGCTGGCTGAATTCCTTGATTTTGGCACTGATTCCACTCCCCGCAGAAGCTGCGACCCCGTATCCATTGATGAAACGCGTCACCGTGAGCCAGGAGATGCCCGCCAGTGACTGCTGCACTGCACAGGGAATTCCAAGCTTTAATATAGAAAGAAACTGTTTTCCATATATCTGTGGCTGCCAAAGGCAGACTCCAAAAAAATCACGATTCTTCAGCACGTGAGTCAGCATCAGGAAAAAAGAGATTCCCTGTGCAATTACAGTCGCCAGCGCTGCTCCACCGGTTCCCATGGAAAACACACCTACGAAGAGCAGATCCAGCACAATATTCACGCCAGTGGATATCATGATAATCCGCATCGGGCGCCGGGAATCCCCAACTGCACGCACAGCCGCGACCAGTGAATTATACCCGAAGATAAAGAGCACGCCCACGGAACAGATTTTCAGATACGCCAGCGCCTCCCGGTAGGCTGGTGCCTTGAGTGCTGTCAGAAGCGTGCCTGAGAGAAAAAACAATCCTGCCGCCACAATGACAGCAAGCGACATGAAGCTGAAAAAGAGTGTGTTTGTCGTCTCCTTCCTGCTCCTCTCCTGCTTTGCTCCATAGTACTGGCCAATCAGAATATTGCCGCCCTGTGATAATCCTATGATAATCTGGGTGACCAGCAGCATAATCTGGCTGGCATTGTTGATACCGGAAATCCCCCTGCTTCCGATAAAATGCCCTGATATGATCAGGTCAGCCATACTGTATAATGATTGCAGCAGACTCATTACTACCATCGGTATGGCATAGCGAATCAACTTTGTCCTTACGTTTCCTTCTGTCAAATCCAGTCCTGTCTCTTTGTTCATCTTCTTCCTCTTTCTCATTCCATTTTCGGCGGCCTAAGCGGTAAAGCAAACGTTCAAAAAGAGATGCCTATGGCATCTCTTCCCCTAACGTCTCTTTTTCTAAATTCTTTTGGAACTCTGCCTGATCCTCCGCCTGTACATCATCAATTTTCTGTACATCATCCATCATGCTCTTTGGATTCGGCCAGTGTTCCGTCTTATCCAGAGCCAGAATCGCTTCATTCAAAGAGAGCATCTTCTCATCCAAAGCAGAAACCATCTCCGCACATTCTCTTAAATCCCTGCTGATATACTCCGGTGCATTTCCCTCGAACTTATAGTAGATCTTGTGCTCCAGACTCGCCCAGAAGTCCATCGCTATTGTCCTGATCTGAATCTCCACTTTCGTGTCTACTACACTGTCAGAAAGAAAAATAGGCACAGACACCAGCATATGATAACTCTTATAACCACTTTCCTTCGGCTTCTTGATATAATCCTTGATGGAAAGTACCTTCAGATCACTCTGATTCCCAATCATCTCTGCCAATCTGTAAATATCGGAAGTAAACGAACAAATCAACCTCACTCCCGCAATGTCATTGATATACTTTACCATATTCTCAATGGAAGTCTCATAGCCGTACCGCCTCAGTTTCTTCACGATACTCTCCGCACTCTTGATACGAGTCTTGATATGTTCAATCGGATTGTAGCGGTGAACATGCTGAAACTCATCATTCAGAATCTCCAGCTTCGTTCCGACTTCTTTTAGTGCTGCATTATACAAAAACATCACTGTCTTCCAGCTGTCAACATCCTCGTAATTTCTAATCGCATCCTGCATATACTGTCTCCTCCCAAACGTTAGGGCAATTATTCTACCCACAGTATATCATAATTGAAGATTCTTGTCATAGAGTTCACTCTTTTTTTATGATTAAATAAATACACATTTGTTACTGTCCACACCTTTTATAAATCCAGCTTCATGTCTCCCATTTTAATCCATTTCTTCTTACGCATGTATTCTGAAATCAACAACGTAATCACTGCCGGAAGAATGATCTGTATCGCCAAAATCTTTATCATAACGATATTGGCAGGCTCCGTCTGAATCATCGTCTGCCACGTCATAATCTGTCCAACCAGTCCTGCTGTTCCCATTCCGGAACCGGTCGCATTGCTTGTCATATGAAGTATCATCGTTCCAACCGGACCCAGAATGGCGCTGGAGAGGATCGCTGGAAGCCAGATCTGAGGTTTTCTCACGATATTGGGCACCTGAAGCATGGATGTTCCGATTCCCTGGGCCAGAAGTCCGCCAATCTTATTCTCCCGAAAACTGGCAACTGCAAACCCTACCATATTACAGCAGCAGCCAATCGTTGCCGCCCCTGCAGCCAGACCGGATAAGTTCAATATAATACCAAGGGCTGCCGAGCTGATTGGCAGGGTCAGAATCATTCCCATAAGTACCGACACCACGATTCCCATCAATAGCGGCTGCTGCTCTGTTCCCCAGTTGATGATGGAACCAAGCCAAATCATGAACCCGGAGATTGGTGGTCCCAGGATTAAGCCAACTGCGGATCCTGCCCCGATAGATACCAGAGGTGTAATGAGAATATCAATCTTTGTTCTTCCGGAGATCAGCATACCGACTTCAATCGCAACGTAGGCTGCAATAAATGCACCAAGTGGCTCTCCCGGTCCGGCAAAAATCATCTCACCATTCTCACCAACAATCGCTCCTGCCAGAATCTTACTTGCAAATGCACCCACCATCCCCGCTGTTGCCGCTGCAACAATCACAAGCTGGCTCGCCTCGAACTTTCTTGCCACACCCACGCCAATTCCAGCGCCGGTCAGTGCCGCTGCGACCTTTCCAATCACATAGATCAGCCCTCCAACCGTACCACCTGCAAATGTTCCGATCTGCTGAATGATGGTTCCTATAATCAGCGTCGCAAACAATCCGTGAGCCATGCCGCTCAATCCATCAATAAAAATATGATCTAATAGCTTTTTCATTTTCCACTCCTCGTTCTGTATGGTTCTGTCATGTAAATTCAACTGTCTTGTCACTCGCCTGAGTTTACCATATCAGATTGTGAAATGCAAGTATTTACTGGATACCATTTGGTGTCTGTGATACAATAAAACTAACAAATAACCCTATGTTTTATCTTCGTTAGCAGACAGGAGGTCTTAGTATGAGCGATAAAAAATTCATCATTACCATAGGACGTGAATATGGAAGCGGAGGACATGAGATTGCGGAACTAATTTCCAAGCAGCTGAATATTCCATTATATGACCGCAATATCATTGCTCTCGCTTCACAGGCAAGTGGCATTACAGAAGAACGGCTGAAGGAGAGCGATGAACGTGTTGGCAATCCTTTCTTTGAGCCATATCTTCTGAACCAGTATGATTATTACAACATCAGTCAGAAGCTTTTCCTGACCCAGTGCGAGATTATGAAGGAAAAAGCAGAAGCGGGTTCTGCAGTCTTTGTAGGACGGTGTTCGGACGATGTCCTGCAGGAAGTTGAGAACGCTTATCATTTCTTTATCTGGGCACCTATCAGCGACCGCATTTCGAGAATTATGAAAGTGGAGCAGCTGGATAATTATTTTGCGGCAGAGCGTCTTGTCAAACAGACTGACAAGCAGCGCAAAGCTTACTATCAACTTTACACAGACCATAAGTGGGGCAGTTACACAGGAAAAGATATGGTACTCAACAGCAGCACTCTGGGAATTCAAAAGACTGCACAGATTATTATTGATTTTGTATCTCAGGCTTTATTGTAGTTTGGTCATTATTCACGAATTGTTACTGTTCATACTATATGTACACAGTAACCCATAAGTTGCCGCAATTAACACCGCAATTTGCTTCATTGATTTTTCATACTTTACTCGTTGTAAAAAAAAGGAACTAATGATATAATAAAACCTATGTTCCACTAATTTGCTATACAAAGGAGGAAGTATCATGAAATTAGTAATTACAATGAGTCGTCGTTACGGAACGGGAGCCAGTGTTATTGCAAACGAGCTTTCCGAGAGACTGGACATCCCCGTCTATACAAAGGATTTTATAGAACAGGAATTGAAAGACAAGCACTACGATACGGAGGCTGCTGCAATTCGTGAATTAGCGAAAGAGCCTTGTATTATTGTTGGACGGTGTGCATCTGATATTTTGAAGGATCGTCTGAACGTACTGAACATTTATGTATGTGCAGACAAGGAAGACCGGATTCATCGTATCATGAATCTGCATTCACTTTCTTATGATGATGCCAAACAACTAGTCGAGAACACAGATAAGGAACGTGCGGACTATTATTTTGAGAATACCGGCAAGACCTGGGGCGACGTGAATGACTACCATATGATTCTGGATACTTCTGAACTTGGTGTAGAGAATTGTGCTGATATCCTGATTCATTATTTCGAGAAGCTGGAATATATTTAAGCTATCATTTTACCTGCTTTTCATCTGATGTCATATTTGTACGTTCAGCTAATCGATGATCAAGAGCACCGGAATTGAATTAAAATAGAAATGCAGAGGTACCATTTATGTTTCGATTATGGGCGAAAGAGATAAGCGACAACCATCTGGTTCGTGACACAGTCATTTGCGATGAATCAGATGATACTCGCACGCACAAGATATTTAATGCTTTGGATGCAGTCTGTTATGAATTTGATCTGAGCAAGCCTATCTGGCTGGATTCAACAATTGAAGAATTCAAGCGCCATGATAAGGCTCGTTTCTATCAGGATAACTTTGTAGACTCCATTGATTTTGACTATCTTGAGATTCATATTATAGAAGAATAAAAAAATGCTTATAGCCACATTTGCTATAAGCATTTTTATTTATGTCGAAAAACGGGTACTCCTATGCAGTCGTTACTTTCGTTGCTTCCGGTGCATCAATCAAGCCTGACTTCAAAAGTGCCGGTCTCAGTACATTATACAATACTCCTACCAGAATAACCGATACAACTGCGTTGACAAATGTTGTCGCTGCACTCCATTTTGCAAGTACTTCTGCCATCTCCTGCGGTTGACCGAGGATGTACTGTTTGTAGAAATATCCTACGATTGGATCAGCGATTACGTTAAAGGCCAGACCCGCAATGGAAGCAATTACGCTCCACTTAAATACATACTTTTTGTCAGTACTTTCGTTGATTTTTGCATATCGATGCGCAACCAGACCTACAATCAAACCAATACAGAGCTTTAAGATAAATGTCTTCGGTGCTCCAACGATATAAACCGGATCCATAATATCAGCAATTGTCATTCCAATGGCTCCTGCCAGTCCGCCATACCATCCGCCAAGCAGCAAGGCTCCCAGTACACAAAATGCATTGCCAATGTGAAGGGATGTTGCATCTCCTCCCGGCATCGGGATCTTAATCTGTAAAAATGTAAATGACACAAAACACAACGCTGCAAGAAGAGCTGTCTGTGCTAACTTTACTACGGTTGAATTCTTCTTTTCCATATCTATCTTCCTCTTTCCTTTATGATATGGTATATACTACCACCTGAGTGGTCGTTCAGAAACAGCCAGTTCTTCATTTTTTGACCAGTCCAGTTTTTTTCAAAAACACCCTATTATCTGATGCTATTTTTGATTAGCTGGCTCAATCGCAACTGCTTTTCCTTTAATCTTTGCATGCTGCATTGCATTTAACACATCTTTTGCATACTCTCTTGGTACTTCTACAAATGTATATTTGTCGAACATATCAATTGTACCGATTAATTTTCCAGGCATTCCGCTCTCTCCGGCAAGTGCACCCAGGATGTCCCCTGGTCTCGCTTTGTTCTTCTTACCGATATTGATGAAGAGACGAACCATTCCCGGCTCTTCTGCTCCGGTATCGCCAAAGTCCACAGCCGCGTCTTCCTGCTGCTCTCCTTCGTTCATTCCGATACAGAGCTTCAGGAAGGCTGCCGCCATGTCCATTGCCGTGTAATCAGAATCATTGAGCTTGCTCTGAATCGCATTGACCATCGCTGTCATATCTTCGTTTTCAATCATGCGGTCTATATCTTCTAAAATATTGTCCATCTTGGTATTTGCAACATCGTCCAGAGACGGTACCTTCTGTGCATAAATCTTCGTCTTACAGTAGCGCTGGATTTCTTTCAGTTTGTATACTTCTTTTCCAGATACAAAGGAGAAAGAGCGTCCCACACGTCCTGCACGTCCTGTACGTCCAATACGATGCACATAATATTCGTCATCCTGAGGAAGGTCATAATTGAATACTGCTTCAATATCATCTACATCGATTCCTCGTGCAGCGACGTCTGTCGCTATCAGGATGTCTGTCTTTCCTGAACGGAACCCCTGCATAACGCGGTCTCGCTGCTGCTGCTTAAGATCACCGTGAAGACCTGCTGCAAAATATCCTCTTCCCAGCAATGCATTTACCAGAAGATCGACCTGCTTCTTCGTGTTACAGAATACAACCGAAAGCTTCGGATTGTAAATATCTAAAAGACGTGCAAGTACTTCTTCTTTGTTCTTCGGTCTTACTTCATAGTAAAACTGTTCGATATTCGGTACCGTAAGTTCTTTTTTGACAACCTTGATTACTTCTGCATCCTTCTGAAATCTCTTTGTGATTGCAAGAATCTCTTTTGACATTGTTGCGGAGAACAGCACTGTCTGTCTGTCAGTTGGCACGCCTTCGAGAATTGTCTCGATATCTTCACGGAATCCCATGTTAAGCATCTCATCTGCTTCGTCCAGTACAACAGTGTGTACTTCATCCATATTGATAGTCTTTCTTCTCATATGGTCCATCACACGTCCCGGTGTTCCGATAATCAACTGTGTACCCGCTTTCAGGGAACGAATCTGTTTTACGATTTCCTGGCCGCCGTAAATTGGCAGAACTTTAATCGCATGCATATATTTTGCCAGATTTCGAATCTCCTCTGCAACCTGGATCGCAAGTTCTCTGGTCGGACAAAGAATAATTCCTTGAAGTTTCTTATTCTTTGGATCGATTTTTTCTAACATTGGAATTCCGAATGCTGCTGTCTTTCCGGTACCAGTCTGTGCCTGCCCGATGATATCTTTTCCTGTCATCACTGCAGGGATTGCTTTTGCCTGGATTGGGGAAGCTTCTTCAAATCCCATGTTTTTTACTGCCTTTAGTATCTCAGGACAAAGTCCTAAATCTTCAAATCTAATTGTTTCCATATATCTCCTTCTAATCTGCAGAGCTTAAAAGCTTATTCGCCAGTATATTACAGTGTCATGCATCGTCATCAGTCTGAATCTTCCCATTCTTACTGATATCCTCTTTCTATGCCTCACTGTAAGTCAGGCGGATACTTCAAATCCGCTTCACTGCTTTCTCCTAACTTCTATTGTAATGGCATATAGTAATGGACTCTTTCATTCATCTGTAATGTATAAAGTTCTGCAAACAGCTTTAAACGCTCAAAAAAATATCCTTCACTTGACACCAAGTAAAGGATATTCACATAGTTCCATTACCTATAATAACAGAATAAGCTCTTAATGTCAAATTTACAGATATATTTCTTTTTCTGTTTCTGCTATATTTCTTTTTTCTATTGTGTTTTCTTTATTTTTGGTGTATTATCTATATATCAGCAAGTAGTTTTCATTACTACGTGTCGAAATATTTGTTTTTCTGCATTAGGAGGTATTTAACATGAACAAACACATCAAAGACCCGGGAAGCGCAATCACACATTTTATCGGAATGCTAATGGCGATTTTTGCGGCTATTCCGCTGCTGATAAAGGCTGCACATGAGCCGGGCACTGTGTATATCGCATCTCTCAGCATATATATCATCAGCATGATTCTATTATATGCAGCAAGTACTACTTATCATACATTTGATTTATCAGAGAAAGCCAATACGATTCTCAAAAAGATTGACCACATGGCAATTTTTATTTTAATCGCCGGAAGCTACACACCAATTTGTCTGCTGGTCATTCAAGGCAAAAGAGGACTGATTCTTCTAACAATCGTTTGGAGCATCGCAATCCTTGGAATCCTGTTCAAGGCATTCTGGGTATACTGTCCAAAGTGGGTATCCTCTGTATTGTATATCGGCATGGGATGGATTTGTGTACTGGCATTCTCTTCTATCCTCAACAACATGTCAAGAGCTGCATTCGGATGGCTGCTGGCCGGTGGGATTATCTATACAGTAGGTGGCATCATTTATGCTTTAAAGCTTCCTATTTTCAATACAAAGCATAAGAATTTTGGAAGTCATGAGATATTTCATCTCTTTGTAATGGGAGGCAGCATGTGTCATTTTGTATTAATGTATGTATTTCTGCTCCCGTAAGAGAATATGACTTTTCTGATATTTTGAACGAATCTTGGCTGTATTGCCGCTGTTGCCGTTCAGGAAAGTTCTTCCATTTTTCTGAACAACTAAAAGAGCTCCGTTAGACAACAACATGTCTAACGGAGCTCTTTTAATTGGTTTACTCTTATACTAATTCAAGAAGAACTTCCATAGCTGCATCACCTTTACGCTGACCTATCTTAACGATTCTTGTGTATCCACCGTTACGATCTGGATACTTAGGTGCAATCTCTGTAAATAACTTCTCAGCTACATCGATTTTCTTAGTGTTTTTCTTCTGTCCAGCTGCTTTTGTAGGAACTTCTGTTACTGTGTAAAGAACTTTCAGCATCTGTCTTCTTGCGTGAAGTTTGCTTGGCTGATCCTTCTGGATCTTCTTCTCAACTTCATCATAAACAGTTACTTTCTTTCCATCAACAACTTCTTTTACTCTCTTGCCATCTTTGTCCTTGCGGGCAACTTTAGCTGTTACAGTAACTTCATCGAAATTGTCTTTTTCTTTTACAGCCATAGCAATAAGACCTTCTGCAATCTTGCGGATTTCTTTTGCTTTTGCTTCTGTTGTAACAATCTTACCATTTGCAAGTAATGCTGTTACCTGGTTTCTGATTAATGCTTTTCTCTGGCTGGATGTTCTGCCAAGTTTTCTATATTTTGCCATTTCTTTTTCCTCCATATATTGACATTGTGGTCACGCTCTTCGGGCTTACTGACTGCAATGCTCCGCCATGCTCTTCGGGCTTACTGGCGAATTAGGTTACACCTTGCCTGGTTCCAACAGGAACCTTCTTGAACCTGCGGTTCAAGAAGCAGCGTCAAGGTTCGGATTACTCCTCACCTTGACTTAATTCCAGGTCAAGTTCTTTTAGTTGCGCTAATACTTCTTCTAAAGATTTGCGTCCAAGGTTACGAACCTTCATCATATCTTCAGATGTCTTATTAGTTAATTCTTCTACTGTGTTAATACCAGCTCTCTTCAGGCAGTTGTATGAACGAACAGAAAGCTCTAATTCGTCAATACTCATCTCAAGAACTTTTTCCTTCTCGTCATCTTCTTTTTCAATCATAACTTCAGCTGCCTGAGCTACTTCTGATAAATCAATAAAGAGTTTCAAATGTTCATTAAGTACTTTTGCCGCCAAAGAAACAGCTTCATCCGGAAGCAATGTCCCGTTTGTATAAACATCTAATGTCAATTTGTCATAATCTGTAATCTGACCAACACGAGTATTTTCCACTGTGAGATTAACACGTTCAACTGGTGTGTAGATAGAATCGATTGGAATCACTGCAATCGGCAGATCATCTGTCTTGTTCTTATCAGCACTTACATATCCTCTGCCTTTTGTGATGGTAAGTTCCATGTACAACTTGCTGTCTTTTCCACCGCTGAGAGTTGCAATTACAGTCTCCGGATTCATAATCTCAATCTCAGAATCAGTCTGAATATCAGCACCTGTTACAACGCCTTCACCTTCAAATTCAATGTAAGCTGTCTTAGGCTCATCCGACTCAGAAGTATTCCGAATTGCTAACGTCTTGAGATTCATGATAATCTCTGTCACATCTTCCTTTACTCCTGGGATAGAACTGAATTCATGCAATACGCCATCAATCTTAACCGAGCTGATAGCAGCACCTGGCAAAGATGAAAGCATGATTCTTCTAAGAGAATTACCGAGTGTAATGCCGTATCCTCTCTCGAGAGGCTCTACAACAAATTTACCATATTTCTTATCATCTGAAATTTCAGTAATTTCAATATTCGGTTTATTAAAATCAAACACTATGTGTCCACCTCCTGTGGTTTCTACTTAGAATATAACTCGACGATTAACATCTCATCAACAGGAACATCGATAGCTTCTCTTGCAGGTAATTCTTTTACCATACCTTTCAAGTTTTCTGCATCAACATCTAACCACTCTGGCACCATACTGCCGCCTGTAGCTTCTAAGATATCTTTATATCTCTGTGAACCTTTGTGTTTTTCTTTAATTTCAATTATATCTCCAGCTTTCACTAAGAAAGAAGGGATATTAACCTGTTTACCATTCACAAGTACATGCTTGTGGTCAACGATCTGTCTTGCTTCACGTCTTGTTCTTGCAAATCCCATACGGAACATAACGTTGTCTAATCTTGATTCAAGAAGAATCATCAGATTTTCACCCGTCATTCCTTGCATTTTCTGTGCTTTTGTGAAGTAGTTTCTGAAAGGTTTCTCAAGAACACCATAGATAAATTTTGCTTTCTGTTTCTCACGCAACTGGAGACCGTATTCGCTCATTTTTCTATTGGCTCTTTTTAACTGTCTATTGGATTTCTTACTAATTCCTAAATAGATTGGATCCATACCTAATGATCTACATCTTTTAAGAACTGGAACTCTGTTTACTGCCATGCTCTTATTTCCTCCTATAAAATGCGGATTATTTCCAATCCGCTTCACTATTTGTTCATAGTCTTGCCAAAAAGATAAAAATTCAGACTAGACTCTTCTACGTTTTGGTGGGCGGCAACCATTGTGTGGTACAGGGGTTACATCCTTAATGCTTGTTACATCGATTCCACATGCCTGAAGGGCACGAATTGCTGCTTCTCTCCCTGAACCTGGTCCTTTTACCATAACGTCTACTGATTTAAGACCATGTACTAATGCTGCCTTAGCTGCCGTTTCAGCTGCCATCTGAGCTGCATAAGGAGTAGATTTTCTTGAACCTCTAAAACCAAGACCACCAGCACTTGCCCATGAAAGAGCGTTACCCTGAGCATCTGTTAATGTAACGATTGTATTATTAAAAGATGATTGGATATGTGCCTGTCCGCGTTCAACGTTTTTTTTGACACGTTTCTTTGTCACTTTTTTTGTAACTTTCTTAGCCATAATAAACTAACCTACTTTCCTAAATGATTATTTTTTCTTGTTTGCTACTGTTCTCTTTGGACCCTTGCAAGTTCTTGCATTTGTCTTTGTCTTCTGTCCACGTACTGGAAGGCCTCTTCTGTGACGGATTCCTCTATAACATCCGATTTCTTTCAGTCTCTTAATGTTCAACTGGATTTCTCTGCGAAGATCACCTTCTACCATCTGGGTAGCATCGATTACTTCACTAATTTTCTTTACGTCATCACTTGTTAAATCTCTACAACGAATATCAGGATCCACTCCTGCTTCTGCTAAGATACGGGTTGCACTTGTTCTACCGATTCCGTAGATATAAGTCAAACCGATCTCTACACGTTTGTCTCTTGGTAAATCTACACCTGAAATACGAGCCATGTGTTCTTTCCTCCATTTTGAATCTTTGTTTAATATTGTCCCTAATTGGGGTTGCCGTGCTAATGGTAACCCAGGTATCGGAATTGATACCCTTTCCCGACCCGGATTGACCGGAAATGATGCCGGGTATTATAAGCAATATACATCGAGCACGCCACATGACGTCGGTGCCTTTACTGTATATTAAATAGCTCTCCACACATCCTGGTGTGTCATGCTATCAGCCGCCATAATAATTCACATACATTGTCTAAGATTAACCCTGACGCTGTTTGTGTTTCGGATTTTCGCAGATTACTCTTACGCTTCCTTTTCTCTTGATGATTTTGCATTTCTCGCAAATTGGTTTTACTGATGATCTAACCTTCATGGTAAATCCTCCTTCCATCCTTTGCTATGATTACGTTACTACTGTTTGGGCGTACTGCTCCCTAAAAACAGTGCTTTAACATTATAGCACTGCTGTCCAAGATAAGTCAATAACTTTTTCTTCTTATTTTAAATTTGTTTTGATTCTTTTCAAATTGCTTAATAGGTTCCTCTTATTTGTCTCTCCAGATAATTCTTCCTTTAGAGAGATCGTATGGAGACAATTCCAATGTTACTTTATCTCCCGGTAAAATCTTGATAAAATTCATACGCAGCTTACCACTGATATGAGCTAACACCTGATGTCCGTTTTCCAACTCTACCTGGAACATTGCATTCGGCAACTTTTCAACAACAGTTCCCTCAATCTCGATTACGTCAGCTTTTGACATTCTTTATTCCTCCGTCTTACTATAATCTTTCAATATTTTTCTGATTTCAACATCATCTGCCCGCGAAAGTTCATGCGCCCTGCAAATGAGCTGTACATGCTTTAACTTTTTCTTTTTTGGATTGCAGATGGTCTTTAAACGACCATCTGCAAGATATACATATTCTCCCTGTATATCAATAATGATATACACTTTATCTTTGTCATGACCTGCTTTTGATTTTGCAAGCATTCCAATTTCACACATACTTATTCTCCCAGTACTTTGACAATCTTTGAAAAAATCTTATCGATGCCAATAGTACCATCTACTTCTACAAGAATTTTCTTGTTTGTATAGTATTCAATCAGTGGTTGTGTCTGATCATGGTAAACACCGAGACGTTTCTTCACTGTCTCCGGCTTATCATCATCACGAAGAATCAGCTCGCCTCCACAGTTATCACAAATGCCCTCTTTTTTGGGAGGAATATTTACAATGTGATATGTAGCGCCACAATCCACACACGCTCTTCTGCCTGACATTCTGCTTATGATATCTTCATCCTTCACTTCAATATTAATGGCATAGTCCATCTTCTGTCCCAGAGTGGCAAGTGCCTCATCCAAAGCCTCTGCCTGTGGAATTGTTCTTGGGAAACCATCCAATACATAACCTTTAGAACAATCATCCTGATTGACCCTGTCTACTACTAAATCTACAACCAATTCATCTGGAACTAAAAGGCCTTTGTCCATATAGGTCTTTGCCTTTGAACCAAGTTCTGTACCTGCCTTGATGTTTGCACGGAAAATATCTCCCGTAGAAATGTGAGGAATCTGATATTTCTCAGCAATCTTTTTTGCCTGAGTTCCTTTTCCTGCGCCCGGAGCGCCTAGCATAACAATCTTCATATTCTGCCTCCTCTTGAATCGTTAATATCAAATATATTCCTACCCTAGAATATCATAAATATCTTTAGATAGCATTAAACTCGCAGCACAAATATTCAATTTATCATGAATACTATTACTGCGAGCTAAATAACGTATGTTTAGTAGCCAAGAAAACTATTGCTGCTAACAGAACCTGAACCAGTATTTAAGAATCCTTTGTAATTACGCACAAGCATCTGTGATTCAATCTGCTTGATTGTCTCAAGTACAACACCAACGATAATAATCAGCGATGTTCCACCAAAGGAAACGCTTGCTCCGAAGACTCCATTAAAGAAGAATGGAAGCACCTGAACAATAACAAGTCCACACGCACCAATGAAGATGATATAGTTCAATATCTTCTGAAGATATTCAACTGTCGGCTTTCCTGGACGAATACCTGGGATAAATCCACCATTCTTTTTCATATTGTTTGCAATCTCTAACGGATTAAAGGTAATCGATGTGTAGAAATATGCAAAGAATATTGTAAGGATAATGTATACTATCAATCCGATAGAATAAATCGGTTTGTTTGGATTACACCAGTTACTAGAACTCATTCCTTTTAAAATCTCGCTTCCAATTCCGGTTCCATTGGTCTTATTTAGGAACGATGCAATCACAACCGGGAACTGCATAAGCGATGAAGCAAAGATTACAGGGATTACACCTGCTGTATTTACTTTCAGCGGAATATGTGTTGACTGTCCGCCATATGTCTTTCTACCCTGTACCTTCTGTGAATACTGCACTGCAATTCTTCTCTCACCATCCTGAAGAATGATTACAAAGATAACAAGCACAACCACGATTGCAAGGATAAGCAGTGCTGCAAGAGCACCAGATGCTATCGT
The DNA here is from genome assembly GCA_028689735.1 of Hespellia sp. GTDB lineage: Bacteria > Bacillota > Clostridia > Lachnospirales > Lachnospiraceae > Hespellia. The sequence continues at coordinate 26,436 of JAQVCP010000014.1, read as the reverse complement.
TTTTCCTTTGATGAATTGCTCATATAGTGAGACAAAATCATCAGGAACTCTCGAAATGATGTTAATCAGCAAAACGATTGAAATACCATTTCCAACACCTTTTTCAGTAATTCTTTCACCAATCCACATAAGAAATGCGGAACCAGCTGTCAATGTAAGAACTACTACAGCGGCATTTACAAAATTAAATTCAACCAATAGACCTTGACGTCCAAATCCAATAGCCATAGCTGTTGACTCGATTAATGCAAGTGCTACAGTTACATAACGTGTAATTGCTGCAATTTTCTTTCTGCCATCTTCACCATCTTTTTGCATCTCCTCTAACTTAGGAATTGCAATGGTAAGAAGCTGCATGATGATAGATGATGTAATGTACGGTGTAATGCTCAGAGCAAACACCGCCATATCAGTAAATGATCCACCGGTAAATGCATCAAAAAAATTGAATGCATCTCCGGTCTGACTTGCAAAAAAGTTTTGAATATAAGTTGGATCTACGCCTGGTGTAGGTAATTGTGACCCAAGCCTAACAACGACTAGCATACAGAAGGTATAGAAAAGTCTTTTTCTAATGTCCTCTATCTGAAATGCTTTTCGAATTGTCTGGAACATTAGATCACCTCTGCTTTTCCACCAAGAGCTTCAATCTTTTCTTTTGCAGATGCGCTGAACGCATTTGCTTTGACTGTAAGCTTCTTCGTTAATTCTCCATTTCCAAGAATTTTAACACCATCTTTAGGATTTTTAACGATGCCGTTTTCGATTAATGTTTCTACAGATACCTCTGCTCCGTCTTCAAATGCTTCTAATGCACTCAGATTAATACCAACGATTGTTTTAGAGTTTCTACATGTAAAACCTCTTTTTGGTATTCTTCTGTATAATGGCATCTGACCACCTTCAAAGCCTGGTCTTGTTGCTCCTGAACGAGCTTTCTGACCTTTATGACCCTTACCAGCAGTTTTTCCATTTCCAGAACCGTGACCACGGCCCCTTCTGAAATTATCACTTTGTGTTGACCCGTCTGCAGGTCTTAAGTTTGATAAGTCCATGACACTACCTCCTTATCGATATTTTATGCTTCTTCTACTTTTACCAAATGTCTAACTTGCTGAACCATACCTCTTGTAGCAGCATTGTCTGGAAGCTCAACTGTCTGGTGCATTTTCTTAAGTCCCAATGCTTCAACAGTTTTTTTATGCTTTGGTATAGAACTGATAGTAGACTTTACTAATGTAACTTTTAAATTTGCCATTTCTTAAGTCCTCCTATCCTAAGATCTCTTCTACAGATTTTCCACGAAGTTTTGCAACTCCTTCTGGAGTCTTGATTTCGCTTAAACCACTAATTGTAGCAAGTACAACGTTCTGTTTGTTATTAGATCCCAGAGACTTTGTACGAATATTTTTGATACCTGCAAGCTCGATGACTGCACGGGCAGGACCACCTGCGATTACACCAGTACCGTCTGGAGCCTTTTTGAGAAGTACAGAAGCACCTCCGAATTTGCCGATAATATCATGGGTAACACTACCATTATCGTCTAATTTAACTGAGATGAGTTTCTTCGCTGCATCTTCTTTACCTTTACGGATAGCTTCCGGAATTTCAGTCGCTTTTCCTAAACCTGCACCAACATGACCATTGCCGTCTCCAACAACAACCAAAGCTGTAAAACGCATGTTACGTCCACCTTTAACAACTTTAGTAACACGTTTAATTGATACTACTTTTTCTTCTAGTTCTAACTGACTAGCATCAATACGTTCTTGTTTCATATGTGTTCTCCCTTCCTAGAAATTCAAACCAGCTTCTCTGGCTGCGTCTGCTAATGCTTTTACTTTTCCCTGATATATAAAGCCGCCTCTATCGAAGACTACTTCAGTAATACCTTTGTCTTTTGCTCTTTCAGCAATAACCTTACCAACATATGCTGCTGCATCAACGTCGTTAGTTTTTTCTAATTCTGCTTTTACTTCTTTCTGAAGAGTTGAGGCAGAAACCAGAGTTTTTCCAACTGTATCGTCAATAATTTGAGCATACATGTGATTGTTGCTTCTAAAAACAGCCAAACGTGGTCTTTCAGCTGTTCCGCTGAAACGGTTACGTAATTTTCTATGCTTATTTAAACGAACTTCGCTTCTTGATTTTTTGCTAACCATTTTCACACACTCCTTAATTATTTTTTACCAGTCTTACCAACTTTACGTCTGATCACTTCATCAGCATACTTAATTCCTTTACCCTTGTAAGGTTCAGGTCTTCTCTTGTCTCTGATTTCAGCTGCGAATTGGCCTACTTTTTCTTTATCAATACCTTTAACTGTGATTTTGTTCTGACCTTCAAGAACTGTTTCGATTCCTTCTGGGTCTTCCATCTCTACTGGATGAGAATATCCTAAGCTCAAAGTTAATTTCTTACCTGCTTTTGCTGCTCTGTAACCTACACCATTTACTTCAAGAACTTTCTCGTAACCATTTGTTACACCAACAACCATGTTGTTGAGAAGTGTTCTTGTTAATCCGTGTAATGATTTCATTTTCTTTAAGTCGTTCGGTCTTGTGACGATGACCTCGTCACCTTCCTGTTTGATTTCCATTTCTGTTGGAAGCTCTTTTACAAGAGTTCCTTTTGGACCTTTTACAGTCACTACATTATTCTCAGCAATCTCAACAGTTACTCCTGCTGGAACTGCGATTGGCAGTCTTCCTATACGTGACATACTACCGTTCCTCCTAACTTAGATTTTCGGAAGAGCTCATGCGTCTCCTCTGTTTTCAGTTGCTTTGACACTTGGCACTACCTGCCAAGCATCTTGTTCGATTTGAAGCTATTAGCTCCAAACATGTTCCGTGCACCTAGGCTCGAAAACACCTCGCCAAGGTTTGGGAACAGTCTTCTCACTAAGCTCAGTAAAACTTTGCTAAGTGTTCAGGACTTACCAGATATAAGCTAATACTTCTCCACCTACATTCAGCTTTCTTGCTTCTTTGTCTGTGATTACACCTTGGTTTGTTGAGATGATTGCTGTTCCAAGTCCACCTAAAACTTTAGGTACATCAGCGCTGTTAGCGTATACACGAAGACCTGGTTTAGAGATTCTCTTAAGACCTGAAATAACTTTTTCATTCTTATCTGCACCGTATTTTAATGTTACATGGATTGTCTTGAATGCACCATCTTCTACGATGTCATATTTCTGAATATATCCTTCATCTAATAAGATGTTAGCAATTGCTAATTTCATCTTTGACATTGGGATATCTACTGTATCATGTTTAGCAGTATTTGCATTACGGATTCTTGTAAGCATATCTGCGATTGGATCACTCATAGTCATTTGTTAATTTACCTCCTTTATTTGAAGTTCTCTTCACTAGCGCTCAGAGAACGGCCTTCTCACTAAGATCGGCTCCGCCTCTCCAAGTGTTCAGAGCCTACCAGCTTGCTTTTCTTACGCCTGGGATCTGTCCTTTGTACGCCAACTCACGGAAGCAAATACGACAAATACCATATTTTCTTAAAACGGAATGTGGACGTCCACAGATTCTGCAACGAGTATATGCTCTTGTTGAAAACTTAGGAGCTTTCTGTTGCTTAAATTTCATTGATGTTTTAGCCATGATTTACCTCCCTATTATTTTGTGAATGGCATGTTGAACTGTGTTAACAATTCACGAGCCTCTTCGTCTGTGTTAGCAGTTGTAACAAAGATAATGTCCATACCACGAACTTTATCTACTTTATCGTATTCGATCTCTGGGAAAATTAATTGCTCTTTAATTCCGAGAGCATAGTTGCCTCTACCGTCAAATGCGTTAGGGTTAACTCCTCTAAAGTCACGTACACGAGGTAATGCAAGGTTGATCAGACGATCAACGAACTCGTACATTCTCTCTCCTCTTAATGTTACTTTACATCCAATTGCCTGACCTTCTCTTAATTTGAAGTTAGCGATTGAGTTTTTAGCTTTTGTAAGAACCGCCTTCTGACCTGAGATCTTCTCAAGATCAGCTACTGCTGACTCTAAAACTTTAGCGTTTTCTTTTGCTTCGCCAACACCCATGTTGATAACAACCTTATCAAGTTTTGGCACTTCCATAATATTCTTATAACCAAATTTTTTGACCATTGCGTCAACGATCTGATTCTGGTATTCTTCTTTAAGTCTACTCAAAGTACTGGACCTCCTTCCTCGAATTAATCAATAACATCGCCTGTTGATTTTGCAATACGTACTTTCTTGTCTCCATCCATCTTGAACCCTACTCTTGTAGCCTGTCCTTTGTGAATGTACATTACGTTTGAAACATCAATAGGTCCTTCTTGATGAATGATTCCACCATTCTGATTTGCAGCACTTGGTTTTGCGTGCTTTGTCAGCATGTTGACACCCTCAACTAAGACTTTACCGTCTTTTTTATTTACAGCAATAACTTTGCCTTCTTTGTCTTTGTCTTTACCGGCAATTACTTTAACAGTATCACCTTTTTTAATTTTCATAGTTGACATCCTTTGGCACCTCCTTATAGTACTTCTGGAGCTAAGGAAACAATCTTCATAAATTGTTTGTCACGAAGCTCTCTTGCTACTGGTCCAAAAATACGTGTTCCTCTTGGATTATTGTCATCTTTTATAATTACAGCAGCATTTTCATCGAATCTGATGTAAGAACCATCTTTACGACGAGCACCTTTTACAGTACGTACAACTACAGCTTTAACAACATCACCTTTTTTAACAACGCCGCCTGGTGTTGCATCTTTAACAGTCGCAACGATGACGTCACCGATACTGGCATATCTTCTTGTAGAACCACCCAGTACACGGATACAAAGTAATTCTTTAGCACCTGTATTGTCTGCTACCTTAAGTCTACTTTCTTGTTGTATCATGCAGATAAACCTCCTTCATATACTTGCAAATTACTCACTTCCAAACCTCTGAAGTGAAAAATATTATTTTGCTTTTTCCATAACTTCTACAAGTCTCCATCTCTTATCCTTAGATAATGGTCTTGTTTCCATTACTTTAACTGTATCTCCAATGTTGCATACATTTGCTTCATCGTGAGCTTTCAATTTATAAGTCTTCTTAATGATTTTCTTATAAAGAGGATGCTTTACGTGGTCAACAACTGCAACTACGATTGTTTTGTCCATTTTGTTACTAACAACCTTACCTGTACGAGTTTTTCTTAAATTTCTTTCCACAGTATTGCCTCCTAATCTTCTTTCGCTGCTTCAGTGATTACTGTCTGAATTCTTGCGATATTTTTTCTTACTTCTTTGATTCTGCTTGTATTATCTAACTGATTGGTAGCGTTCTGGAATCTCAAATTAAAAAGTTCCTTTTTAGCAGCTACTAATTCTTCATTTAATTCCTCAACAGATTTTGTTTTTAATTCTTGTACAAATGTATTAATTTTCACTGTTTTCACCGCCTTCTAACTGTGCTTTAGAAACGATTTTGCATTTGCAAGGTAATTTATGCATAGCAAGACGAAGGGCTTCTCTAGCAGTTTCCTCTGGAACTCCTGCGATTTCGAACATTACACGACCTGGTTTTACTACTGCTACCCAGTATTCCAATGCTCCTTTTCCTTTACCCATTCGAGTTTCTGCTGGTTTTGCTGTTACTGGTTTATCTGGGAATATTTTGATCCAAACCTGACCACCACGCTTAATGTAACGAGTCATAGCGACACGGGCTGCTTCGATCTGGTTAGAGCGAATCCAGCATGGCTCTGTTGCAACGATACCATATTCACCATTTGAAATTGTGTTTCCTCTAAGGGCTTTACCCTTCATAGATCCACGGAACTGTTTTCTACGTTTTACTCTCTTTGGCATTAACATAATTATCTATCGCTCCCTTCCTTAGTTGCTCTAGTTGGAAGAATCTCGCCTTTGTAAATCCATACCTTTACGCCAACTTTACCGTAAGTAGTGTTGGCTTCAGCGAATCCATAATCGATGTCAGCTCTAAGTGTCTGAAGTGGAATAGTACCTTCACTATAGAACTCTGTACGAGCCATATCAGCACCGCCAAGACGTCCGGAAACACACGTCTTAACACCGTAAGCTCCTGATTTCATTGTTCTTGACATACAAGATTTCATTGCACGTCTGAAAGAAATACGATTTTCTAACTGCAGAGCAATGTTTTCAGCTACTAACTGAGCATCTTTGTCTGGTCTTTTTACTTCTTTGATATCAACAACTAATTTCTTGTCTGTATAGTTCTTTAATTCAGCTTTGACTTTCTCAATCTCTGATCCGCCCTTACCGATTACAACACCCGGCTTTGCTGTATAAATAATAATTTTAACGCGGTCTGATGCTCTCTCGATTTCAATCTTGGAAACGCCTGCGCTGTATAATTTTTTCTTAAGAAATGTTCTGATTGCATGGTCTTCTACTAAATTGTCTGCAAAATCTTTTTCTGCATACCATTTAGAGTCCCAGTCATTAATAACACCGACTCTTAAACCATGAGGATTAACTTTCTGTCCCATTATTGTCCTCCTTATCTTTCATTAAGCACGATGGTGATATGGCTCATTCTCTTCTCGATTCTGTAAGCTCTACCCTGTGCTCTTGGTTTAATTCTCTTCATTGTTGGTCCTTTATTTGCGAAGCACTCTTCAATATAAAGGTTTTCAGGCGACATGCCATTGTTGTTCTCAGCATTTGCAATTGCTGATTTTAATACTTTCTCTATAACGCTAGAAGCATATCTTGGATTGTAAGCTAAAATACCAAGTGCTGTCTGTACATCCTTGCCTCTGATGGCATCTAATACGAAACATGCTTTTTGAACTGAAATTCTAGCGTAAGAAATCTTAGCTGAAGGTCTAGTGTCTTTATTAGCATTTCTTTCTCTTTTGATTTGGGATCTATGTCCTTTTGCCATGGATGAACCCTCCTTTCATTATCTATATCTTATTTAACTCTTGATTTCTTTTCGTCTTTTCCATGTCCTCTGTAAGTTCTTGTTGCAACGAACTCACCAAGTTTGTGTCCAACCATGTCCTCTGTAACATATACAGGCACATGTTTTCTTCCGTCGTGGACAGCAATAGTGTGTCCAACGAACTGTGGGAAGATTGTAGAACGACGAGACCATGTCTTAATAACTGATTTATCATTTGCAGCATTCATAGCGTCTACTTTTTTCAGTAAGCTTTCATCTGCGAATGGTCCTTTTTTAAGTGAACGAGCCATAGGTTCTAACCTCCTTGAAAAACTGATTTATTTGATACCTTTACCGTCTCTTCTTCTTACGATCATCTTGTTAGACTGTTTGTGTTTCTTACGAGTCTTAAGACCGAGTGCCGGTTTACCCCAAGGTGTGCATGGACCCGGACGACCGATTCCAGTCTTACCTTCACCACCACCGTGTGGATGATCATTAGGGTTCATAACAGAACCACGAACTGTAGGTCTGATACCCATATGACGTTTACGTCCTGCTTTACCAAGATTGATCAGGCTGTGATCTCCGTTTCCAACAACACCGATGGATGCGCGGCAGATGATTGGAACCATTCTCATTTCGCCTGATGGCAGTCTAAGTGTTGCATACTTGCCTTCTTTAGCCATTAACTGAGCACTGTTACCAGCTGAGCGTACTAACTGTCCGCCTTTTCCTGGATATAACTCAATGTTATGAATCTGAGTACCTACTGGAATCTCAGATAATGGTAAGCAGTTACCAACTTTAACTTCTGATCCGGCACCGTTCATAACTGTCATACCGTCTGTCAGTCCTTCTGGAGCAAGGATGTATGCCTTCTCGCCGTCTGCGTAGCAGATCAATGCGATGTTTGCTGTTCTGTTCGGATCGTACTCGATTCCGATTACAGTAGCTGGAATACCATCTTTCTTTCTCTTAAAGTCGATAATTCTATATTTTCTCTTTACTCCGCCTCCGCGGTGTCTTACAGTGATTTTTCCCTGATTGTTACGACCAGCTGTCTTACTCTTAGAATCTAATAAAGATTTCTCTGGAGCAGTCTTTGTGATTTCTGAGAAATCAGAACCAGTCATCTGTCTTCTGGAAGGTGTATATGGGTTGTATGTTTTAATTCCCATTATAATCACTCCTTTCGTTATTGTTTATTCTCACGGTTTCATTCCGTATTATTTGGTTGCTAAGGAAGTTCGATTCACTAGATTCGTGAAATACCTCATCAAGTTCCTTCGAACAACCTTCATACTAAGCTCGATAATACTTCGCTAAGTATTCTAGGTTTACAGACCTTCGAAAATCTCGATTTCAGCACTGTCAGCTGTTAACTGAACAATTGCTTTCTTTGTCTTAGCTGTCTTGCCTGTTGTTGCTCCACGTCTCTTATTCTTACCGTTAAGATTCATTGTATGAACACTTGCAACTTTTGTTCCCGCGAACATCTTTTCAACAGCTTCTTTCACCTGGTTCTTAGTGGCTTCTGTGTGAACTAAGAAAGTATATTTCTTGTCAGCCATAAGTTCCATGCTCTTTTCTGTAACTACCGGTTTAAGGATTACATCATAATATTGTACATTTGCCATTATGCGTACACCTCCTCAATAGTTTGGGCCGCAGCCTTTGTTGTAATTACTGTGTTATATTTCAAAATATCATATACATTGATTGTATTTGTACGAGCTGTCTTTACAAATGGAATGTTCTTTGCAGAAAGTTCTGCGTTTGTATTTCCATCCTCCAAAACTACTAATGCTTTTGATACTTCCAAGTTGTTCAGAACATTCTGGAAGTTCTTTGTCTTGATCTCTTCAAAGTTAATTTCATCGAGAACGATCAGCTTATTCTCCTGTACTCTTGATGTGAGTGCAGATTTGAGAGCAACTCTCTTTTCTTTCTTATTAAGCTTGAAAGAATAGTCTCTTGGTGTTGGAGCAAATACAACTCCGCCGCCTGTCCACTGTGGAGCTCTTGTAGAACCCTGTCTTGCATGACCAGTTCCTTTCTGTCTCCATGGTTTTCTTCCTCCGCCACGAACTTCTGAACGAGTCTTCGCTTTTTGAGTTCCCTGACGATTATTAGCAAGCTGGTTTACGACTGCCATGTGTACTAAGTGCTCGTTAACCTCAACACCAAATACTGCATCGCTTAAATCGATTGTTCCAACTTCTTTACCTTCGATATTATAAACAGATACGTTTGCCATCTGTGTGTTCCTCCTTTCCTAGCTGTGTGACTAGATTGCCTTTACAGATTCTTTAATTGTTACTAAAGATTTCTTAGGTCCAGGTACAGCACCCTTAACTAAGAGCAAGTTGTTCTCAGCATCTACTCTTACGATTTCAAGATTCTGAACTGTAATTTTCTTGCTTCCCATGTGTCCTGGCATCTTCTTGCCCTTGAATACTTTACTCGGGTCAGATGCGGAACCATTGGAACCAGCATGACGATGGAATTTTGAACCATGTGTCATAGGTCCTCTGCTCTGGTTGTGACGCTTGATTGCGCCCTGGAAACCTTTACCTTTTGAAATTGCAGTAGCGTCGATCTTGTCACCTGCTTCAAAGATATCAGCTTTGATTTCCTGTGCCAATGCATATTCCTCAACATTGTCAAACTTGAATTCTCTTACAAATCTCTTGCCTGAAACACCAGCTTTGTCAAAGTGTCCTTTTTCTGCTTTTGTTACACCATGTCTGCGTGTAGTCTCTTTTTTGCCGCTCTTGTCTTTGTTGATGACTTTTTCTTTCTTATCAACATATCCAACCTGAACTGCGTTGTAACCATCGTTCTCAACTGTCTTAACCTGTGTTACTACACAAGGGCCAGCCTGAAGAACTGTTACTGGAGTCAATACTCCGTCTTCACTGAAGATTTGAGTCATTCCGACTTTCGTAGCTAAAATAGCTTTCTTCATTATTCTACCTCCTGTAATATACAGCGGATCACGTTACTCTGTGATCATCCTACATATAGGATACTTACTGTTTTATTAATGTGTTGCGAAGAACTGAAATTATTTGTTCTTCATTTTGATATCGATATAAACACCTGCTGGCATTTCTAATCTTGACAATGCATCAACCGTCTTCTGTGTTGGTGTCAGAATATCGATAAGTCTCTTATGAGTTCTCTGTTCGAACTGCTCTCTAGAGTCTTTGTACTTGTGTACCGCTCTCAGAATTGTTACTACTTCCTTCTTAGTTGGAAGTGGTACAGGACCACTCACTTGTGCTCCGTTTCTCTTTACAGTTTCAATGATTTTTTTTGCAGATGCATCTACCAGTTGGTGATCATATGCCTTTAAAGTGATTCTCATTACTTGACTTGCCATAAAAAAAGTCGCCTCCTTTTCGTACTTGATTACTTCAGTACGACAAGCGGTGACTGTACACTCTCCCGTGTGTGTCGTGAGAACTCACACGTTGTTTCCATATTTCAATGGACGTTATTGATTCGTACAGTGACTTGTCGCCAGTTTCCTAACTTGACATTCGCTCCACGGAAAACCTATAATGGAAGATATCTCTTCGCTATATAGCAACCTCACGCTTCAACGCTATCATGTCACAGCTCTATTAGTATATAAGATAGTGAAAGATATTGCAAGAAGTTTTTTGGAAATATTGTTTTTTTTTCAATACAATACGTTTTTTCTTTTTTTATCCTCATCGAGCCACTATTATATAGTAGAAACTCGTTCTAATATACAATGCATTTGATCGCCAGATCAACGGCAGCCCTTACAGGTGGCATAGCGCTCAAAAAGACGCTCTGCAATTACAGAACGTCTTTTCTCTATTGTTATTTTTCATTTTACTGATCTTCTGAATGATGTACCCCAGTGATTGAGAATTCCACCCACTCTGCAATATTCGTAGCATGATCTCCAATACGTTCCAGATACTTTGCGATCATCATCATATCAATCGCTTTGGCACCTTGTTTGCCTTCTTTTGCAATATAAGAGACCAGATTCTCTTTTACTTCGTCAAACAAGTCATCTACGATATCATCTGACTGGATCACCTTGCGTGTCAGCTCCAGATCCTTGTTCACGAAAGCTTCTACACTTTCTTTTACCATCTGACTTGCCTTCTCAGACATCAGACCGATGGTCTCGATATCCGTTGCTCCAACAATTCCTGCTGTCATAATAATTTCTGCAATGTCCGCTGTCTGGTCACCAATACGTTCCATATCTGTAATCATCTTAAGTGCCGCTGAAATCTGACGTAAGTCTCTTGCTACAGGCTGCTGCTGAAGCAGAAGCTTCAAGCAGATGCTCTCAATTTCTTTTTCTTTCTGATCAATCTGCTCATCCTCACTGATTACGATTTTCGCACGTTTCGCATCACCTGCTTCCAGCGCCTCTGTTACATTTGTAATCGCTCTTACGCACAAATCTCCCATTGCAAGTAACTCATCGTTCATCTGACGTAACTGTGCATCAAATCTATTTCTTGTCATAACATCAACCAAACCTTCCTGTAATATAATCCTCTGTTCTCTTGTCTGATGGTACTGAGAACATCTTTTCCGTATCGTTATACTCAATCACTTCTCCCAAAAGGAAAAATGCTGTGTTATCGGCTACACGGACTGCCTGCTGCATATTGTGTGTAACCATTACGATAGTATATTGATCTTTCAATTCTAACACAAGGTCTTCGATTTTTGACGTAGAAATCGGGTCAAGTGCTGAGGTTGGCTCATCCATCAGAAGAACTTCCGGCTCGACCGCAAGTGCCCTTGCAATACATATACGCTGCTGTTGTCCACCGGACATACCCAGGGCGCTCTTCTTCAGACGATCCTTTGTCTCTTCCCAGATTGCTGCGTTACGAAGAGAAGTCTCTACAATCTCATCTAATTTCACCTTGGAACGAATCCCATGGGTACGTGGTCCGTAAGCGATATTATCATAGATGCTCATCGGAAACGGATTCGGTTTCTGGAATACCATTCCCACTCTTTTTCTAAGTACGTTGACATCAATATCTTTATAAAGGTCTACACCATCTAATAAAAATTCTCCGTCGATTTTACAACCTTCAACCAGATCGTTCATTCGGTTGATAGATTTTAATAAGGTAGATTTACCGCAGCCACTAGGTCCGATAAATGCTGTGATCTTATTTTCTTCAATGTCAAGACTGACATTTTTCAAAGCATGAAAATCATCATAATGAAGATTCACATTCTTGATATTTAATTTATCCATCTCATTATCCTTTCGTTAATCTCTTCGCTATTACATTTGACAGGGTATTGATTCCCACGACAAGCACAAGCAGTATAACCGCTGTCGCATAAGCCTGGTCCATATAAAGACCTTCACTTGCGAGATTGTACATGTGAACTGCCAGAGTTCTGCCGGAGCCCATAACGCTTGATGGGATAGCCGCTACGGTACCTGCCGTATATATCAGTGCTGCTGTTTCTCCTACAATTCTTCCGACTGCCAGGATGACACCCGCCAAAATTCCTGGCACTGCCGACGGAAGAACGATTCGAAATACGGTACGGAGCTTGCCCGCGCCTAAGCCAAAACTTCCTTCACGGAATGAGTCCGGGATTGCTTTCAGTGCCTCTTCTGTGGTACGCATGATTGACGGCAGTACCATGATCGCAAGTGTAAATGCACCTGCCAGAAGTGAGAAACCCCAGCCCAGCGTGTTAACAAAGAATAACATTCCGAATAATCCATATACGATAGATGGAATTCCCGACAGTGTTTCTGTTGTCAGACGAATCACACCTAAAAATTTATTACCTCTTGCTGCATACTCTACCAGAAAAATCGCTGCAAAGATTCCAAATGGAACGGCAATCAGTAATGATAGAAATGTCATGACTACGGTATTAATCAACGCCGGCATCAGTGATGCGTTATCTGAAGTATAGTGAAGTGAAAACAAGGATGGTTTCAGATAAGGAACACCATGTATAAGGATATATACAATCAAAAAGATTAATACTGCAAATGTGATGATGGATGCCAGCATAACCAGCAGCATCATGATAAATGAGCCAGGAGTTTTTAGGTAGGATTTCATCTTCCCGCTGAATGTTTCTTTATTTATCATTTCCTGACCTCCTGTTTAAGAATGCAACGCTAAAGTTGATAATCAAGATGAACACAAAGAGTACCACACCCGTTGCAATCAATGCTTCTCTATGTAAACCTGTTGCATATCCCATTTCAATAACGATGTTGGCTGTCATGGTACGAATTCCCTTGAGAAGACCGGATGGCATTCTCGCCTGATTACCAGCTACCATGATTACTGCCATTGTCTCTCCGATTGCACGACCGATTCCAAGAACGATTCCTGCGATCACGCCGGATTTTGCTGCCGGGATGACAACCATGAAGATGCTTCTTTCGTGAGTTGCCCCAAGTGCAAGGGAACCTTCGTAATACTGTTCCGGCACTGCACGGATTGCAGATTCTGTCAGTCCGATGATGGTCGGGAGAATCATCATTCCAAGCAAAAGTGATGCAGTAAGGATACTGCTTCCATTACCGGGAAGGCCCATGCTTCTGCCTGCATTTCGGACAAACGGTACTAATACCACCAGTCCAAAGAAACCATAAATAACAGATGGGATTCCTGCAAGTAACTCCGTTGCTGATTTTAACGGTTTGTAGATTACCTTTGGACAATACTTGGCCATGAACACTGCTGTTAAAATACCAATCGGGACTCCGAATACGATTGCTCCTGCTGTAATATAAATACTGCCGATAATCATTGGGAAGATACCATACAAATCGTTGTTTGGTCTCCATACGGTTCCCGTAAGGAATTTTATGACCCCAATTTCGCTCATTGCAGGAAGCCCATTTGCAAAAAGAAAGATACAAATGAGAGCTACCGCCAGTACCGAAGCACAGGCGGCAATAAAGAATACTCCCTGCATGGATTTTTCAAGAACGATGTTGCTTCCTTTGGAAGCTATCTTCTTTTCCTTTTCACATGCTTCCTTTTTCATTTTACTTTAATACCTCATCCCATGTAAGAGCTTCACCTGTGTAGATTGATTTTACCTGTTCTGTTGTGAGCTCATCCACTGTACTGTCGTTGTTCACTACTACTGCGATACCGTCTGTTGCGATTACTGTAGCTGTAACACCTGTCTCTTCTGCTTTTAATTCTCTTGATGCCATACCGATATCATAGCTTCCATCCTGTGTAGATGTAACACCTGTAGTAGAATCTGTTGTCTGAAGTTCGATTTCTGCGTTTGTATTTACTGCTTTGTAAGCTTCTACTAATTTTTCCATTACTGGAGATACCGAAGAAGAACCACCTACTACGCATTTTCCTGAAGGCTTGCTTCCTGCGTATGCTGTCACATCATCTACTGCAATATAACCGTTGTCTTCAACAACTTTCTGGCCTTCTGTGCTCATGATGAATGAGATAAAATCTGTTGCTACTTCGTTGTTCATTCCTTCTTTTGTTACGATGTTAAATGGTCTTGTTACCTTGTAGTCACCTGATTTTACGTTCTCAGCTGTTGCCTCAGCTCCATCGATCTTCACTGCTTTTACGCTGTCATCTAAAGAACCAAGTGATACATAACCGATTGCATATTCATCTCCCGCTACTGTTGTCATCATTACAGATGTGCTATTTGTAATCTGAGCATCTGTTGTTGTGTTATCAACTTTCTCACCGGAAGCATCTTTTTCTTCTACTCCGAATAATTCGATGAATGCTCCTCTTGTACCGGAGCCATCTTCTCTTGACACTACGGTGATATCCATTGAGCTGTCCCAAGCTGAATCGCTTCCTGATGCACCGTCAGCTGTGCTTCCCGATGCGCTGTCAGCTGTGCTTCCCGATGCGCTGTCAGCTGATGTGTTTCCACATCCTGTTGCTGCAACTGCCAACATACTTACTACCGAAACTAATGCGACAAACTTTTTCATTTTCATTTTATTCTTTCCTCTTTTCTTGTTTTTGTTGTTCACACTGGCTATTTTACAGAGCGAATGTTAAATCAAAAAGCGGTACTTCGTTAAGAATATGTAAAATAAAGTTTGTCCCTTCTAACTCTCCGGGCAATATAAAAGTGCACATTGCATTCAGATACGTCCTCTGAGGACCTTTTCTGAGTAGCAAAGTGCACTTTTACGCCATGTGTTCTATTTTGATTTTACTGCTTGATTTTTCCGAATATTCAGGGCTTTGTAGGAAAATCATCAGCTCCGAGCAGAATGGTCTTTTGTATCGCCCTCACTGCTTTCGATGCTGCTCATCGCACAAAGAGATTACATATATCTCCCACCGTAACCACCGCCGAAGCAAAGACCGCCTCCACCGCAGCATAAATTACATACCATATTAGCTATACAGAGCTTCAGACACATTCCGCTGCCACCCATAGTCGGATAGCCATATGTGCTCTGCTGGCTCTGGTACCAGCCGCCTCCACCCTCAAGACGCTGCAGCAATAACTGATACTGCATATTGTTTGGTTCCATACTTGCAGCCTTCTGTGCATGGTCAAGTGCCACCACATTGTTGCCAATCCCCGAATTGGCTGATGCACTGTAAAAATACCAAAGTGCAGAGCGTTCCTGGATTCCCTCTAACACATTCAAGGCTTCCTTGTAATGTCCGCTCCTTATATAATTCCCAGCCGCCTGTAAATGTATCTCTGACTCCGACTGGTTCTGCTGTGCCTGTGAGGATTGTCCTCCATAAAAGCCTCCGAAACTGCCAAATCCTCCAAACGAGCTCTCCCCATAAGATCCCGCCTGTCCATAGCCGGCATCTCCATAAGCCTTGTTGTCCATAATCTGCTGATAAGCCTGCTGCACTTCCTTAAACTTCGCCTCCGCCTGATCTTTGTTTGGATTATTAATATTCGCATCCGGATGATATTTACGGCTCAATGACCGATATGCTTTTTTTATCTCTTCATCAGAAGCACTCCTGTCTACTCCCAATATGCTGTATGGATCACCCATATTCTATTTCTCCTTAATTCTTTTTGCCCGTACCTGTTCATAACGGGTCCACACTCCTGAGTATAACACATTTCTCAAGATATCGACATACTCAATAATGGGAAGTTTTTCAAATTCCCTCGAGCACTCTGCCATCATCATGGTAAGAATCTGTCTGCAATCGGTCTCAAATGTTTCCTCCTGGTAAGTATTCTTAAAAGGATTGTAATTATTCTTTCTGATATCTTCCTCAATATCTTCATACGCATCCATCAGGTAAATGAACTTGCCAAGGTAGAACCCAATCTTATACATGCTCTGTTTCCACTCATCCTCTCGGCACATAAAAATCTGTCCCATGATTTCACCAAAATACCCCGCCATCTTGTCGATATTCTCTTCGCCCTGTTTCTCATGGATAAAGATTTCATCCAGACAGTCTACAATCCGCTTTACCTTTTCCTCATACCGGACGCGCACCTTCTCATTCTCAGACTTCAGCAGACCTGCATATAAATGTTTAAGATGCTTTTTTTCATCCTGCCAGTCATCTTCACATTTGTAATAGGAAAGAAGCAGATTCATGTCTGCTACATAATCTGTAAATTCATTGATTCTGGTCGGATGCTTCTCAAACGGATGTGCGATACACTTGCACATGCCATCCTCCGTCTCCGGCTCATATAACGCTGTCAGCAGTACCAGAAGAAACGTCATATCATAGGATAGAGTCATCTGCCCCCGCTTACCGTATTTTTCTTTCAATCTCCGGCAGAGTCCACAGTAGAAGGAGTGATATAAGTCAAAATCTTTGAACTTCATCTCTGCTTTGTTGATACTGATATACCCAAACATTCTCTACCCCTCCAATTCTTTTGATATGTAAGATACCTCTGATTCCATTATGAGCCGGACATCGCTGTTCGGCTCATAATAAATAGATATATTAACTCTTTTTGATAAATGAGGTGCGGCATTTGGGACAACTGATCTCGATTCTGCCTTTGCCCTTTGGCACTCGAATCTTCTGCTTACAGTTCGGGCATTTGTAGATATGATAGACTTTTCTCTGACTGATGAGATTCTTCTGCTTTGCAAACCAGCAACGGATCTTATACGTCTTATTCAGATAGGTCTGATTCTCTGCCGAACGCTTCGTGTAGTTCTTCGAGAACATCCTGAAGTAAGTCAGGATGATTGCAACCCAGCCTATGATGTAAATGATTCTTCCCGCTATGTTCCCCCCTGTGAAGGACGAGAGCACGACTGCCGCCACCCCTATCACGAGTAAAAATTTTGAGAGTGAATCTACTCCGTATCTTCCCTGCATAAATCTCATCAGTTTTTCTTTCATATCATTTTCCTCACTTTTTCTGAATTTAACTCTTATTGTCAGCTTTTTGAGGCGAGATGTCAATTAACTCCCTATAAATTTTTTGTAAATTACTCAGAATCATCTGTAACTCCCAAGATATTATCGCAGGTCGATGTTTTCACTTGATACACGATATCGGAATTGGCCAGTTTCATATAGCGGTTTCCGTTTCCATCTTCCGTCCCAAGATAAAAGGTTATGGTTTTCTCCTCCTTGTTATCTGTGTATGTCACGACTACCTTGGTGCTGGTCGTTTCCTCCAGACCGAATTTTTTCAGTGCCGCTTCATCTGCTGAGTAATCTGCAACGGTATCCAGAGCCACAACACTCAGCCCGCCGGCCGATGTAGCGATTTTTTCTGCGTCATCGTCATTCTCGGAATCAATGGTCGTCGTCGTGTCGTTTTCGGTAATCTCGACTTTCTTTAAGTTTCCACTTCCGATAGTCGGGAAAGTATCCAACGCCGCCATGTCTGTCACAGCAGTCTGCATGTCTGAAAATTCTGTGCTGGCCACGGTATAGACTTTTCCCTCTGTTCCCACAGTCACATAATAATAATCTCCCGTAGCATTTCCAATGTAAATATCTGTTTCAACACCATCTGCATCTTTCACTTTGACTGTGCAGCCCGGATTCTCCAACCCATAATCTGCCAGTGAATCTCCATCGGTAAGCTCCCGGTCCGCCTTCAGCGAACCAAGAGTCTTTGCCATGGAAGATGGGTAAGACTCATCTAACGGGAAATCTTTATCCTGTGTGTAATACCATGTATCATCCACGCATTCAAAGGTGGTCTCTCCTGAGCCGAAATCATAATCCATATACTGAATGGAATCAATGTCTGTTACATAGATGGTATCCGCCTTTGCTTCTTCCTCAGCTTTTTTGTCCTGCCCGTTGTTATAGACATTTAACCCCACATACGCCAGAATCAGGACCACCAATACAATCAGAAGGACAAGCACCGGTTTTTGTTTTTTACTTATATTCATGATACAGTCTGCCCCCTCTATGCCTTTCTTCTGCGGAACCATACGACAAATCCACAAATCAGGACAATCAGCGGAATTCCAAAAATAACCGCCAGTGAAATCAGTCCTGCATACTGCATGGTATTATACTCGACAGACAGGCTCTTCGGTTCGATAGAAATGTTCTGCGTGCCATCAAAGTTCGCTGCAACCGCATTCATAAAGAGTGTGTTGTTCTCCAGTGTGGAGAAGGAGTCTGTAATCTGCGAGTTGATAAGATTACCCGCCGAGATCACTGTCAGTCTGCTCTCCTTGCTTGTATCTTCCGAACTGTCTGAACTATCTCCACTGTCTGAAGACGTAGTGTCCGCACTTGAGCTGTCCGTGCTGTCTGCACTGTCAGCAGATGACGCATCCCCATCTTTATTTCCCGAAGAAGAAACGTTCTCGGTCGCGTATGCTCCCAGGTAGTAAGTCCCCTGTGTCTGCCCGCTCTCAGTCACTGCATAACCACTTGTACTTGTGCTCATAAATCCAGTTGCTGTAATGGTATCTCTCGCCGGATCCACCAGGTTCATACCCTGAGCGTTCACCAGAAGAACCATCTGTGAGGAAATACCTTTCGACATATCCCCACTCACTGTCAGATTCGGGAAGAGATAATAATAGTTGCCCTGGTAGCATCTGGAGGCGTCTGCAATATAACCATCCACCACATCCATGCCGTAATCTTTCATCAGTCCTGTCAGATTCGGAAGGTCTTTCTGCTCTCCAAGAAGAATCATCACTTTCCCTCCTGCTGCCAGATAATCCGATACAATTCCCGTCTCTTCCTCTGACAAATCTGTAGTCGGCGCATACATAAAGAGCAGGTCACAGTCATCCGGGATCGCGCCATCCATCATCAGATTCAATTCTGTCACCGTGTAATTAGACTTGGTCATCAAATCACTGATCGAAGTCGCCAGTGTGCTCTCCCCATGTCCTGCCGTCCGGTAAATGGTCTGTGTCTTATCCGTCGTCACATAATTCACAGCACTGGTCAACTGCCCTTCTCCATCGAACTCTGTCTCCGTACTTGAGCCGGAAGAATAGTAGGATGCATATTCGTCGGATACGATAATATCAGAAAATGCAACGGTCGTTGACTTGCCGGTATCCTCGCAATTGATGACAATCGTATCTGACTCAGCATCGTTTTCAGTCAATGCAGAGGGATGCAGCACCGGGTCAATCCAGGTCACCGAAATATTTTTGCTAAGACCTGTATATTTGCTGAGAAATGTCTTGATTCTCTCATCTGTGTTTTCTTTATCCGCAAGAACTGTAAAGGTCACCTTCTGATTCAGATCACTTAAAATCTCTCTGCTTGTATCTGTAATTTCATATATGTTATTGCTGCTAATGTCGATATTGCGGATTTTCTCCGGGAGCTGCCCCACAATCAAGTTCACGACAACGACAATCGCAATCACAATTGCAACCAGTCCCACACTGTAGCTGCCGTTTCTGGTCTCTGTAGTTTTCAATAATTTTTTTATTTTATTCACCTTATTTCCCCCCTAACTCCAGCGTCTTTTCTGAATCGTCTGTATCGTCAGGAAGATAAAAACTGCTATAATAGAGAGATAGAGAACCAATCCGCTCACATCCACAATATTATTCTCAACAATTCCCGTGAAGATCGACGTAAGATCCAGTTTTCCAAGCCAGTTTCCAAGCAGATTGTCGAACAGACTGGATTTCACGATATAGGTAACAATACTTGCAATGACACCCACCACTTCGATTGCTCCGCTAATCAGCCAGTTCTTTGTCATCTGAAAAATGTAGGAGACAAGAATCGTCAGCAACACAATGACTCCAACAAGTCCGCTGATGGCACTACTCGGCATAAACTGCATAATCCCTTTCCACAGATATAATACAAGCAAGACACCAAAGGTACTGATTGCCGCAATAATCGTGCTCTCTGTCAGGGATGAAAGAAACATCCCAATGGAAATATAAACACATCCGAGAAGGAAAAAGGAAAAAATCGACGTATAGTCTACCAGAAAAAATGCATTTCCCTGCGCCTTAATAATCAGTGGGAACAGACAGAAGATCAGATTCGGGATCAACAGCACTGTCGCCATAGAGAAAAATTTACCAAGTACTACTTTAGAAATGCTGATTGGTGCTGTAAGTAAAAGCTGGTCCGTCTTGTTCTTTCGTTCCTCTGAAAAACTCCTCATAGTCAGAATCGGAATGATTGCCAGAAATACAATCAGCGCTCCCGACAACGTATATGCAAAGTACGGATATCCTGCGTTCAAGTTATAAGCCATAAAGTAAACCCCTGTAAACGCCACCAGCACTGCCACGATTACCGGGCCAATCATCGAGTGGAAATAAGATCTCAATTCTCTTTTATAAATCGCTGCCATCTTCTTTTTCCTCCTCACTCACTTGTTTTATCTGCACTTGTTCTGTTTCGCCCGGTTCAGACGCACACTCGTCTGTAGTTCTTTGCTCTTCTCGCTCCAGATCCACCTCTACAGATTCATCTTCTTCTGCACTCTCGTCTGCTGCCCGGTTCGCTCTGTCCGATTCTTCAATTAATTCCCGGTCATTTCGCGTGGTCTCCTCCAGAGACTGCTCTTCCCCGGTCAATTCCAGGAAGACATCTTCCAGTGAAACTTGCTTCGTCTGAAGAGAAGAAAGCACACATTTCGCTTCCGCAAATGCAAAGAAGATATCATCTTTCACATCTGCATCATCCAGAACTTCCACCTTCGCATAAGTACCTTCCTCTGTCTCTTTCAGCTCAACCTCACCAAGATGATTGACTTTCTTCAGAATAGAATGTACATTTTCAGGTGTGGTCTTAGCCGTCAGCTCGATTTCCTCAGAGCCTTCCATAAGGTGTTCCAGATTCTGCGGAGTATCGCTGGCTACCAGTTTTCCTTTTGCAATAATCATAATGTAATCGCACACCTCACGCACTTCTGCCAGGATATGGGAACTGAGTATGACCGTGTGATCCTTGGCAAGGGTCCTGATCAACTCACGTATTTCGATAATCTGTTTTGGATCTAAGCCGACAGTCGGCTCATCGAGAATAATAATCTCCGGGAATCCGATCATCGCCTGGGCGAGCCCAACCCTCTGTCTGTAACCTTTTGACAGGTTCCGAATCAGGCGTCCCCGCACATCCATAAGCTTAGCAAGTTTCATGACCTGTTCCATTTCTTCTTCCCGTTTTTTCTTGTCTATCTTCTTCAGTTCTGCAACAAACTGCAGATATTCCTCCACCTTCATATCTGTGTACAGCGGTGGTAATTCCGGAAGATATCCAATGCATTTTTTTGCCTCTTCCGGCTCCTTTAAAATGTCATGACCATTAATCATCACCTGACCCTCTGTTGCGCCAAGATATCCTGTCATGATATTCATCGTCGTCGATTTTCCTGCACCATTTGGTCCAAGGAATCCATAAATCTGTCCCTTTTCAATCTGAAAACTCAGATGATCTACGGCCAGATGATTCCCGTACTTCTTTACAAGATTCTTTACCTCAATCAATTTACTGCCTCCTGCTCTTCCACGTGTTCAGTATATGTCCGGTTTTCGCCAGATAACCCTAAGGACACGCGGTTCCGGTATATTATTATAAATTCTGATAAAGTATGCACCTTTATCAAAAACAAAAGCACCTGGTAATGCCCGTAATACTGACATTACCAGGTGCTAAACATACCCTAGCAATAAAATGTGTTTATATTGTGTTTCAAATGTGATTTTTCTATTGATTCAAGTCGAATACGGCTACCCGGTAATCTCACCACCGCCTGCATGCCCTCCAAGCACATGGGCCTTGCGACTTCTCAGCAGAAGAATTGCTGCGATTAGAACAATTCCCACCATGGAAGCAGTCAGAAGTCTCTTCACCATCGTCATCTGTTTCTTTTTCACTTTCTCAGCTTCTTTCTGTGCTGCCTTCTTTTCCGCCGCCACTTTTGCAGCCGCCTGCTCCTGCTCCTTTTCCTTCGCAATCGCAATAGATGGGTCCACCACCTTTGTTGTTACAAGTGCGGCAATCATCTCCTGACCGGTTTGATTTGGGTGTAGTCCATCTGCCTGTGTATTAAAGCTAACCTCCGATTCAAACACATCCACCAGCTCATAGCCATATTCCTTCTGGTGATCGGTCATAACCTTGTTCATGTTGCCGATTACACTCTCCACCACCTTATTCATCGTCCCCGGCATCTCAAGATTGGCCACCGGATTATAGATATTCGTCACAATTACCTGCGCGGAGTCCTTCTTGTGTGCATTGATGGTCTCCATCGCAATCTTCCACTGCTCCTCAAAGGTCGAATAATCCCAATTACCAAGTGCTTTGATTACATCAAAAAGCACCAACGGATTACTGCTCACCGCTTCCTTCAGCGCCGTCAGTGCCTGGTTGGCGCTCTCGAATCTCGTCTCTGTATTCAGGATATCCTGTGCTTCTTTTTTACATTCATCCAGAAGATCATTGGCACCAATCGTCACTGTGATTACATCTGCCTGCTGCAGGCTGGCAAGGACTTCTTTCTTAATCAGTACCCTCTCATTAAGCCCTGCGCTGTTCAGTCCATTCTTCGCATAATTGTAATAATTGACGTTCAGCTTATCCTCCCAGCCAATCTCATCCGCAAGAATCTGAGAGTAGCTGGCAATATTCTCCTGGTTTCCAGAATAGCCTTTTGCAATGCTGTCCCCCAGCGCCACTACCGTGACAGAATCGCCCTCCCAGGCCTCTGCAGACTGGCAAATGCTGACGCACAACACAGCAATCATCATAAGACCAAGTATCCCTTTTCCATTTTTCCTCGTGTTCTCTTCCTTGCCGTTCCTGGCTTCTTTTAGAATCTGATGATACATCTTCGCATACTTGAACCAGGAGAAAAACATCACTGCAACACAAAAAAGAATCAGTACATTCGCAATATTCTGCGGCATCTCCGGATAAACCAGCAGAGCGAACATTACCAGATAGAGCACAACCGTATTAAGCTTGCCATACCACTTCGCTCCGTCATTCCGTCCGCTCTCTCTGAGCACGATAATTCCGCGGATTGTCATATAAGCCTCTTTCACCAGAAAAACAATGACCAGCGCAATCATCAGACGATAATTCTTCATCAGACAAAGCGCGAGAATCCCCTGGGTGAATTTGTCCGCCACCGGATCCAGAATCTTACCCAATTCCGATATCATATGAAATCTTCTTGCAATTTTTCCATCAACGACATCTGTGATTGCAGATACTACAATAATAATTGCTGCGATGTAATATTCTCTCGGTGTTGTCGCATGCAGATATACCCATGCAAATAGAAATGCTAATACGAATCGGAACAGACTAAGTATATTAGGAATTGTGACAATCTTAGTACTTCTTTTTTCTTCCATGATGTTCCCCCCTAGCTGTTGATAAATTCCCTGTTAAAATAAATAATACTTTTTATCCATGCACTGTGCGTGCCTGCATAAATGGTTTGTAATGGGAAATCTATCCCCCGATTACAAAAAACTCTCCTAATCTCATTATAGTTGTTCTACATGAAATAGGAAAGCGTTTTTCGTCTATTTTTCGATTTTTTCTGCGGACAGCCCAGCCTCTTTTTCTCCCACGCCCAATAATTGCTCCTCATTTTTCAACAATGCCAGCCGTTCTGCCTGGGCTCTTGCATTTTCCTGCTCCTGCGCCAGATAATCCTTGTCTCTGTCCTTTCTTCTCGGAATGAACCGTCTTGCCACTTTTCCCTTCCCCTTGTTTTTCACATAGAAAAAGCCGATAAAGGAAAAGATCACCGCACCAATAAAGTTGACAAACAGATCCTTCATCGTATCTAACAGACCAATGTCCAGATAGCCGCCCACGCCAAGAGACTTTCCATTGACTATAGTATCCCCGATTCCGGCGATACTAGTCACTGTATTTCTCCCACTTGGATCAAGCATCACACTGTTGATTGAATGAATCACCGTATCTTTTTGCATATCAAAATGAAAAAACAAATCCATCGCACACTCAAAGAATTCCCACAGAACCCCGATAGTCATAGAAAAGCAGAACGCCACAATTGCCAGAAATACCGGCGACAGATCAAACGCAAGACGCTCGCTGTCATTCAGCAGCATCGCCAGAGAAAATCCAATCGCCGCCGCCAGAAATCCGTTGAGAGTGTGAAGTACGGTATCCCAGAAAGGAATCAACACATAAAACGCATTGATTTCCCCCAGAATCTCTGCCGCAAAGATAAAGAGCAGCACAATGATTTCAAGTGTTGTTGGCAGTTCAATCTTGAGCTGCACCTGAATCAGGCTCGGCACCAGCATCAACAGAAGTGTCAGGATACAGAGTAAAAATCCTTCGTAGTTTCCCAGAAAAAACTGACGAATCATTACTACAATAACAATGACCCGCAGTATCGTATACACCCAGAAGGAACTTTTATGTTCCCTCAGTTCTCTCTTGAGCGCTGCCACAAACTGCTGTCTGCGGTTTTTCGGCACGCCCATATTCTTTTTGTTCTTATTAATAAAAGTCACAATATTTACCACCATTCGAAAGGGCTGTCCCCTTTGCTTCTGCCATTTCACTCACAGTGACAAGCTGATACCCATTAGCAATAAGCTTCGGGATGCATTCTATTGCTGCATCCACTGACCAAGAGTGGATATCATGCATCAGTACGATATCACCATCCCCCGCCGTTGTCATCACACTTGTTACCGTTGCATCCTTGCTCTTTGTCTTCCAGTCCAGGGTATCGACCGACCACAGAATCAGCGGAAGACCAACATTTTCTTTTACAGTCTCATTGATTGCTCCATAGGGAGGCCGCATCACCGTCGCTCCAACACCAATCACACTGGAAAGTGCATCATTGGTGCTATTTATCTGATCTGCCACCCCACCCGCGCTCAGAGAGTCCAGACTGGTGTGATCCCAGGAATGGTTTCCGATCTCACAGCCGATCTCTTTCATCTTCTGAATCGTATCACCATAATTTCCGACCTTCTGCCCCAGCATAAAGAAGGTTGCCCGGGCATTGTTCGCCTCCAACACTCCAAGAAGCTCCATAGTCCTTGGTCCCGGACCATCGTCAAAAGTCAGAGCAATCATCGGTTTCCCCCTATCCACATTGGAAGCAGGAATATCCCGCTCCGACTGAAAGGTTCCATCCTCTGCAAACGTACAGATCTTATCATCAATTGTCACATCGCCGGTTACAGCTCTTCCATCTTCTCCCAGATAATACTTTGCTCCGTCCGTTTCCAGCCATCCTGTCTGTCTCTGCCCATTTTCCTGGAAGTAGTACTTCCCGCCGTCCCCTGGCTCTAACCAGCCAACTGCCATCTTACCATCACTGCCAAAATAGTAACTGGCATCCCTGATATCCTGCCAGCCGACTGCCGAATTTCCCTCGCTGTCAAAATAGTATGTACTCCCCTGAGACACAACAAAATCATCGGACACATAAGTTCCATCCCATCGCTTGAATCTGCTGCCATCCCACTCTCCATACTTATTCTTTACCGTTAGAACCGCATTCTCCGTCTGAACATCCACCCGACCAAACCAGGCCTTCTCAATGGATTCCTCCAGTTCTTTCCCAAGCTTTATAATAATCGGATACTCTCCCTCTGCCGCAGTATCAGCTTCGCTGGACACAGTATAACCTTTTCCCGCTTTCAGATCCTTTACCAGATTTGAAACAGTATAGCGCTCTTTAAAGTCCAACACGGTATTCGGATTCTTATTACAGATGACATCCACCTTAAACTCTGGCACCGTTTCATCTTGAAGCATGGACACCACCTCGGCCTTCATCTGTACGATGGCAGGCTGGGTCACATAGGCATACGCCGCAACCCCCACGCCTCCGATTGCCAGAAGCACTGCAAGAATAACACCAATTACAATCGCTTTTGTATATTTTTTCTTTTTATTTCGGTGACGATGCACCTGTTCCCTTTTCATTTTTTCCTCCTAATATATAAGTGTAGGGTTTAGATTCCCCAACAGCCAGTTGGGTTCTATCCCTCTTGTTGCTAAAGCTGTACAATGATAAGGTATCGGTCTGACCTATTTTTCCTTGGACTCTATGACG
>JAQVCP010000080.1 GCA_028689735.1 Hespellia sp. | reverse complement strand
TCAGATTGCACATCCTGATTTCCAGGATGGCTTAAAAGCGGAATACGAGAAGAGATTTCATTGCAGGTATGAATAAACAGTGATTTATGCGGACACCATGAGCAGTTTGTGGTGTCCGCATAAAAAAGAGGAATGACGATGGATAATTTGTATAAAGAGATAGAAGAAATTTTGGAAGAATATGTTCGTCCGCAGCTCAGAGAGCATAGTGGGGATGTGCAGATTGCAGATATCAGAGAGGGCACCGTATATGTGCGGCTGCTGGGACATTGCAGTGGTTGTCCGTCAGCAAAATATACACTGGAGAGTCAGGTGAAGGAAGAAATATTAGAGCATAGCAACCAGGTGACTGATGTGAAATTACAGGAAGAGGTCAGCCAGGAACTTTATGATTTTGCGAAGGCTATTTTGGAAAAAAGAGTATGAAGATAGGTATCAAATATTGTGGTGGCTGCAATCCCAATTACAATCGGAAAAAGGCAGTTGAAAAAATAAGTAAAAATCTTACCGGCTGCAGCATTGAGTCCGTAAGTACTGATCAGGAATATAACATAATCCTTATCGTCTGCGGATGTCACCGGACATGCATCAAAGATCAGCGTCCTGCAAAATCCGGACAGTATGTTGTTCTGCACAGTGAGGAGGACTTTGAAAATATGGAAAAAAGCATAATGAAAGAACGATGGGATTTTATTCGATATGAATTGCGCGATGAAATTGCTCTGCTCACAATTTCCCGTCCGGAAAAATTAAATGCGCTTAATTATGAGTTGTATCAGGAACTGTCAGAGGTGGCAGACTTCGTAAAGGAGACGGAAGCGAAGGGCCTGATCATAACCGGAGATGGGGACAAGGCTTTCGTGGCAGGTGCGGATATTGCGGAAATGAAGGATATGACTGGAAAAGATGCTTATGATTTTGGAGTTATCTGCAACCGGGCATTCCGTAAAATTGAGCTGCTTTCCATTCCGGTTATTGCAGCCGTCAATGGGTATGCCCTTGGCGGGGGATGTGAACTGGCATTATCATGTCACATTCGGATCTGCACCAGCCAGGCAGTATTTGCAATGCCGGAGGTTTCACTTGGGGTCATCCCTGGTTCAGGTGGTACCCAGAGACTTCCGCGTCTGGTGAAGATTGGAATGGCAAAAGAATTGCTTTTGGGAGGCCGGATGGTGGATGCAAAAGAGGCACTCCGGATTGGCCTGGTCTCTCAAATCGTACCAGAAAATCTACTGGTGGATATTGCCTGGCAGATGCTGAGAAAAAGACTGGAGGAAAGAATATGAATCTGATATCAGGAATCGGAGTCATGGCTGCACTTTGTCTGATTGCAGTTATGATCTTCAAACAGATCTCACCACTGCTGGCGGGGCCGGTGGCTGTCATTATTGTCTGTCTCACCAGCGGACTTCCCCTGATGGATGCACTTACAGGCACTTATCTGCAGGGCGTTGCTAACTTCTTTGTGTCCTATTTTCCGATTTTTCTTCTTGGCAATATGCTGGGGAGCATTTTTGAGATGAGCGGTGCGGCGACCAAGATTGGAAAACTTATTGCACAGTTGTTCGGGGCGGGAAAGATACGGAATTGTATGATCGCATGTCTGCTCTGCGCAGCCGTGATGAGTTATGGTGGAATCAATAGCTTTGTTATCATTTTTGCGGTGTATCCAATCGCGCTCCGGCTGTTCAAAGAAGCGGATATTCCGACTTTTCTTCTGCCTGGAATTGTGTGTGGCGGCATGTGGACCTTTGCGATGACAGGACCATTTACACCACAGATTCCTAATATTCTCTCCATGAATAACCTGGGGACTACATCCTATGCAGGATTGATACCGGGAGTTGTAGCATCAGTGGCAATGGCGGTATTGATCGTGGTATATATGACGTATGAGGCGAAAAAGTGCCAAAAGATGGGGGTGCATTTCGATGAGAACGGTAAGGGAACCGGAGAGCAGGAGGAGACAGAACCGGAGAATCTTCCGTCCGGATTTGCAGGACTTGCTCCCTTAGCCCTCGTAATCGCCGGGTTCAACCTTACGGATTGGGGAATTATCATCTGGCTGGTCATCGGGATTGCGGCGGCACTGTTTCTGCAGTTTCCCTATCTGGATAGAAAGGAATTCCTTGCGAGAATGAATAAATCAGCAACAGATGCGGTTTTGATCAATATGAATACTGCGGTAATCGTCGGATTTGGCAGTGTGACTGCCCTGACACCGTTTTACGGGTACCTGGTTGAGAGCCTTTCGGCCGCCAAAACAAACCCTTATGTGACAGCGGTGCTGGCATCGAACCTGTGCTCCTGCATTCTGGGCTCTTCTTCCGGTGGAATGGCTCTGATGTACACCTCGCTAAAGGATACCTTTCTTGCATCGGCATCCAATGGATACCAGCTTGGATTCATCCACCGTCTGTGCGCGCTGGGTGGAGGCTGCCTTGATACGATGCCTTGGAACGGGTCGATTATCTCAGTGTATGCAATATGTAAGACAACGCATAAACAGTCATATCGATATAACTTTGTCACGTGCGGTTTGATTCCCTTGGCCTGTACCGTTGGAATTGCGCTTCCGCTGTGCATAATAATGAGCTGACGAAAGAAAGGAGTGGAAATTGAAGAAAAAAATAATTAAAGGAATGGAGGCAGCAGGCATGATCCCGGATGGGGGAACTGTTGCCTTATCTGGTTTTATTGGGTTTGGTCTTGCAGAAGAGATTCTTTGTGCGATGGAAGAATCTTTCCAAACAAAAGGACATCCGCGGGGAATTAATCTAGTGTCGGTGGCGGGACTGGGCGGTGATGGAAAGACGCGGGGCTTCAATCATTTTGGCCGGAAAGGGATGGTTGGACGGTTGTATGCATCAAATCTGAGTATGGCAGGAAGGCTTGCAGAGCTGATTCAAAAGGACGCATTTCCGGCATATCTGGTACCGCAGGGAGTACTCGCCCAGATGTTCCGCGCGATTGCGGGAGGAAAACCGGGCGTTGTGACTCAGGTAGGACTGCATACGTTTGTGGATCCGAGAGTGGATGGCGCCAAAGTCAATGACGCGGCGAAGAGTCAGGGGGATGAGGTGGTGCAGCTTCTTCCACTGAATGGAAAAGAGTATCTTTTTTATCCTGCATTCCCGGTAAATGCAGCGGTGATTAAAGGAAATACAGCTGATGAGGACGGAAATATTTCCTGTGAGAAGGAGGCGTTGTCTCTGGAGCAGTACGAGATGGCGGCGGCAGCGAAGAACAGTGGCGGAATTGTGATTGCTCAGGTGGAACAGATTGTGGAGAGTGGAAGCATCCATCCCAAAAAAGTAGTGGTTCCGGGGAACATGGTGGATTATCTGGTTCTGGCTACCGGAGAGAATGGAAGACAGCAGTTTGCATTGAACCAGCCTTATGAACCGTCCTGGTCGGGAGATGCAAAAACTCAGCTGGATCAGATTCAGCCAATGGAGGAAGGAATCCGAAAAATTATAGCAAGACGCGCAGCCGAGGAAATCCGGGACGGTGATTTTGTGAATCTTGGAATCGGGATTCCGGATGGAATCTCAAGAGTCTTGAATGAAGAAGGCAGAATCGACTCAGTGACTATGTCAGTGGAATCCGGCGTAATCGGAGGGGTGTCGGCGCCTGGTCTTGGGACGGGAGCTGCCTATAACCCGCAAGCAATCATCAGACAGCCGGATATGTTCGACTTTTATGATGGCGGAGGGATTGATTTTGCATGTCTTGGTGGCGCACAGTTTGACCGGAATGGAAATGTCAACGTTTCTAAATTCAATGGAAAAGTGACTGGACCGGGTGGATTTATCAACATTACCCAGAATGCAAAAAGGGTCTGCTTCGTGGGCACCTTTACAGCAGGAAATCTCGAGGTGGAAATTGCAGAAGGAAAACTGCAGATCGTGAGAGAAGGCAGCATAAAAAAATTTGTCAGACAAGTGGAGCAGATTACATTTTCGGGTGAATATTCGTTGGAGGAGTCAAAACAACAGGTGCTGATCATTACAGAACGTGCTGTTTTTGAATTGACAAAAGGCGGACTGCAGTTGCTGGAGATTGCACCGGGAATCGATTTGAAAAAAGATGTGCTGGATCAGATGGAGTTTGAACCAATGATATCGAAAGAATTACGATTTATGAAAACAGAGTTGTTTCAAAAAAAACAGAAATACTGTACTACTTGGAAAAACTGAAAAATAACAAAGTCAATAATCATTATGCATAAAAACACACATATGTTTTTGGAGAAAATGTAGAAATGTATGACAAAAGTGTTTA
The DNA here is from genome assembly GCA_028689735.1 of Hespellia sp. Classification (GTDB taxonomy): domain Bacteria; phylum Bacillota; class Clostridia; order Lachnospirales; family Lachnospiraceae; genus Hespellia. Next base: position 10,133 of record JAQVCP010000080.1, on the reverse strand, counting down.
AAGTCTTGACTAATGTATCTTGATTGTATACCATTTGAATACAAGGAAAACGAAAAGGAGAAAAATATGAAAGCTAAAATTGCATTTATGTATGCACCAAAGGATTTGAGAATTGAAGAAGTGGAACTGCCAGAATTGAAGCCGAACCAGATACTTGTTAAAACAAAGGCATGTGGAATCTGTGGTTCCGATGTACATTGTTTCCTCGGAGAATCTGCGGAAGGACGCTATGATATTGCACCCTATACACCTGGCCATGAAGTTGGCGGACAGGTTGTGGCAGTGGGAAGCAGCGTATTTACTTTAAAAGAAGGCGATAAAGTAACAGCAGACTGTGTACTTGCCTGTGGAGTGTGCCAGAACTGTAAAGAAGGATTAATGCCATCTGCCTGCCTTGACATGAGAGAGCTTGGTTTCAGACCGGATTCTCCAGGAGGATTTGGCGAGTATTTTATCATTGAAGAAGAGTATGCACACAAAATTCCAGATGACTGGTCTTATGATATGGGCGCATGGGTCGAGACTTTTTCTATTGGATATTTTGGAATCTGGGGAAATGGCGGCTACATTGATGCATCCGATTATGCGCTGGTAATGGGGGCTGGCCCGGTAGGTCTTTCCGCAGCAATGGTATGTAAGACATCCGGTGCGAAGACAATAGTTGCAGACCTGAATCCAGTGAGAAGAGCACGTGCGCTGAAATACGGAGCAGATGTTGTTCTGGATCCGACTGCTCCTGACTATTATGAGCAGGTGAAAAGAGCAACAGACGGACACGGTCCATCTGTGATTGCTGAGGCATCTGGCAGCAATGCCGCTCTGCAGTCAATCTTTGACATTGCAGGTCACAGTTGTCGTGTAAACCTGATTGGTCATTCCATCGGGCGCAAGGTTCCGGTTGAGATTGGAAAGACAATCTGGAGCACACTGAAGATCAAAGGATCAGGAGGAACAAAAGACTGGGCTCAGAGAACAATCCGTTTCATGAGTGCAATCAAAGATACTTATGATTTCGATGCACTGAATTCGCACCACGTTCCATTCATGGAGTTGGATAAGGGAATGGATCTTGCAGTCAACCATCCGGAAGAAGCATTCAAGGTTATTTTGACATTTGACGAGTAAATTCTTATAAGACAAAGGAATGAAAATAGGGAGGAAATCATCATGACAATAGTTTTGATTATGTTTTTAGCGTGTACGATAGCTGTTGGTGCAATCGCATGGCTGAAAACAAGGAATGCAAAAAAGGACACATCAGATGGATACTTTCTTGCAGGACGTGGATTGAGTTGGATTGTTATTGGAACATCGATGTTGCTGGCTTGCCTGTCTACAGAACAATTGTCCGGGCAAAGCGGTCAGGTATTCATGGGAAACATGACTGGTGCAGTTGCATGGGAAAATGGATGTATCATTGCAATCAGTATTATGGCACTCGTGTTTGCACCGCGCTATTTGAAATTTGGGGTTTCAACAATGCCGGAATATCTTGGAAAAATTTACGACAGGCAGACACAGCTAATTGTATCTACATTGTTAATTATCGGATATATTGCAACGTTGCTGCCAACGGTATTATATTCAGGAGCAGTTGTGTTCAATGAAATCTTTGACGTTGCCGGGCTGCTTGGGGTATCTGACTCTGTAGCGGTTACGATTGTTGGAGCTGCAATTGGAATTATAGGTCTGTGTTACACTGTATTTGGCGGATTGAGAATGGTCGCGTTTTCAGATACGATTAATGGAGTATTATTGTTATGTGGATGTGTGACAGTACCGTTTTTTGGTCTGGCAACACTGGGAAAAGGAAATATTATTCAAGGATTTTCGACATTGCTGGAGAAGGTTCCGGCAGAAAAGTTTAATGCAATTGGAGCGGTAAATGCTCAGGCACCGGAGTTCCCGTTTCCGACTCTTTTTTTAGGAGTGGCGGTATTCTGGCTGTTTTACTGGTGTACATCGCAGGTTATTATCCAGAAGACATTTGCGGCAAAATCACTTGCTGAAGCGCAGAAAGGAATTCTCACCTGTGCGGCATTTAAACTGCCGGGACCTTGGTACATCGGTTTTACAGGACTGCTATCCTTTGCGATATTCAAAGGGACGGATATGTTTGAACGAATTGCGGCAAGAAACGGTGATATTGCATATGCGGCTCTTATCAAGGAAGTGATTCCAACGCCAGTTCTTGGAATTGTTGCAGCGGCAGTGTTTGGTGCAGTGCTAAGTTCATTTAATGGGGCACTTAACAGTTGTACCACCATGTTTTCACTGGATATTTATAAACAGTGGATACAGAAGGATGCAGACGACGAGAAGCTGGTAAAAGTGGGGAGAATTTTCGGATTTATTCTGGCACTATTATCGATTATTATTGCTCCATTTATCATATATGCGCCTACCGGACTGTATGATTTGATGATGAACATTTTCAATTTCCTGAATGTTCCGATTTTAGCAATTATGCTGTTTGCGTTGTTTTCAAAAAAAGTACCACCCATTGCAGCGAAAGTGGCAATTGTACAGCACATTATCCTATATGCAATCTGTATGAAAGTGGTACCGCCAAGTATTCATTACATGTATGTCAGTGGTGCATGTTTTTGGATCAACATGCTGGTAATCTTTGTTATCACTAAGATTTCTCCAAGAAAAGAGCCAATGTATGATGGTAGTGATAATGTGGTAGATATTACACCTTGGAAATATGCGAAGGTTATGGTTGCGGTTTTGTTATGTTGTGTTGTTGTTTCGTTTGTTATCTTTTCGCCATTGGTACTTGCAAAAGTACGGTGATAAAGAAAAAAGAGCTGTCGTACTAAGCAAATTTTAACCAGTACGACAGCTTCTTCAATTCAGGAGCGAGTATCCGCAGTCAAATCCAGTGAAGAGATGGGAGTGAAATACACATGCAGGCATGGGAAGAAAAAGTATATGAACGGCTGGAAGGCCGTGAAGAGGGACTCCTTGAGGGTCGTATCGAGCTAATCCGGAAAAAGGTTCAAAAAGATATGGATGTTGCCACTATTGCCGACCTTATGGAAGAACCGGCCGAATTCGTACAGAAAATTTACGACTTTATCAAAGCAAATCCATTCGCCGATACGGATAAGATTCTGGCTCAGTTTCATCCCATAACAGAAAATAGTAATTAGACAAAAAATCTAGTGAATACAAAAAGAAAAGTTCAGTCATCAATTTATGATACTGGGCTTTTCTTTTTGTATAGCTTTACCTTCGTTGTCACAAATTACCAGCATATTGAACCAAAAACATACTCCACTGACATACATGTAATGAATACTTGGCGGTACCACTTTCATACAGATTCCACTCCTGTCATTGACAACTCCCCCAACCCTAATTTCTGTAAAAAAATCCTCGACTTTTAAATTGATTTAAAAGAGCGAATTCTTTTTAGTGAAAATACACCAAAAAGAATGTGAAAATTCATGAAAAATTCATAAAAATAACAAATGTGTTTACAAATGAATACCTATGGTATACAATAAATATATAAAACGTATACGGTATGGAAGGGAGCGGAAAGAGTGGAAGAGACGAGAGATTTACTGGAATTGAAAAATTTGTCCAAGTTTTTTCCAGGCGTAGTGGCAGTTGATGATGTGAGTTTCACAGTTAGAAGTGGAGAGGTACATGTCCTGATTGGGGAAAACGGCGCAGGAAAATCAACTCTTGTAAAAATGATTGCAGGAATCAATCCGATTGACAAAGGCGAGATGTACCTTGAAGGAGATCACTTTGTACCGGATGATGTTGTAGATGCTCAGACGCATGGGATAAACATGGTGCATCAGGAACTAAGTATGATGTCAAACCGAACGGTGGCCCAGAATATCTTTATTGGGCGTGAACCTATGAAGGGAGGCCTCATAAAAAGCCTGGATATCAAAAAAATGAATGAAGAGAGTCAAAAGATGCTGAATGAACTGGGGGTTAAAATTGATGCGTCGTCAAAGACCAGTGACCTGAGTATCGCAATGCAGCAAATGGTGGAGCTTGTGAAGGCAACTTCCAGCCAGAACAAAATTTTGATTTTAGATGAACCGACATCCAGTCTGACAGCTCCTGAAATCAAATCGCTTTTTGCAATCGTGCGAAAGCTGAAAAAAAGTGGAGTTGGAATTATCTACATTTCTCATCGAATGAATGAAATGTTTGAACTGGGTGATCGAATTACAGTTATGAGAGATGGAAAGTATGTTGGCACCAGAGAAGTAAAGAATACAAATGAAGAAGAAATTATCAGCATGATGATAGGCCGGAACATTGGAACACTATTTGACAGAACATATAACGAATGCGGGGAAGTTCTTTTGGAGACAAAAGAATTGACGGGTCTGCGTTTTAAAAATGTAAGTATCAAAGTTCATTCTGGTGAAATTGTTGGTATGGCAGGACTGGTCGGGGCAGGAAGAACCGAGGTCGCAAAAGCAATATTTGGCTATGACCCAATTGATTCTGGCAGGATTATCAAATCAGGAAGAGAAATTAAGTTAAACGGACACAGCCCAAGAAAAGCAATTGATCTGGGAATCAGTTATTTGCCGGAAGACAGAAAACAGGAGGGTCTGTTTTTAGATTTTACAATCTCAGATAATATCATTCCGGCGGTGCTTGGACGAATATTTCCAAGTGGAATTGTCAATCAAAAAAAGCAAAAGGAAATTGCAGAGGAATATGTAAAGAAAATGTCTGTTGCTACGACCGATTCGGGAAAGATTGTCGGAAGTTTATCCGGAGGAAACCAGCAGAAGGTGGCATTGGCCAAATGGCTTTTGACCCAGGCGGAAGTGTTTATTTTCGATGAACCCACAAGAGGAATTGATATTGGTGCGAAGGCGGAGATCTATGCACTGATGGATGAACTGGTTGGAAATGGAGCGGGCATACTCATGATTTCTTCAGAGATGAATGAGGTCTGTGGATTGTCAGATAGAATTTATGCAATGCATGATGGAGTTGTTTCAGGCGAATTGTTTAGAGGGATAGATGATTTTTCGGAAGACAATGTGCTGACTATTATGCTTGGGTCAGGAGGGAATCATGAATAGAGTGAAAAGATTAATTAAATCTGTTCCCGGGTCAACTTGGGCTGGAATTTTGCTGATGGTATTTTTCGCATTTGCTGCAAAGGGTTATCTGAGTGAACGGAATATTATGAATATCTTACAAAGTACATCCGCCCTTGTCGTACTTGCAGCCGGAATGACGATGGTAATTCTTTTAGGTGAGATTGATATGTCCGTTGGTGGTGTTCTGACAATTGCAGCAACGGTGACAGGAATGTATTTAAAGTTATATGAAACAATTACAGTGGCAAATATAATGATCGCGTTGTTGATATGCTGTGCAATCGGAGTTGCCTTTGGGCTGTTGAATGGCCTTTTAATTGGATATATGCGCTTCAATTTCTGGCTTGTAACATTTGGTACCATGAGCATGGGATTTGGACTGGCCAAAGGTGTGACCGGAGGAGGTGTTTTGAGTGGATTCGACACGATGTTCAGGTGGATCAGTACGGGAAGGGTATTTGGAATTCGGACATGTATTATATGGGCAGCGATTATTTGTGCGATTGTGATCTTTGTGAATTACAAAACAAAATTTGGGTTACATATCTATGCAATTGGTGATTCGGAAATCTGTGCTCAAAATTCAGGTGTGAATGTGAAAAAAACCAGATTTTTTGCATATGTACTTTCCGGGTTGATGGCAGGTCTGGCGGCTGTATTGTTATTGGCAAGAACAAATTCCGCAGGAGCTACCCTGGGTGAAGGATATGAATTCAATGCCATAGCTGCAGTAGTAATCGGCGGAACGGCAATGGATGGTGGAAAAGGTGGATTTAAAGGAACGATTTTTGGAGCGATTTTTATTTCTGCCATGAAGAATGGACTGCAGTTGGTTGGTCTGAGTAATTACTGGCAGCAGGTTTTGCTGGGAGTAGTAATTTTGGCAATTATTCTCTATGATGTCATCAATTCAAAAATAAGAGATAAAAAGAGTTTAAGGAGGGTATACAGCGATGGGATTTGAAAAAAATAATGTGATTTCTTTCATTATAAAGGGATCTCGTGTGATTGTACTGGTCCTTTTGTTCCTTGTTTTCACAATCTTTACAAAGAACTTTTTTGGTGTAGGGAACAGCTCGAATGTTGTAAACATCCTTCTCCAGACGGCACCATTTGAGATTCTGCTTGCATTAGGCATGATCATAACAATGATTACGGGAGGAATCGATTTGTCCATTGGAGCCAATATTACGATTTCATCCTTCATGTGTGCGATGGTTTTGCAGTATACGGGAAATTCTCTGGCGGGTATTGTAACCGGACTGCTTGTTGGTATCACTATCGGAATCATAAATGGAATCTTGATAGCGTTTGTGGGGCTGCCTCCTTTTGTGGCTACCTACTCGATGGACTGGATTGTTAAAGGTGCAGTTTTGGTTATTTCTCAGGGAGGACAAATAAATGGCTTTGATAAATACAGAGCTATTTTCAATACCTGGAGAGGCAGTTATTTACTGATATCTATAGCGGTACTGATTCTTGCATGGTTTTTATATTCAAAAACCACATTTGGCAAAAAGACGTATTTTGTAGGTGCGAATCCTTCAGCCGGAGAACTGTCAGGCATTAACTCAAAACTAATTGTTATATTGGCATATGCTGCCTGCGGATTTGTGGCAGCGGTGGCAGGCCTTCTGTATATAGCGAAACTTGGGGCAGCGGAGCCGACGCTTGGGAACAGTTTTACGATGGCGGCTTTTGCAGCGGCACTGATCGGAGGAGCTTCCTTTGCTGGAGGTAAGAGCCGGGTTCTGGGAGCATTAGTTGGTGGATTGATCATCGTTGTATTGAATAATGGACTGATACATATTGGCGTACCTGGAATATGGCAGGATTTTGCGCAGGGCCTTGTAATCATAGTAGCAGTTTTCTTAGAGAGACTGATGGAAAAATTGCAGGAAAAGAACAAGAAGGGTAATAATGAAAAATCATTATAAAAAAGGAGGAAGTAAAATGAAAAAGAAAGTTTTAAGTGTTATTCTGGTTGCTGCAATGGTTGTGGCAATCGCAGGGTGTGGCAAAAGGGTCGATTCGTCGGGGTCATCTGCTGACACAGGATCAAAGGAAACTGCGGAAGAGTCGGCGGATATTGATACCTCTGAGAATTATCTTAAGGGCAAGACAATTAATGTTCTGCTCAAGAGCTATACTCACATGTTCTGGGTGGAGGCAGCAAACGAGGCAGAGATGCTTGGCGAGCAGTATGGCTGTACGGTAAATGTTCTTGCTCCAACAGTTGCAAATAGTAATGAGGAACAGATTGAATTAATTGAGAATTCATTATTAGATCCTCCGGATTTATACATTATTGTTCCGGCAGATTCAGAAGGAATTTCTCCGGCCATCACAGAAATTAACGATGAGGGAGTTCCGATTGTAAATGTAAATACAAAAATTTCAGATGAAAGTGTTTCTTATGATTCTTTTGTAAGTTGTAATCAATATGACCTTGGATATACTACGGTCAGCAAAGCAATCGAAAAAATCGGGGAAGAGGGAAAAGCGGTAACGATTTATGGAAAACCTGGTGCTCAGACATATGAAGAGCGCGACAAAGGTGCAAATGCAGCATTTGATGAGCACGAGGGCTGGGAACTGTTAGACAGTCAGGTGGCAAATGGTGATAGAAATGAAGCTATGGATGTAATGTCAACATTACTCACAAAGTACGATGATATCACAATGGTCTACGCTCAGGATGGAGAGATGGCACTTGGTGCAGCAGAAGCTCTTAAGCAGTCTGGAAAGCAAAACGATATAAAGATTGTGTGTGAGAATAGTTCTGCAGAAATTTGTGAGCAGATCTCTGCCGGAAATATTTTTATGACATACGATGACGCTGCCTGGTCGCAGACAGAAGTAGGATTTAAGGTTGCTAATCTGATTCTTGGGGAACAAAAAGTTGCAGATACTTATTACTCTGATATTTATTTAGTTGATTCGGATAATGTTGAAGAGTATGCACAGAGATATGCCGAATAGGGAAAGATAAGAGATATAAAAACTCCACCAGCAAAGTTTCGAGGTTGGTGGAGTTTTTATTATCCGATTTATTAGTCTGCAATCTTTGGTTTATGATATATTTGACTCAAAATTGTATCTGAATCTGCGGATACTCAAATATTTGAATATGAAAAACAATAAAATGTGTCGAAAACGTAAAAAAATTGACTGATTACGTAGAAATAAATACCGTTTATTTTTTTATTGACAAACCAGAAAGAAAAAAATAAAATATAGGATATGAAGTAAGAGGAATATAGAAAGTATACATAGATCATACCTCTGCGTTTTGTTTTTTTGGAAAACAAATTACGATTCATCCTTGAAAAGAACGATTCGTCAAAAAGTGCTTCTGAACTTTACCAAAGATGTTACGGGGAAGTAACAAAGTGGATTTAGAGTATCCGCTTGTCCCTGGAGATAATAGGGTGAATTTTGGGAGGAGTGAGCGCTTATGACAGAGAATCGTAATGATCTTAAGCATGAGAAAAGGAAGAGGAGCAAGAGGAAACTAAAAAAACTTGAAGAAGAAAATAAACGTTTGTTCCAGAAGGCGCAGAGAGACTGGCTTACAGGCATTTATAACCGGGGAGCGACAGAAGAGAAAATCAACAAATTGCTAAAGGAGGGACAGAAGGGAACCCTGTTTTTGTTTGATGTTGATGATTTCAAGCAGATCAATGACGTGTATGGACATATTTGTGGAGATACAGTTCTACAGAAAATTGCATCGGTTCTGAAAGTTATGGTTGCAGCAACAGATATTGTAGGCCGTGTGGGTGGAGACGAGTTTGTGGCCTTTATCACGGCGGGATTAGATGAGAAGCGTATAAAAGAACGGTGCTGCCAGTTTGAAAAACGGCTTCGGGAGAATGATATTGGGGACATCTGCGGCAGGATTTCTGTGACAGTCTGTGGAAGTCTTTGCCAGAGCGCAGATGACTATCGAAGTCTTGTTGACCGTGCAGATATGCAGTTGCTGGTGGAGAAAAAAAGAAGAAAAAAAGGGAACAGGCATTCCATAACAGATAGTCTTTTGATATGCCAGGAAGAAAGAACGGCAGAAAAAGGATTTCTTGTTGATCTGGCAATCATTCATGCCAATCTGAAGGAGCCACAAAAGCCGGAGGGAGCGCTTTACAAGGATTACGAGACATTTCGCAGTATCTATCGGTTTATGGAGCGGAGAATGAGCCGCAGACAGGAATCACTTTCTGTTGTTTTTTTCTCCCTGACAGATGCGAATGGAAATGCACCCAGTCTCCGTCTGCGTTCTGTCCAGGTGAATCTGTTGCATCATATTATTCAGAAAAATTTGCGGCAAGGAGATCTGTTTACACAATATACGGGATTTCAATTTCTGGTAATGCTCTCGGATGCAGATGAAGAGACAGCAGAAATGATTGCGAATAGAATTCACACGAAGTTTTTTCAAGAGGATGAAGCCATCCGGGAAAATACACTGTTATATCACAGTTTCCCTCTTCGTTCTAATGAGACGCTGCGGGGTTCATTCTGTTCCGATGAAAAAGAGTAGGACTATTAAAAAAAGCATGGATTTTTGCAGGTGAAATAATTACAGCGAAATAAAGAAATATGATACGAAGATAACAGCGGGATGACCGCTGTTATTTTCGTATCGGGAAAAGAGCAGACAGAATATAAGCCGAAAAAGACAATTTAATTAAGAAAGCATTCATGATATAATTAAGAAGCGGATTTCATATATCTGCTTTACTGAAGGAAAAGCAAAAGCATTATGTAAGAGGGACGAATATATGAAGTATCAGAAAATCATGGAACAAATGACGCTGGAGGAAAAGGCGTCTATGACAACGGGGGCTAATTTCTGGCAGACAAAAGCGATTCCCCGTCTTGAAATACCGGGAATCTTTTTATCGGACGGTCCTCATGGGGTGCGCAAGCAGGCCCAGAGCGCAGACCATCTGGGACTGAACAAAAGTATTCCGGCAACCTGTTTTCCAACGGCGGCAACCATGGCGAACAGCTGGGATGAGCAGCTGCTGGAAG
>JAQVCP010000079.1 GCA_028689735.1 Hespellia sp. | reverse complement strand
AAGACATCAACGTAATGGTATTTGATACAGAAGTTTACTCTAACACAGGTGGACAGGCTTCCAAATCTACACCAACAGGTGCAACTGCACAGTTCGCAGCAGCTGGTAAAGAAGTGAAGAAGAAAGACATGGCTACCATCGCTATGAGTTATGGTTATGTATACGTAGCACAGATCGCTATGGGTGCTGATTACAATCAGACTGTAAAAGCTCTTGCAGAAGCAGAAGCTTATCCAGGACCATCATTGATCATCGCTTACGCTCCATGTATCAACCATGGTATCAAGAAAGGTATGAATAAAGCTCAGACAGAAGAAGAATTAGCAGTTAAATCTGGATACTGGTTCAACTTCCGTTTCAACCCGGCAGCAAAAGAAGCTGGAAAAGCAGCATTCACACTTGACAGCAAGGCTCCAACAGAAAGCTATCAGGAGTTCTTAGATGGAGAAGTTCGTTACAACGCTCTTAAGAGAGCTAATCCAGAGAGAGCAGAAAAACTGTTTGCTAAATCTGAGAAGGAAGCTCAGGAAAGATATGCTTACCTGAACAAACTGATTACACTCTACGGAGAAGAATAAGATAGTATAATAGGGGGAATGGTCATGGCTGTTTGCAGCTGCGACCTGAATCCTTCAAGAAAAAATCCCGGTCAAACGACCGGGATTTTTTGTGCAATATTCTGAGCAGATAAGCAAGCGGATTGTGAATATCCGCTTGACTGTAAGTAACAATTATTCGTCATTACAATTCATATTAGTGATGCTGCAAGTTTTATCATCTTCTTCATCAACGCAGTTCATATCAGTAATACTGCAGGTCTTTTCTTCTTGTGTCTCAACACAGTTCATATCAGTGATTGCACATGTAGTCTCGTCTTCTTCTGTCATTCCGTTCAAATTAGTGATATCTAATTTTTTAGCCATTCTGTATCCACCTCCTATCTGATTTTTTTGGAACAGATGTAGAAACTACATCTGTTTTGTTTCTTCCGTAAAAACACTGTTCCGCGATCTGTGAACAGCGTTTGTTCATTTGGTGCTAAATATGTTAGTTTCTTTCTGTCTACCTTAAGTATAGGCAATGTTTGCAAAAATATCAAGAAAAAGAAGAATATTTAAAAAGTTTTAATTATTCCTATATATTGAGTGAAAAAAGTTTGAAAAATAATTGAATTGGTCTTAAATTTGATTGCAAATATAAAATATAAAATATATAATAAATACATAGGAGTTTGGAATAGATATGTCTATAGGTGTATTTTGTAACCTTACAGAATTTATTTTCAAACATCAGAATATCAGCAGAGTGCTGGAAGCTTTACAATTAGGAAAAGAGAGGTGTATTATGAAAAATTTAATAAATATGGAGATACCGGAATTCACGGCGCAGGCATTTTTGAACGGAGGATTTGAAGAAATTAAAAAAGAGGATGTTCTTGGAAAATGGGGAGTATTCTTTTTCTACCCGGCAGATTTTACTTTTGTGTGCCCAACGGAATTGGGAGATTTGGCTGACTTTTATGAGGAATTTCAGAAGATAGGTTGTGAGATATATTCTGTATCAGAAGATACACATTTTGTGCATAAGGCATGGTCCGATGCGTCTGATACCATTAAGAAGATTGAATATCCGATGCTGGGAGACCCGGCAGGAGTGCTTGCGAGAGGATTTGGAGTTCTGGTGCCGGAAGAGGGACAGGCTCTTCGGGGAACATTTATCGTGAATCCAGATGGTAAGATTAAAGCATATGAGATTCATGACATGGGAATTGGAAGGAATGCAGAGGAGCTCTTGCGCAAGGTGCAGGCTGCCCAATTCGTAGAAGAACACGGAGATCAGGTGTGCCCTGCAAAGTGGAAACCAGGTGAAGAGACATTGACACCAAGTCTGGATTTAGTTGGCATGTTATAGGAGGCAGAAATGATAGATATAACGACGATTCCAGAAGAGAGTCCCTTGATTGATGACAATTTGAAGAAGGAGTTGGGGAATGTTTTCTCTAAGCTTACGGAAGAAGTCACAATAAAAGCGGTTCTGGATATGGAAGAAGAAAAAAGCCAGGAACAGGCATCGTTGCTTCGATGCATCGCAGATATCAGCAATTTCATAAAGCTTGAGCTATACACAAAGGAAGAGGCTCCAGAGGAAATCAATACCGATTATCTTCCTGCTACAGGATTATACAAAGCTGGAATTTATTCCGGAGCTGCATTTCATGGGGTTCCAGGCGGTCAGGAAATTAATTCTTTTGTTCTCGGAATCTATAATCTTGGCAGTGCTGGTCAGCCCTTAGGATGGGGATTGACAAGGAAGATTAAAAAGATTAACAAGAAAGTTAATATTAAGATTTGCGTATCACTGGCCTGCCATCATTGTCCAAAGGTTGTTGTGGCTTGCCAGAGGATTGCATTTCTTAATGAAAATGTAGAGGCAGAAATGATTGATGCGACACTCTACAAAGATTTGATTGACAGGTATGAAATTGAACGGATTCCGCTGATGATTATCAATGACGAAAAAAAGGTGGTAGGAGAAAAATCAATAGAAGAAATAGTAGAAATTGTTAAAAATATAACATAAAAATGCGTAGATTGACTTGGATTTGTTAAAAACATACAAAAACTGCACAAAATTACTCTGAAATATTCTGCTATAATGTACGAAAAAATAAATAGTACTTGATATTTATTGTGCAACATGCTATCCTCTAATTAATCAAAGATGATTGCTGAGACAGAGAGAGCAGAGTATTACAACAGAAATGTTGGTTCAATACTGTGCTCTTTTTTATTGAAAGTGTAAAGACAATCATTTGTGACGTAGGAGAATATGATGAACCAGAGATTTTATGACGCCGTGGAAGCAAGTCCGGTCATTGCAGCAGTCAAAGATATGCAGGGAGTTGAAAAGTGCTGTGGACTGGAGGACATCAAAGTTATCTTTATTCTTTTTGGAGATGTGTGTTCCATAGGCGGGATAGTAAAACGAATCAAAGATGCTGGAAAGATTGCGATGGTCCATATGGATTTGGTCATTGGATTGAGTTCGAAAGAAGTATCTGTAGATTTTATCAAAGAGAATACACACGCAGATGGAATAATTTCCACAAAGCCTGCATTAATTAAAAGGGGAAAAGAATTATCCCTATATACAATTTTAAGATTTTTTATTATTGATTCGCTGGCACTTAAGAATGTGGCGAATGTAGAACAACAACAATATGGGACAAAACCCGATTTTATAGAAGTATTGCCAGGCGTGATGCCTAAGATCATAAAACAGATTTGTAAGACAAGTAAGATACCGGTGATTGCCGGAGGACTGGTGATGGATAAGGAAGATGTGATGAGTGCGCTGGGGGCAGGAGCAATTTCCGTATCGACAACCAATGAGAATGTTTGGTTTATGTAATACCTTATTTTGAACTAAATTATCCAGTGGCCAATGGATAGTTTAATTAATACAAAACAATATAATGTTTCAAAATTCAAAGGAGGTTTTTTATCATGGCAAAGTATGTAATGGCTTTAGACTCAGGAACAACTAGCAACAGATGTATTCTTTTTAACGAAAAAGGTGAGATGTGCTCTGTTGCACAGAAAGAATTTACACAGTTCTTCCCAAAACCAGGTTGGGTTGAGCATGATGCAGATGAGATTTGGTCAACACAGCTAGGTGTAGCACAGGAAGCAATGAATAATATCGGCGCAACAGCAGCAGACATCGCAGCAATTGGTATTACAAACCAGAGAGAAACAACAATTGTATGGGATAAGAATACTGGAGAGCCTGTATATCATGCAATCGTATGGCAGTGCCGCAGAACTTCAGAGTATTGTGATACATTGAAGGACAAGGGATTGACAGACAGCTTCCGCGCGAAGACTGGTCTTGTAATTGATGCATATTTCTCAGGAACAAAATTAAGATGGATTCTTGAGAATGTTCCTGGGGTTAGAGAAAGAGCAGAAAAAGGAGAATTATTATTCGGAACAGTTGAGACATGGCTGATCTGGAAACTCACAAAGGGTGCTGCTCATGTGACAGATTACTCCAATGCATCTCGTACAATGTTATTCAATATCAATACACTTGAGTGGGATGATGAGATTCTTACAGAGTTGAATATTCCGAAATGCATGCTTCCAGAAGCAAAACCGTCCAGCTGTGTATATGGCCAGGCAGATCCATCATTCTTTGGTGGTCCGATTCCAATCGGTGGAGCGGCAGGTGACCAACAGGCAGCTTTGTTCGGACAAACATGTTTCACAGCAGGTGAGGCAAAGAATACATATGGAACAGGTTGTTTCATGCTGATGAACACAGGCGAGAAACCTGTATTCTCTAAGAATGGTCTGGTAACAACAATTGCCTGGGGACTTGATGGAAAAGTCAACTATGCACTGGAAGGCTCTATCTTCGTAGCTGGCGCTGCTCTTCAGTGGCTCAGAGATGAAGTGAGACTTATTGATTCTTCACCGGATTCTGAGTATATGGCTCAGAAAGTAAAAGATACAAATGGTTGCTATGTAGTACCTGCATTCACAGGTCTTGGTGCTCCACACTGGGATCAATATGCAAGAGGAACTATCGTAGGTCTGACACGTGGTGTGAACAAGTATCATATCATCCGTGCAACACTGGATTCTCTTTGCTACCAGGTAAATGATGTACTTACAGCTATGAAAGCTGATTCGGGTATCGAACTTGCAGCTCTGAAGGTTGATGGAGGCGCAAGTGCCAACAACTATCTGATGCAGACACAGGCTGATATCATCAATGCACCGGTTAACCGTCCACAGTGTGTAGAGACAACCGCTATGGGTGCTGCATATCTTGCAGGTCTTGCAGTTGGCTACTGGGCGAACAAAGAAGAAGTCCTTAAGAACTGGGCGATTGACAGAGTATTTGAATCTTCTATTGAAGAAGATAAGAGAGCTTCTATGGTCAAAGGCTGGAACAAAGCAGTGAAATGCTCTTATGGATGGGCAAAAGACGAATAAGAAGGAATGAAAAGTATTCAATGAACTAGATGATCTCATGTCAGGCAAAAGGAACCTGACATGATAACGAAAATGAAAAGGGGGACATAATTATGTTACCATATATTGGAGAGTTTTTAGGAACAATGATACTTATTCTTTTAGGTGATGGTGTTGTAGCAAACGTAACTTTGAACAAATCAGGTATGAAGGGAGCTGGATCTATCCAGATCACAATCGCCTGGGGTCTTGCGGTAATGCTGCCTGCATTTATCTTTGGCACAGCATCCGGAGCATCTTTCAACCCGGCATTATCTATCGTACTCTGCTTACAGGGCAATGAAATGTATGCAGGAGTAAAACTGATTGGTATGATCGTTGCAGAGGTAGCGGGAGCATTTTTAGGAGCTTGTCTGGTATACGTCCTGTTTAAAGGACAATTTGATGCAACAGATGATCCTGGAACAAAGCTTGGTGTATTCTCAACAGGCGCATCTATTCCAAACATGCCATTAAACCTCCTCAGCGAGGCAATTGGTACATTTGTACTTGTATTTGCAATCTTAGGAATGGCTCAGGTTCCAGAACTTGATGCAGGAATGGGCAAGCTTTTAGTATTCGGCATCATCGTTTCAATCGGTATGTCACTTGGTGGTCTGACCGGATATGCTATCAATCCAGCCCGTGACTTAGGTCCACGTCTGGCACATGCTGTTTTGCCAATCAAAGGAAAAGGCAGCTCAAACTTTAGCTATGGTCTGATTGTTCCAATCATTGGGCCAATCGTTGGAGCATTAATTGCATACGGTGTATACATTGCTATTCCATGGTAGAAATTAGTACTTGTGCAGCAATCATGTATCGTGTAAAATGAAATGTGCAGTAACCAGAAGCAGCTGTAGGGTTGCTTGATATTGAAAACATTATATTGTTTTGCGTGAGAACAGAGCCAAGCAAATTCATATCGAAAGATATGTTTAATTTGCTTGGCTCTTTTAAGGAAAGTATGTTTTTGAAGTGTGTAAAATGAAATGTACTGCGTGAAGCAGAAGATGCCAACAGAGGTTTCTGCGTGAAAACCAATCAAAGGAGAGAGAATTATGTTTGACGTAATGATAATCGGAGCAGGTGTTTCCGGCAGCGCTGTAGCAAGAGAGCTGTCCCGCTATAAAGTAAATGCATGCGTTCTCGAGAAGGAAGAAGATGTCTGCTGCGGAACGTCCAAAGCAAACAGTGCAATTGTACATGCTGGTTATGATGCAGCAGAGGGTTCATTGATGGCAAAGCTGAATGTACAGGGAAATCTGATGATGGAACAGCTTTCCAAAGATCTTGATTTCGCATTTAAGAAAAATGGTTCACTTGTCATCTGCCGTGCAGAGGAGGATATGCCAAATCTCCAGGCACTTTATGAACGCGGATTGAAAAACGGAGTCAAAGAATTAAAGATTTTAAATACAGCAGAAGTAAAAGAGATGGAACCGAATATTACAGACGAGGTGGTTGCAGCATTATATGCGCCGACAGCCGGAATTGTATGTCCGTTCAATCTGAATATTGCATTGGCTGAAAATGCCAATACAAATGGTGTTGAGTTTAAATTTAATACAGAAGTATTAGATATCAAAAAAATAGATGGTGGATGGAAAATCGTGACAAATCAGGGCGATTACGAGACCAGATATGTCGTAAATGCTGCTGGTGTATACGCTGACAAATTCCACAATATGGTAAGTGATGAAAAGATTACAATTACACCGAGACGTGGAGATTATTGTCTTCTGGATAAGAATGCAGGAGGACATGTTGCAAAAACGATTTTCGCGCTTCCAGGTAAATTTGGAAAAGGTATTCTGGTTGCACCAACTGTTCATGGCAACTTGATTGTAGGACCGACTGCCATTGACATTGATGAAAAAGAGGGCACGAATACGACAGCAGAAGGCTTGAACGAAGTGATTTCCAAGGCCGAACAGAACGTGAAGGACCTTCCAATGAGAAGTGTCATCACATCATTTGCAGGTCTTAGAGCCCATGAATCACATCATGAATTCATTATTGGCGAAGTGGAAGGGGCAAAAGGATTTATTGATTGTGCCGGAATCGAATCTCCGGGACTTACGAGCTCGCCGGCAATCGGAGTTATGGTTGCAGGTATTTTGAAAGAGAAGATGGGACTGGAAGAAGATCCAACATTTAACGGGATCAGAAAAGGTATTCTTGATCCGGATACATTGACAAAAGAGGAGCGTGATGCTCTGATCAAAGAGAATCCTGCATATGGCAATATTATCTGTCGTTGTGAGATGGTAACAGAGGGTGAGATTCTTGATGCAATCAAACGCCCGCTTGGAGCTAGATCACTGGATGGTGTGAAGCGCAGAACAAGAGCAGGAATGGGACGCTGTCAATCAGGATTTTGTTCTCCGAGAACAATGGAAATCCTCGCACGGGAATGTAATATGAGTATGGAAGAAATTACAAAATCCGGTGGAGATTCTAAGATTGTTGTTGGAACGAACAAGGATTCAATTTAAGGAGGCGTCAAGATGAAAACATATGATATCGTGATAATCGGCGGAGGCCCTGCTGGACTTGCAGCAGCCGTTTCGGCCAGGAAAAGTGGGATCGAGAGTATCCTGATCGTAGAGCGAGACAAAGAGTTAGGCGGTATTTTGAATCAGTGCATCCACAATGGTTTTGGACTCCATACATTTAAAGAGGAGCTTACAGGACCGGAGTATGCAGCAAGATTCATTGAACAGGTAAAGGAACTGGATATCGAATATAAATTGAATACAATGGTTATGGATATCAGTCATGAAAAGGTCGTTACGATTATGAACAGGACTGATGGTATGGTTGAGATTCAGGCAAAAGCGGTGATTCTTGCAATGGGATGCAGAGAGCGTTCGAGAGGAGCCCTGAACATTCCTGGATACCGTCCGGCTGGAATTTTCTCGGCAGGTACTGCACAGAGACTGGTGAACATGGAAGGATATCTTCCGGGACGCAAGGTAGTAATCTTAGGGTCCGGTGATATCGGTCTGATTATGGCAAGACGTATGACATTTGAGGGTGCAAAAGTTCAGGTTGTAGCTGAGCTGATGCCGTTCTCGGGCGGTTTAAAGAGAAATATCGTTCAGTGTCTGGATGATTATGACATTCCGCTTAAGCTGAGTCATACAGTTGTTGATATCCGTGGAAAACAGAGAGTAGAAGGCGTTACGATTGCAGAGGTTGACAATCACGGAAAACCGATTCCGGGAACAGAGGAAGATTATGATTGTGATACATTACTTCTTTCCTGCGGGCTGATTCCTGAGAATGAATTGTCTAACGGAATGGGTGTAGACATGAATCGCGTGACATCTGGACCGAATGTCAATGAAAGTCTTGAGACAAGCATCGATGGTGTATTCGCATGTGGAAATGTACTTCATGTACATGATCTGGTTGATTTTGTGTCTGAGGAGGCAACTACAGCAGGCAAGAATGCTGCGAAGTATGTAAAGGATGGCGAGGGACGCGCAGAAGGCGGCAGAGATATTGTATTGAATCCAATCGAAGGTGTTCGCTATACAGTGCCTGGAACAATCAATGTGGACCGCATGGATGATAATCTGACGGTACGTTTCCGTGTCGGCGGAGTTTATAAAAATGTTTATGTGAGTGCGTATTTTGATGATGAGAGAGTAATCCACAAAAAACGTCCGGTTGTAGCACCAGGCGAGATGGAGGATATCAAGCTTACAAAAGCAAAATTACAGGAATATCCGGACCTTAAAACGATTACAATTAAGATAGAGGAGGCGTAAACGATGGAAAAAAGAGAATTAATTTGCATTGGTTGTCCTATGGGCTGTCCTCTGACGGTTGAGATGAACGGCACAGAAGTTGCAAGTGTCACAGGAAATACCTGTCCACGTGGAGATGCTTATGCGAAAAAAGAAGTAACGAACCCGACTAGAATCGTGACATCAACCGTTATGGTTGAAGGCGGCAGTGTTGATATGGTGTCTGTAAAGACAAAGGAAGATATTCCAAAGGGCAAGATTTTTGAATGCGTGAAAGCACTAAAGGGCATAAAGGTGAAAGCTCCGATACATATTGGAGATGTAATTGTGAGTAATGTGGCGGAAACAGGCGTAGATATTATTGCAACGAAAAATGCATAATGCATAGGAGGTAGAAATATGGCGAAAGATTTAGATATTACGAACATGAATGGTGTGACATCTGATGAAGATACTACTTGTGGACTCAATGATATGAACTGTGTAGGCGAGAATGACGAGAAAAGCTGTGGTATTACCGATATGAATTGTGTAGATAAAGAGGAAGATAAGACCTGTAGTATTACTGATATGAACTGCACAGGCGAGTAAAAAGAGACAACTAGAAATCCTTTGATAAATAACACGAGACAGAGAGGGCGCATTTTGCGTCCTCTTTGTCTTGCTGCGAAGATGATTTATTTTGTCGATATGCCCCTTTATTGTTTGAGATGAAAATGCTATAATCGTAGGTAGCATTCGGTCGGGGCGTTACGAACAGGCAGCGAAGCGGATTGTGAGTGTCCGATTTACTGGAATGCAGACAATAAGGTACAGACAAGGAGATAAGATAATTTATGAATATAGAAAATGTTAAAGCGTATCAATTATTGCAGGAAAGAGAACTGGATGGAATCAAGTCCAAGGCTTATCTGCTGGAGCACAAGAAGACCGGGGCAAGAGTCGTTCTGATGGAGAACGATGATGAGAATAAGGTGTTCACGATTGGCTTTCGCACGCCGCCGATGGACAGTACAGGAGTACCTCATATCCTGGAGCACTCGGTGCTTTGCGGTTCACGGGAATTCCCGGTTAAGGATCCGTTTGTGGAGCTGGTGAAGGGCTCGCTCAATACGTTCCTCAATGCCATGACTTACCCGGACAAGACCGTGTATCCGGTGGCGAGCTGTAATGACAAGGACTTTCAGAACTTGATGCATGTCTATATGGATGCAGTGTTCTATCCGAACATCTACAAGCAGGAAGAGATCTTTCGTCAGGAAGGCTGGAGCTATAAGCTGGATGCTCCGGACGAAAAATTACAATATAATGGTGTCGTTTATAATGAGATGAAAGGGGCATTTTCTTCTCCGGAAGGTGTACTTGACCGGGTGGTACTTAACACCCTCTTCCCGGATAATACCTATGCAAATGAATCCGGAGGTGATCCAGACTGCATTCCAGATTTGACTTATGAGCAGTTCCTGAATTTCCACCGGAAGTTCTATCATCCTTCCAACAGTTACATTTATCTCTATGGTGACATGGATATGGAAGAGAAGCTAAACTGGCTGGATGAAAAATATTTATCAGATTTTGATGCACAGCAGGTGGATTCTGCGATTGGATTGCAGACACCATTTTCCGAGACAAAGGAAGTGAAGATTTCGTATTCGGTTGCCAGCGATGAACCACTGGAAGATAACACCTATCTTTCCTATAATAAAGTGATTGGGACAAGTCTGGATGAAAAGCTGTATCTGGCATTTGAGATTCTGGATTACGCGCTTCTTTCCGCACCGGGAGCACCGCTGAAGAAGGCGCTGGTGGATGCAGGAATCGGAAAAGACATCATGGGTTCTTATGACAACGGAATTTATCAGCCGATTTTCTCTGTGATTGCAAAGAATGCAAATGTAGAACAGAAACAGGCATTCGTTGATGTGATTGAAGACACCTTGAAGAAGATTGTGGCAGATGGCATGGATCAGAAAGCACTGGAGGCTGGAATCAATTATCATGAGTTCCGTTTCAGAGAAGCTGACTTTGGAAATTATCCAAAGGGGCTGATGTATGGACTGCAGATGTTCGACAGCTGGCTCTATGATGACGCAAAGCCATTTATCCATCTGGATGCCCTGGATACCTTTGCGTTTCTGAAGGAACAGATTTCCAATGGATATTTTGAAAAGCTGATTCAGACTTATATTCTGGAAAATACCCATGCGGC
Organism: Hespellia sp.; assembly: GCA_028689735.1. Lineage (GTDB taxonomy): Bacteria > Bacillota > Clostridia > Lachnospirales > Lachnospiraceae > Hespellia. The sequence continues at coordinate 3,651 of JAQVCP010000079.1, read as the reverse complement.
TATTGTGATTGTAGAGCCAGAGCAGGGGAGAACTGCGAGAATGGACAAGGCTCTGGATGAAAAGCTCCAGACCTATAAAGAGAGCCTGAGTAAGGAAGAGATTGACAGGCTTGTGGGCGATACCGAGCATTTGCTTGCATATCAGGAAGAGGAGTCTCCCCAGTCTGAACTGGAGAAGATTCCGGTATTGGCGAGAGGAGATATTTCCAGAGAGATTGCGCCGATCTATAATGAAGAGATGAATGTGGAGGGAATCCCGGTAGTTTATCATGAAGTGGAAACCAACGGAATTGGTTATCTGTCTCTGATGTTCGACCTTTCTCAGATACCTGAGGAGAAGCTTCCATATATAGGAATTCTGCAGTCTGTGCTTGGGATTATTGATACGACCCATTATGACTACGGAGAGATGTTCAACGAGATCAATGTGAATACCGGCGGAATCGGTACATCGCTTGAGTTGTATCCGAATGTGACGAAGGTCAGGGAAAAAGAATTCAAGGCAACATTTGAGATAAAAGGCAAGGCACTGTATCCGAAGATGGATGTTGTATTTCGGATGATGCGGGAGATTCTGATGGAATCGAAGCTTGCGGATGAGAAACGTCTTCAGGAGATTCTCTCCATGGCGAAGTCCAGACTTCAGATGCGTTTTCAGTCTGCCGGGCATACCACTGCGGCACTTCGCGCATTGTCCTATGGCTCTCCGTCCTCCAAGTTTAAGGATGACACCAATGGGATTGGCTTTTACGAGGTCATAAGCCGGATAACGGAACATTTTGAAGAAGAAAAAGCAGGCCTGATTTCTAATTTGAAAGAATTGTGCAGGAACATTTTCTGTGCAGACAACCTGATGATCAGCTATACATCCGGAAGAGAAGGTCTCGAGACGATGATCGGTCAGATCGGTGAACTGAAGGAACAGATTCATGCACAGATGCCGGAGAGCACGGAATCCTGCATCATTCACTGCCACAAGAAGAATGAGGGATTCAAGACATCTTCTAAGGTGCAGTATGTGGCAAGGGTCGGCAATTTTATTGATGGCGGAGCGGAATATAAAGGGACACTCCAGATTCTGAAAGTGATTCTCAGCTATGACTACCTGTGGCAGAATGTCCGCGTGAAGGGTGGCGCCTATGGTTGTATGAGTAACTTTAACCGTATCGGAGAAGGATATCTGGTTTCTTACCGCGATCCGAACCTGGAGCGGACCATGAACATTTACGAAGGCGTTGCAGACTATCTTAAGAACTTCACGGTAGAAGAGCGCGATATGACAAAATATATTATCGGAACCATCAGCAACATGGATCAGCCTATGACTCCATCTGCAAAGGGAGACCGTTCTATGAATCTCTACATGAATCATGTTTCTGCGGATATGATCAGGCAGGAGAGAGCGCAGGTGCTCGAAGCAAAGCAGGAAGACATCCGGCAGCTTGCAGGAGTGGTAGAAGCAATGCTGAGGGCAGAGCAGATCTGTGTTATCGGTAATGAGAAAAAGATTGAGGAAAATGAAGCCATGTTCGGGGAAGTGAAGACACTGAGCTAGTAGTGGGAAGAAGGCTGTCATAAAGCAGATGTTCGGAATCTGCCTGGCAGCTTACGAAAGAGCAAAGCGGCAATAAAGAGCAAAGCACGGTAAAGAGGATAGCAGGGCACAATTAGAAAAATGAGTTTTACAACAGATAGAAAAGGAGAATTTATGCAGGATAATTTTAAATCAGGGTTCGTGACGCTGATTGGAAGACCGAATGTTGGAAAATCCACATTGATGAATCACTTAATCGGTCAGAAAATCGCAATCACATCCAACAAACCACAGACGACAAGAAACCGTATTCAGACTGTTCTTACGACCGAGGAGGGACAGATTATTTTTGTTGATACTCCGGGAATCCACAAGGCGAAAAATAAGCTGGGAGAGTATATGGTAAATGTAGCGGAGCGCACGTTGAACGAGGTGGATGTGGTGCTTTGGCTGGTAGAACCATCTACCTTTATCGGTGCCGGAGAGAAGCATATTATTGAGCAGCTGGAAAAATCAAAAACCCCGGTCGTTATCGTAATCAATAAAATCGATATGGTCAAAAAAGATGAGATTCTGCCCTGCATTGCGGCTTACCAGAAGGCATGTGGTTCCTTTGCAGAGATTGTGCCGCTCTCGGCGCGAAGCGGGGAGAACACGGATGAGCTGATTAAAGTTATCATGAAGTATCTGCCTTATGGTCCGCAGTTTTATGATGAGGATACCATTACGGATCAGCCGGAGCGTCAGATCGTAGCGGAGATCATTCGGGAAAAAGCCCTGCATTCTCTGAGCGAAGAGATTCCACATGGCATTGCAGTGGCGGTGGATTCCATGAAATATAAACGGCGGTTAGTGGATATTGAAGCCACCATTGTGTGTGAACGGGATTCCCACAAAGGCATCATCATCGGAAAGCAAGGGGCAATGCTCAAAAAAATCGGCAGTACCGCCCGCTTTGAGCTGGAGAAAATGTTTGACAAAAAAGTGAATTTAAAACTCTGGGTGAAAGTACAGAAGAATTGGCGTGACAGTGATTTTCAGATGAAGAATTTCGGGTACCGCGAAGAAGAGTAGCGCATGATGGGGAAGGAACGATACAGGGACAGCGTGAAAGCGTTGGCACAGCGGAAGAAAAGACAGATAGGAGATAGAATTTGAATCAAATTGTAGTAACGGGGATGGTGCTTTCGGCAACACCCATTGGCGATTATGATAAACGTATCGTGATATTGACAAAAGAACATGGGAAGCTTTCTGCTTTTGCAAAAGGTGCGAGACGTCCGAACAGCCAGCTGGTTGGAAGTACCAATCCATTTTCCTTCGGTGAATTCACTATGTACGAGGGACGAAGTTCCTATACCATTCAGTCTGCACATATCACGAATTACTTTGCAGAGCTTAGGGAGGACATGATTGGCGCATACTACGGTTTCTATTTTCTGGAGCTGACCTTGTATTATGCGAGGGAGTTCAATGATGAGACAGAGATGTTAAAACTCCTGTATCAGACACTCAGAGCTCTTACCAAAAAGAGCATTCCAAAGGAACTGATCCGGTATATCTTCGAGCTTAAGCTTGTCACCATCAACGGGGAGGGTCCCCAGGTTTTCCAATGTGTCCGCTGCGGTGACAAGGAGCGGTCCGCTGTGTTCAGTGTGCTAAAAGGAGGACTTGTGTGCAGTGAGTGCAGAATGGATGTGGCAGATGGAATGGTTCTGGATACGTCGACAATCTATAGTATGCAATTTATTGTCTCGTCGAAAGTTGAGCATCTGTATACATTTAATGTGTCAAAAAAAGTCCTTGGGGAGTTGAAGCTTGTCATGGAAAGATATCTGGATGTCTATGTGGAGAAGCGGTTTAAGTCTCTGGAGATTCTGGAGACAATGCTGGAGCTGCAGTGAGAGAGAGTTCAGGGAAGTTTTGCTCATGCCGACTTTACAAAAAACGCATCAGAAGGTATAATGAATAACAATTGACATAGTTGATAAAATAAAATGAAAGTATAAAGGAATGTGAGGAATTAGACATGGTTGAAAAGACAATGGAAAAAATCGTTGCCCTGGCAAAATCAAGAGGATTCGTGTATCCGGGTTCAGAAATTTACGGAGGCTTGG
>JAQVCP010000078.1 GCA_028689735.1 Hespellia sp. | reverse complement strand
TGACATTGTTTCAGAGCGACTTTGAGCAGGCGGCCTTGTATTATGAAAAAGCAGAAAAAGAAGCCTATGAAAATTATGGAATCCTGCTGAATCTTGCAGCAGCAAAAGAGCAGCAGGAGAAATGGCAGGAAGCAGAAGCGTGTTATTTGAAAATTTTAGAATGTACTGAGGATGAGGTGGAGCGTATTCATGTCTTTACTGCACTTGTTCTTCATTACCGCAAGCGCAATATGTATCTGAAGGCACAAAGAATCGTGAATCAATTGATAGAAGAGATTCCTCATCAATATCAGGGACATCATCTGTATTTTCTGATGAAACAGGAGCGCAGTCATTTTGAAGAAATCAGCATACATATGGAGGAAATCCGGGAAGAGTTTGGAGGAAATCCGCAGTTTTTAATCGATGAGCTGGCGGCACTGGAGCTGGCCGGAAAAGAGGAAGCGTTACTTGAGCGAATTAATAATCACCCGGCAGTCATGGAAGTGATACCGGAAGTTGCACTTCGCAAAAAAGTAGAACTCTATGCGAATCGGAAAGATATGGAAAAGACTACAGAAGCCATTTGGGAACTGCTGAGACGGACCGGAGATGTGGATGCTGCGATTTCTGCGATTATGATTGAAATGCTGAATAAAAATCATAAAAGGGCAGCAGACCTTGCGAACTACGTCATGGAGCAGGAGCGGGAAGTAAGACAGGAAAGATTTTACATAGCAATGTATTTACAGATGAATGCATTGACTTTGTATTTGGATGGAAAAAAAGATGAGAAAATAGAAGAACTCATCAAAAAAGAAAAAGAATTTACCGATGCGTTCTTTCATGGACAAGAATAACTGGATGTAGTAATATGAATTCATATTCATTTGTCCATATAAGACGATATCTATAGTAGGAATGACAGGACAGGAGTAACAGATACATGCGAATAGGAATATGTGATGACAATATAAAGTGGTGCTGCAGAGTCGAGACTATTTTGAATGAATTTACAAAAATTCATAACATAAATGCTCAGACACAGTGCTTTTTTAGTGGAGAGGAGCTGCTTCTTTTGGAGGGAGAACCTCAGATTTTGTTTCTGGATATTAAGCTGAAAGGGAAAGATGGAATAACAATTGCAAAATCGGTGAATGAGCTCTGGCCACATTGTCAGATTGTCTTTATGACGAACTATCTGAATTATGCAACAGAGGTCTACCGGACTGAGCATGTATATTTTGTGTTAAAAGAACAATTTCAGCAAAAGCTGCCGCTGGTCATGGAAAGGGTTCTACATATTTTTGGACAGACAGAAAAAAATCTGATTTTTTCTGTCATTGGGGGAAATGAAGTCATACTGTCTCCAGATGAGATTGTCTGCATTGAGCGAAACGGCAGGGAATCTGTGATAGAAACAATTCGCGGTACATACCGCATCTGGGATAAGATACCGGAGATTGCCAGAAAGCTTCCAAGCATAGATTTTGTTCGCTGTCACAACAGTTGTATTGTGTATTTTCCAGCGGTAGGACAGATGTTAAAGGATCGTTTTGTTATGAAAAATGGAAAAGAGGTCTTAATCAGCAGAGCCTATGGGAAAGTAACGAGAGAGGCATTTCTCAACTGGGCGAAGACGCAGACCATTTAATCCTGAAATAGCAGCAAAACTGCAGGGGGATACAGAAGAAAAGAGGTGGAATCATGTACTGGATTCTTGCGAGAACACTGTTAATCATGTGGACAAATTTAACTATTTTTATGATGTTCGTGGATCACACATTGACCAGAAAAAGGAATCCACTGCCTTTGTATGGGTATTTGCTGGCAAAAGCGCTGTTTTTCAATATTGTTCTTGGAATTGCCGTCCGGCAGTATTACCCATCCTTCTATGAACAAAGTAAGGGACTTCAATTTACTTACGTTTTTTTGACCTGGTTCACAGCTATTTTTGTATTTGCGTTTTTGAAATGGACGTATCAGGATTCCATACAGAAAATTATGATTCTGTCTTTTTTAGCGGATCTTTTTGGAACTGTTTTCGGACATATGGGAGTCTTTCTAATCAATCTGATGGTAGGAAGAAAGCTGACATTTGGCGAAAATACAACATTACCGCTTATATGGCCGGATTTGTTGATTCCGTTCATTTCCATTGGCATTTTTTACATCGTAATTCGCCTGACCTCTCCGTGGATTGAAAGAATAAAGAACCATGAAGTGAAACATAAAAAAATCATAACGGTTCTTTTTGTTCTGTTCATTATTTCAGCTACGCAGCCATTGATTTCCTTTACCTATGATAATAATCAGAATGGGCTGCCGATCTGCATTGTTTTTGGCATGATATTGCTTGCAGTGGTTTGTTTTACCCGTCAGCATCAAAAAGATTTACAGGAAGAAAAAAAGTTTCTGGAGTTTCAGGCAAAACTGATGGAAAAGTATTATGAAAAGGCCAGAGAGCAGGCAAAGGAATTAGAACATAACCGCCAATTAATCCGGGAGCAGATATCAGATTTGATGGAAACCGAGCAGATTCAGGATGAGACTATTCAGCGGTATCTAGGAGAACTTAAGAAAGAGTATCAGCAGTACAGAACCGGAATCTACTGTGATGATGCGCTTTTGGATGCAGTTATCGTCTCAGCATCAGAGACGATGGAAAAACTTCATATTTCTTTTGACTGTTCTCTTCAGAATTTTCAGATGGGACATGTAAAAAGAGAAGACCTGGTATATTTTCTACTCTATCTGCTGGATTTTGGAATTCGTGTGAATCAGAATGTGACGGAGAACCGCAGAGTCTTTCTACATCTCTCCAATGTAAAGAATCAGCTTCTGATCACATATGAGACAGAGGCCGCAAGCGGTGACCGGCTGAATGAAAAGAAGCTGCGTTCTTTTTTGTCGGCATATTCTAACGTAGTACAGGTAACCCGAAAAGGCTCTGGGATTGAAGCGGGAATACTGATTGAAAGCTAGTGCACTAAGCTGGGAAGGTTATAAGTGGTCGGTAAACCAAATTTGATGTGTGAAGAGTAAGGAGACAGTATGGTAACAGCTATTTTTTTAGTGTTGGATTTTATCGGAATTACAGTGGTTGCGCTTTTGGTTTTTATGCAGAAAAGGGAGCAGAATCTCAGATTTGAACAGATGTACATGTATAATCTGGAGAATATTTATCAGAATATGAAAATGCAGGTGGAAGATGCAAGAGAGTATCGTCATGACCTTGCAGACCGGATACAGACGCTGGAAATTCTTCTGGCGAAAAAAGAGCACGGCGTTCAGATGCAGGAGTATCTGTTGGAGATTAGGAATAAATATCAAGAAGTGGGAAAGTACAGATACTGTACAAATGAGATTATAAATGCGTTACTTGGAATCCGGGAAAAAGAATGCAGGAATAAAAACATCCCTTTATTTTTTCAGGTGGAAGATGCAGATTACAGTAAAGTGGAGGATAAAGACTACATCAGTATCATTCATAATCTGCTGGATAATGCAATTGAAGCAAGTGAAAGGATTCTGCCGGGAGAAGCGCGGGAGATTCGATTTGAGATGAAAGAGAATGAACAAGTAAGGATTCAAGTTACGAATCAGTATCCGTCTTCGGATAAGATAGATTTTAAGACCAGAAAAGCGAATGCAAAGGAACATGGCTTCGGTATGAAAATCATTGACACAACAGTGAAGAAATATAGCGGTACATGGAAGATGGAGGTAGATAAGGAAAAGCATTCTGTCTGCAATACAGTTTGCCTGGGACGGAAGCATTGTTCCAACTAAGATTGTTCTGGTCAAGACTGCAGACTGATTCGCGTCTGCATGATGTGTGAACAGCAGTGCAGTCCGCTTTTGGGAGATATTATGGCAAGATTCTTTCGTTGACACTCGGGGGGATTCCACGTATAATTATCTTTAGCAGTAGAAAAAGGGGTATAAAAGATGTTGATTGCAGATAATGATGAAGAAAAAAGAAGTAAAATATGGAGAACTGTTCTAACGGTGTCTACAATTGTGATCCTTGCAGTTGGAGCCTATTTTTTATATGGGATGTTTACCAGTAATCCGCTGGAAGGAACCTGGCAGAGCGAGGACAGCACTTTGAAGCTGACAATCAAAAAGGAGAGTCAGGTTCAGGTAGAGTGGCCGGAGAAATTTGAAGGCAGTAAGGTGAGCGTTGTGTTTCCCATGAACTATCAGATGGAAAAGGAGATGAAGCTCTTTACGATCCAGATGAATGAGAGTGAGATTAAGAAGGTGGAAGAGGCATCCAAAGGGGCTGTCTCAGCAGATGAACTGACTTCGGCAGCTGAGTCACTGGAGGCGACCTACAATTATAGTGTGGATCAGAATATTCTTACACTGACCGACAGTGAGTATGGAGACCAGATGATTTTTGAAAAGCAGTAGCAGAGAATGAAAGGGGTCGTTGCAGGGCAATTGGAGAACCAATGCGTGTGACACTCCTTTTTTAGACCGCAAGGAGGAAAAAGAAATGTATCGAGATCAGACAAAAGAGATTCATATCGGGAATGTAACCATAGGCGGCGGCCATCCGGTTGCCATCCAGTCGATGACGAATACCAAGACAGAGAATGTGGAGGCTACCGTCGCACAGATTTTGGAATTGGAGGCAGCAGGATGTGAGATTATTCGCTGTGCTGTGCCGACGATGGAGGCGGCAGAGGCAATTGGCGAGATCAAAAAGCAAGTACACATTCCGGTGGTTGCTGACATTCATTTTGACTATCGGCTTGCTATCGCAGCAATGGAACATGGTGTGGACAAAATCCGTATCAATCCGGGAAACATCGGTTCAGCGGAAAAGCTGAAGGCTGTGGTGGACAAGGCGAAGGAACTTCAGGTTCCGATTCGTGTGGGGGTCAACAGCGGCTCACTGGAGAAGCATCTGATTGAAAAATATCACGGAGTGAGCGCAGAGGGAATCGTGGAGAGTGCACTGGACAAGGTGAAGATGATCGAAGACCTTGGGTATGACAATCTGGTGGTCAGTATCAAATCTTCTGATGTATTGATGTGTGTGGAAGCCCATGAGCTGATTGCAAAGCAGTGCAGATATCCGTTGCACGTAGGTATCACAGAATCCGGTACTCTTCATTCCGGGAATATCAAGTCCTCGGTTGGACTGGGAATTATTCTGCATGCAGGAATCGGCGATACCATCCGGGTGTCATTAACAGGCAATCCGGTGGAGGAGATTAAGACCGCAAAACTCGTTTTAAAGACACTGGGTCTTAGAAAGGGTGGCATCGAGGTCGTATCTTGTCCTACTTGTGGAAGAACCCAGATTGATTTAATCGGGTTGGCAAACAAGGTGGAGAATATGGTTGCAGACATTCCACTTGATATCAAGGTGGCGGTAATGGGCTGCGTGGTCAACGGACCCGGCGAAGCGCGTGAGGCAGATATCGGAGTAGCGGGAGGGATCGGTGAAGGGCTGATTATCAAAAAAGGTAAAGTGATTAAGAAAGTAAAGGAAGAGAATCTGCTGGAAGAGCTTCGGCAGGAGCTTCTTCATTGGAAGGAATAGAAAAGCAATGACAAAAAAGTTTTTTGATGTATTTCCAACGCTGAAAGTAAATGATGAAATCCAGCTTTTGTTTGATGAGGTGGGAGTCACGAAGATTACGACCACATCGATGAGAGATTTCATTCGCGTACATATTTTCAGCAGACATCTGATTCAGAAACAGCATATTTATGAAATGGAGCGGATGATCAAGGAGCAGCTTTTTGGCACCTGTCAGGTTGCAATCGCAATAATTGAACAGTATCAGCTGTCAGAGCAGTATACGCCGAAGAATTTTATGCGGGAGTATCACGACAGCATTACAGCAGAACTTCGAAGTGACAGTGTACTGGCAGCTAATATGTTTGACCGCGCAAAGTACTTTTTCGAGGAGGGGAATATCCTCTGCATGGAGATGGTGGAGACTGTGGTGGCTCAGGGAAAGCAGGAGAAAATTGTCCAGCTGCTGGAGGAAGTTTTTAATGAGCGGTTTCATATTCCAGTTGAAATTCGTGTAGTATACCGGGAGGTCAAGGCGAGCAAATCCAGGGAATATGACGAGAAACGGATTCAGGAGGAAATCAACTCGATCTTTGAGAATCAGCCAGTGGAGCAAAACGATGAAGAGGGCGGCAAGAAGTCGGATGGGAAGGATGCACAGAAGGAGAACGGTCAGAAGAATCAGAAGGAAGCACCAAAGGGTGGATTTCAGAAGAAAGGATTCCAGAAGAACGATTATTTCCGCATGGCGAAGCATTCTGATGATCCGAATCTGATTTACGGACGTAATTTTGAAGATGAACCAATCAAGCTGGAACAGGTAGTCGGCGAGATGGGTGAGATTACGGTACACGGTAAGATTATCAGCTTTGAGGCAAGGGAAATCCGGAATGAAAAATCCATTCTTATGTTTGCCGTTTCAGATTTTACAGATACGATCATGGTGAAAATGTTCGTGCGAAACGAGCAGCTTCCGGACATTGTTGACGATGTGAAAAAAGGAGCATTTCTGAAGATCAAGGGCGTCACGACCATCGATAAATTTGACGGGGAACTGACTATCGGTTCGGTGACTGGAATCAAGAAGATTGGAGATTTCACAACGTCCAGGAAGGACCTCAGTCCGGTGAAACGGGTGGAACTTCACTGTCATACGAAGATGAGCGATATGGATGGCGTATCCGAGTGCAAGGATATTGTGAAGCGCGCCCATGCCTGGGGACATAAGGCAATTGCAATTACCGATCATGGCGTGACCCAGGCATTTCCAGATGCCAACCATGTCATTGAGGATCTGGACAAGGATGATCCCTTTAAGGTTCTGTATGGCGTGGAGGCGTACCTGGTGGATGACTTGACGGAAATTGCCGTGAAAGCAGGTGACCAGACACTGGATGATACTTACATTGTATTTGACCTGGAGACTACAGGATTTAGTGCAATAAAGGACAGGATTATTGAAATCGGAGCGGTGAAAGTGGAACAGGGAAAAATTACAGACCGATTCAGTACCTTTGTCAATCCAAAGCGTCCGATTCCGTTCCGAATTACACAGCTGACCAGTATTACCGACGAGATGGTGATGGACTCACCGGATATTGAGACCATTCTTCCGCAGTTTCTGGAATTTGTGGGTGACGATGTTCTGGTGGCACATAACGCCAGCTTCGATGTTGGCTTTATTGAGCAGAACTGCCGCTATCAGGAGATTGTCCCGGATTTTACTTCGGTAGATACGGTGGCACTTGCCCGTGTCCTGCTCCCGACCATTTCAAAATACAAGCTGAATGTGGTGGCGAAAGCACTGAACATTTCCCTGGAGAATCATCATCGGGCGGTGGACGATGCAAAGGCAACGGCGGACATTTTTGTGAAATTTATTGAGATGTTGAAGGAACGCGGAATCACGACTCTGAAGGGAATCAATCAGTTTGGGAATATGAATCCCAATGCGATTCGGAAAATGCCTTCTTACCATGCTATTATTCTGGCACAGAATGAGGTGGGACGTTTTAATCTGTACAAGCTGATTTCCATGTCTCATCTGGTGTATTATGGCCGGCGGCCGAGAATCCCGAAAAGTGAATACAATAAATACCGGGAAGGCCTGATTATCGGCAGTGCCTGCGAAGCAGGGGAACTCTATCAGGCTCTGCTCAATAATAAGTCCTCGGAGTTTGTAGCAAGGCTCTGTGATTTCTACGATTATTATGAGATTCAGCCTCTGGGTAATAACAAATTCATGATTGCCAGTGACCGACAGCCGGACATCCAGAGCAACGCTGATTTGATTAAGATTAATGAACGGATTGTCAAGCTGGGAGAGGAGTTCAAAAAGCCGGTGGTAGGAACCTGTGATGTACATTTCCTGGATCCGGAGGATGAAGTATACCGACGGATTATCATGGCGGGTAAGGGCTTTAATGATGCAGATGAACAGGCGCCGCTTTATCTTCGAACTACGGAGGAGATGCTGGAGGAATTTGCCTATCTCGGCTCAAAGAAAGCTTACGAAATCGTGGTGGAGAACACGAATCTGATTGCGGATATGTGTGAGAAGATTTCACCAATCAATCCAGATAAATGTCCGCCAATCATTCCAAACTCAGATCAGGATCTGACAGATATCTGTTATACCAAGGCTCACAGTATGTACGGAGATTCGCTTCCACCGGTAGTTGAGGAACGACTGCAGCGGGAATTGAACTCTATTATAAAAAATGGATATGCCGTAATGTATATCATCGCCCAAAAGCTGGTGTGGAAGTCTAATGAAGATGGGTACCTGGTTGGTTCCCGTGGTTCCGTAGGTTCTTCCTTCGTGGCAACCATGTCGGGAATCACCGAAGTAAACCCGCTGCACCCGCATTATTACTGTCCGAATTGTCACTACAGTGATTTTGAGTCGGATCTTGTGAGACAGTATGACGGAGGTGCAGGCTTTGACATGCCGGACATGGACTGTCCAAAGTGTGGGAAACCTTTGAAAAAGGATGGATTTGATATTCCATTCGAGACCTTCCTGGGATTTAAGGGAGATAAGGAACCGGATATCGATCTGAACTTCTCGGGTGATTATCAGGCGAAAGCACATAAGTATACCGAGGTTATTTTTGGGGAAGGCCACACATTTAAGGCCGGGACCATCGGTACGCTGGCAGAGAAGACAGCCTTTGGATATGTGAAGAATTACTACGAAGAGCGGGGAAGCCGGAAACGGAAATGTGAGATTGAACGTGTTCTGCAGGGGTGTACCGGAATCCGGCGAAGCACAGGCCAGCATCCCGGTGGAATCGTTGTACTTCCCCACGGACATGACATTAACGAATTCACGCCGGTACAGCACCCGGCAAATGATATGACCTCGGACATTATCACAACCCATTTTGATTATCATTCCATTGATCATAACCTGTTAAAGCTTGATATTCTCGGTCATGATGATCCGACGATTATCCGTGCACTGGAAGATTACATTACTTCGGATGCTATGGAAAATGAATACAACAAAGACAACCCATTTGTTGCGACTAATATTCCGCTGGATGACAAGAAAGTTCTGTCTTTATTCCATAATACCAGTGCACTGGGAATCAAGCCGGAAGACATTGGTGGCTGTAAGCTGGGGTGCATGGGCGTTCCGGAATTTGGTACAGATTTTGTTATTCAGATGGTACAGGATGCCAATCCACAGTCTCTGGCGGATTTGATTCGAATCTCCGGACTGTCACATGGAACGAATGTGTGGCTGGGAAATGCGGAGACACTGATTAAGGAGGGAAAGGTTACGATTTCTACCGCAATCTGTACCCGAGATGATATCATGAGTTATCTGATCGGTAAGAATATGGACAGTGCGCTGTCGTTTAACATCATGGAGAAGGTACGAAAGGGAAAAGGACTGACCCCGGAATGGGAGCAGGAGATGCTTGCGCATGATGTGCCCCAGTGGTATATCGATTCCTGCAATAAGATCAGTTACATGTTTCCAAAAGCCCATGCGGCTGCATATGTTATGATGGCATACCGTATTGCATACTGCAAGATCAATTATCCACTGGCATACTATGGTGCCTATTTTGGAATCCGTGCCAATGCATTTTCCTACGAACTCATGTGCCAGGGAAAGGACAAGCTGAAGTTCTATCTGAATGATTATAAGAAGCGCGCTGACTCTCTTTCCAACAAGGAGCAGGATACGCTCAAGGATATGAAGATGGTCGAAGAGATGTATGCCAGAGGTCTGGAATTCCACCCGGTTGACATCTATAAGTCCAAGGCAACCAAATTTCAGATTGTAGACGGGAAGCTCCTGCCGCCATTTAGCAGCATTGAAGGAATGGGGGAAAAGGCTGCGGAAGCGGTTGAGGAAGCGGCAAAGGACGGAAAATATCTGTCCCTGGATGATTTCAGGATGCGGACGAAGGTCAGCAAGACTACCATCGATCTTATGGCGGATCTGGGGCTGTTTGGAGATCTTCCGGCAAGCAACCAGCTGTCAATTTTTGATTTGTAGGATGTATGTGGTGTACTGAAGCACCATAGGTGTGATAGAGGAAAGTTTGAAATGAACCTTGCACTTTGCTATGGTAGTGTGCTATACTGAATGAAATTTTCAGCGATGACAGGATGATGTTTTGAAGATGGAAATGAGTGAATGAATGGAGGAAATATTTTATGTACGATTTTGATGAAATCAGAAACGAAGACGTGGAAATAGCAGATGCGATTCAGGCGGAGATGGAGAGACAGAATTCTCACATTGAGTTGATTGCTTCTGAGAACTGGGTAAGTAAAGCAGTGATGGCTGCAATGGGAAGCCCACTTACGAACAAATATGCAGAAGGATATCCGGGAAAGCGTTATTATGGCGGCTGCCAGTGTGTCGACGTAGTAGAAGATCTGGCAAGAGAGAGAGCAAAGAAATTATTCAATTGTGAGTATGTCAATGTACAGCCACATTCAGGTGCTCAGGCTAACATGGCAGTACTGTTTGCAATGCTGGAACCAGGGGACTCTGTAATGGGAATGAATCTCGATCACGGCGGACATTTGACGCATGGTTCACCGGTCAATCTTTCCGGAAAATACTACAATTTTACACCTTATGGTGTAGATGAAAATGGTGTCATCGATTATGATAAGATGAGAGAAATTGCATTAGAGTGCAAACCGAAGTTGATCATCGGCGGAGCCAGTGCCTACGCAAGAACCATCGATTTTAAGAGAATGCGTGAGATTGCAGATGAAGTTGGCGCATATCTGATGATTGATATCGCTCATATTGCAGGTCTTGTGGCAACAGGCCTTCATCCATCACCGATTCCATATGCACATGTAACTACAACGACAACACATAAGACACTTCGCGGACCTCGTGGCGGGATGATTATGTGCAGCAACGAAATTAATGAAAAGTTCAATTTCAATAAGGCAGTATTCCCGGGAATCCAGGGTGGACCATTGATGCACGTGATCGCAGCGAAGGCCGTATGCTTCAAAGAAGCACTGGAGCCGGAATTCAAGGCTTATCAGGAGCAGATTCTTAAGAATGCAAAGGCACTCTGCAATGGACTTCAGTCACGCGGGGTTAAGATTGTATCAGGAGATACCAACAATCATCTGATGCTTGTAGATCTGACGGATGCCGGAATCAGCGGAAAAGAGTTAGAAAAGCGTCTGGATGACGCTCATGTTACCTGCAACAAGAATACCATCCCGAATGATCCACGTTCTCCATTTGTGACCAGTGGCGTGAGACTTGGAACACCGGCTGTTACTACACGTGGCATGGTGGAAGCGGATATGGATAAGATTGCCGAAATTATTGCACTTGTGATCAAGGATGAGGCGAATGTAGAGAAAGCAAGAGAGATGGTCAAGGTGTTGACAGATAAGTATCCACTTTGTTAATAGGATCCAATCGAGTTTATGTTTTAAGTTGAAAAATCGCCCGGAGGCACTCTGTAATCTGATGATTACGAAGCGTCTCTGGGCTTATTTTTTTGGGGGAAGTGATCTGGTATTCAGAAAGGGAAGTGAGGGGCATTGTTTGTAAATCAATCTTAAGAATTTCTTAATGAAATTTTTCGTTGTGCGCTGTATTCTCTGATATAATAAAGAAGGTATGAGGACGAAGGAGGGAGAGTATATGAAGGCAGTGATTGAAGTATCGGATCTTTATAAACTGTACCGGGTTGGTGAATCTGTGGTGCGGGCTTTGGATGGATTGGACTTTAAAATATACGAAGGGGAATTCTGTGCGATTGTCGGGACTTCCGGGTCTGGAAAATCTACGCTGCTCAACATGCTGGCTGGTTTGGAAAAACCCACAAAGGGTGAAGTCATAATCGCCGGCAGCCATATTGAAAAGCTGAGTGAGGATCAATTGGTGACGTTTCGCCGAGATAATGTGGGTTTCATTTTTCAGTCTTTTCATCTTATGGGGACGATGAATGCAATGGAGAATGTGGCACTTCCATTGACGTTCCGAAGAATCAGCAAGGCAAAGCGTCTAAAGAAAGCGGAGGAGATGCTGGATTTGGTGAATCTTAGGAAACATAAGAACCACATGCCGAATCAGATGTCAGGCGGACAGCAGCAGAGGGTTGGCGTAGCCAGGGCTTTGGTGGTTGATCCCAAGATTATTTTTGCAGATGAACCTACGGGAAATCTGGATTCGCACACTTCCCAGGAAGTGATGGAGCTCATGCAGAAAGTGGTAAGGGAACAAAAAAAGACACTGGTTATGGTAACCCATGATGATCATCTTGCTTCTTATGCAGACCGCATTTTTCATATCATTGACGGGAAAATTGTTAAGATAGATGACAACAGGGATGCAGAGAAGGAAAAAATAGCGGCTGATACGAAAAATCAAGGTGAGGGCAAGGAGGATTTGGAGCATGAATAAGAAGATTTTAATATGGATTATGGGATTGGTGATGCTGGCAGGAACTTTTCGCCCGGTTGATGCAGAGGCGGCGGGTACCGTCACCTTGGGAACGAAGGATAACGAGGTGCTTACATACGATGTAAGGGGAGAGGTACCGGAAACAAAAGAAATGGTTCTGGTCGTGACGAACAATACAGGTGCGGATGTGACGAATGTTCGGGTGACTCCGACGCTAAAGGAAAACACAGATGGATGGCCCTTTGAGATAAATGAGCAGGACTATACACAGAACATTGCTACGCTGGCTGACGGGGCTTCTGATGAGCTGACTTATTCTTTTACGGCACGCGGAGATGTTGAAAAAAATTATTACAAGCTGGAATTCCTTCTCTCTTATGATGGAGCAGAGGAGACTGTGAAAAATATTTTCGTAAAGATGACTTTGAAACAGAGTACACCGGAGGTGAAGCCAGAGCCAGCACCAGAGCCGACGCCAGAGCCGGAGGCAAAACCGGATCCGGAAGTGCCGGAAGAAAACAGTGATGGCGGAATGGTTTTTAGCGATACAGGTGTTGCAAATGGAACGGTAACTTCCTCTGGTGGAAACACGGATCCTGCATCAGTTCCAAGAGTGATTGTGACAGGGTTTGACACGGAGCCTGCAGAAGTGCGGGCAGGAACCAACTTCAAGCTGATTGTCCATGTGAAGAATACTTCCACAAAAACAGCGGTGTCCAATATGCTTTTTGATGTGCAGGCACCATCATCGGGAACGGAAGCAGCAGCGGAGGCTCCGGCATTTCTGCCGGTATCTGGTTCCAGCTCGATTTTTCTTGATAAGATTGGAACGGAAGAAGTGAAGGATATTTCTATCGATATGAATGCGAGGGCAGATTTGGTGCAAAAACCGTATAGTATCAATCTTTCCATGAAATATGAGGATAAGGATGCCGCGCAATATGAGGGAGCCTCTAGTCTGGCAGTTCCGGTGAAGCAGCCGGCCCGGTTTGAATTCAGCAAGCTGGAGATTAGTCCAGAGAGTATTGCCATAGGTGAGGAAGCAAATATTTCCTGCAGCCTTTATAATACAGGAAGAATTAAACTTTATAACGTAAAAGTAAAATTCACAGGTGATGGAATAGACGAGAGCGAAGTTTTCGTCGGAAATGTGGATTCTGGAGGAACTGGTGCCATTGACGGAATGATTACAGCGAGCAAAGAAATGAGCCCGGATCAAAAATGCAAAATGACAGTTTCTTATGAAGATGATGCCGGAAATGTGTCAACGACGGAGCAGGAATTTTCGGTGGGAATTACCCCGGCAGCGGCAGCGATGGAAACGGCACCAGTAGAGGCAGAACCTCAGAAATCCGTTCCGATCATTCCCATTGTCATTGGAATTGTGCTCGTGATTGCGATTATCATTGTACTGGTAGTTCGGAGAAGAAAAAAGAAACAGACCGGTGAAGAGGAGGATTTGGTGGATGAGCTTAATAGACTTACTGAGGATGAGTAGTGGAAACCTCAAACGCCGCAAGCTCCGGACCTTTTTGACAGTCTTAGGTGTTGTGATTGGTGTCGCTTCCATTGTTGTGATGATTTCCCTCGGTCTTGGAATGCAGCAGTCGATGTACCGAGAGGTAGAGCAGTCTGGTGGCATGACGAGCATTAACGTAACTGGAAAAGCTGTTGGAAGCAGTATGGTTTCCTCGGACAGCAATTCCAAGGAACAGGAGGCAACCAAGTATGTTACTGACGATGTGGTGGCAGAGCTGGCGCAACTGGAGCATGTAAAGAGTGTCACGCCTATTATTGAAATGAGTACCCTGATTTTACAAGGAAAATATATGGGATATATTCAGCTGGTTGGAATGACTCATGAAGGCCTGGAGGCACAGAATATACAGCTTACAGATGGCGGGAAACTTCCACAGGCAGAGGGAAAACAACTGGAACTCGTTGTGGGGAATGGCGTGATCAATATGTTCTATGACAAGAAGACTGGGAAAGGTTACTGGGAGACTGGAGAGCGTCCGGATATCGATTTTACGAAAGACCAGATGTTTCTGATTCTTGATCAAGACGCATACTTTCAGAGCCAGAATTCGGATGCAGGAAAATCGACCGATAGTATGGGAGAAGGTGGAACCGTAAAAAAGACGGTGATACCTAAAAAATACGTAGTACATGCCAGTGGTGTAGTGGCAGGTGATCCGGAAAGTTACAATGCGAA
>JAQVCP010000162.1 GCA_028689735.1 Hespellia sp. | reverse complement strand
ACTTGCCCATAAGTTCCGGCGGAACCGAAGCCATATCTGCTGCTGAAGTAATAGGCAAGAGCACTTTTTTTGCACCACTGTCCAGGCAGACTTGAAGCACATTTGCTAGTTCCTCAACCTTTATAATCGTTCCGCTAATGCTAAGATTTCCAAGGACCGCCAAGCTGCTGATCACTGGTTTGTGAAGTGCAGCAGAACAAAGCCCAATAAATGCAGTCAAGGATAATTGGTTTGTGATGCCGATGCCGTTTAAGTCTTGAAGGTGCATTAGATAGTCTTTGGTTGAGGTGCTGATAGTACCGCTGACATTCTTGCTATTGGCCTTTAAATATCGATAAGCTGTGTCGATGGACTCTTTAGCTTCGCGATCCGAGCCAATACCGGTTCGTTCAAACTTTCCGGAGCCGGTGACCATTTCCGTTTCGAGTTTGAAGACCCCTAGCATCCCCGATTTACCGCGAGCGACCGTGTATACTTGCCCTGGTTTATGCAGCCCCTCAGGAATGAGCTTGCCACCACCTTGCTCTGGTACTGGAACGAATTCCTCGGTAAAGTCTTCATTGTCAATGTAGGAGAAGTTCACATCGTAAAATTCCATGCCACCGATCTTTTTAAGCTGTTCTTTGACGCGGCGGCGGCTCTCCAGTGCAAATCGGAGGATCTCTTCAACATCTTCCTTTTTGAACTTACCGTTTGGATAGATCAACTTGATCAGCCCGGATACCATTTTTCGGACGGCAATTACATCACGCTGATTTAAGTTATTACCTAACTTGAAATACTGATCTATTGCATCCGAATAGGATGTCTTTCTCAGCTCTCTTAAAAACTCAGAGAGATAGTCGGTGATGAAGCCATATTCATTGGTGAAGAAGTCAGGTCTATATTTCGGGATCTCCCAGCCTGGCAGATAGCAGTGCATACGGTCAAAGAATGCACTGTCGTACGCCATGGCTTCCGGAAAAGGATCAAACAAGTGCGATGTCTTCAGTAGAACATCAACACTTTGATTGATGTTGCCGACAAATACCATGGATGCTGAAGCGTTCTTTTCTTCTTTTCCTCTGGAGAAGGAGCCGGATGCCATATAGTCCTTCATGATCTGGATGCCATCTTTATCTTTGAAGGTGATCCCAGCGACCTCATCAAAAGCGACACAGTCCCACATTCCGACAAGACCGACTGTCTTATTGGACATGTTGTAGAAGAGATTTGCTACTGTGGTTTGTCCGCCGGAAACCAGAATACTGTTCGGTGAGATCTCTTTGTAGACATGTGATTTACCGGTTCCTCGCGGACCCAGCTCGCAGAAGTTGAAGTTGTTTTCCACCAGTGGGATCATCCTGGCGAGCAATAACATTTTGACTCTTGGTGTAAATCTTGAAGGTTCCATTCCAATCGATCGCAGGATGACATCGATCCACTCATCCTTGGTGAACTGAGCTCTGCCACCTAACACTTCATTCATGTCCAGATTCGGCATCTGAATCGGTGTCAGCTTGGAGATAATGAACGGGATTCTGCTCTTATCTGCTTCATCGTAAAAATATTCCAACTGCACGATGCACCAGATACCACCGCTGAGTAACCGCTCGAAGTCAGAAGGGTATCGCTCTGAAATCGGCACATTTTTGATTCCCAGGTTGGAAAACTCCGCTTCATAGATGTCCTGGCGATAGTTGAGTTTAACCGCCACTTTATCGATGACAGTGTAACTGCCGCGTTCCCTTAACTTTGAGATGATCTTTTGAGCCTCATCGGGCCGGACAAAATTCTCAGCCAGGATGCCTTTTACATTATGGACACCATCCGCAATGGCTTCTTCTTCAGTCGTGGCGCAGTACATGCCAAGGAGATACTCCAGGACGTATACAGGGACGTTGGCACCTTCCTTGATCTTCTTGGTCAGATCTTTGCGGACGATTTTGCCCGCAAAGACCTCGTTGAGCTTATCGTTGAGATGGTTGTTGGAACTGACCACAGTCTCAACAACTGGCTCAATATCTTCCTTAATATCAAAATCATCCTCGAATTGCTCTATTTCGATTGCATCATGGTCTTTTTCAAGTTCGCTCACCGGTTTACACCCCCTTATAAACTGAAGCCAAAGTCATCCGCGAAGGCAATGTCCATCACGACGCCATGACGCAAGACTTCTAAATCATTTTTCTCATCATAGGCTACCAA
Organism: Hespellia sp.; assembly: GCA_028689735.1. Taxonomy (GTDB): domain Bacteria; phylum Bacillota; class Clostridia; order Lachnospirales; family Lachnospiraceae; genus Hespellia. The sequence goes on along the minus strand of JAQVCP010000162.1, from coordinate 1,005 downwards.
ATAGTACTGTTTTGATTTGTCATACTGCTTGTTTTTGAAGTTGAACTTCAATCTGAAAATCCGCTTACTGGGCTCATTATCCTTTTTGTCTGCAATATATATGCACTCATTGGAGATTTTTTCATTATCTTCGGAAATGAAGAACACTTTATAGCTTGTCTCTTTGATTACATCACTGACTGGCTCAGACTGGATGAAGTCCAGAGAAGAAATCAGGTTCGTGATCTTTTGGACCATGCTGACCAAGACGATCTGTGCGGGTCTTGTATCTGCGTGGCCTTTTTCGACTTTGACATCAATGACCGGAACAAGCATCTCCTGAGGAGAAGATCCGCCATGAGCAAAGTTCTGACCGCCGCCTGTGACCTTGAATACATTAGAGCTCACTGGAACAGAAACCCACTTGGTGTCTTTGTTCCCAAGGACCTTATCCATGGAGTAAGATGTGATCCCATCGTCTTCCAGTGCGTCTTGTGCAACGATGAAGCGACGATTGATAAAGGCGTCTTTGTCCGCCACATGGATGATTTTGTCGGTTTCCTGAAGCTTGTCTCGTTTGTATATAAACCCATGGTCCGACGTAACGATAAAGTGCAGTGTATTGGCGTTTGTTGAGATGCGCTTAATCATGGTGAAGACTTCATCAACGGCTTCATAGCAGGCAGTGAAGACTTCATTCTCTGTGTTAAATTTGTCCCCTCGGGCATCAATCTGGTTGTGGTAGACATAGACCACATCCATCCCTGTAAAGACTTCTCGCAGTTCCATCTTCTTCATCAGTTTCAGATCATCAAATTGGATACATCTGCTATTAGGCGTATATAAATTGAGTATTGCCTCTCTCTGCTTAAGAGAGTCGCAGGGCATGCCATCAACCAGGACCTTGTTCTCCTGAGTCAACTCCAGGTTCTTATGTGGCAGCAGAGCACCCATACCAAGTCTTGTATAGGAAGGGAGCATGCTCATCATTGACTCCAGCTTTGGAGTGCATTTCTCGTCATCTTC
>JAQVCP010000161.1 GCA_028689735.1 Hespellia sp. | reverse complement strand
AGTAAAGAATCTCTTTGTCTACGACAATCTCTGCATCCGAACTGTCTTTAGAATCGGTAACAAGCATATAGGATGTGAAATCATACAGATGTTCCGCATTTTTCGGAAGGGAATCCACATCCTTCCACTCTTTAATCTGTTCATTTATAGTCAGGTCTTTAATTTTTTGATTATCTGTCTCCTGTCGGACAATATTTCCGTTAGTATCTGTTACTTCTATAAGTTGTTTTGTTGTTTCATCTGATTTTGTTTGACCACAGCCAGATACAACTACTGTGCATAGCAACATCAAAATCGTGATTATAGTCTGCTTCTTCATAATTTCATGTCTCCTCAACCTTTAATTTCCAAATCAAAATATTTTTACATAAAGCTCTTGCGATTACTTTTATCTTCGAATCTGGATTTACATCTATTTTATCATACACGTTTCTATAAGTCACTGCATTTACGCATTCTCTATTCTGCATTCTCCTGCACCGGTGCGTATACTGCCATGACATCAACTTCCTGCTCTTTTGGCTCTATCCTTACATAATAATCCCGAATATAATAGGAACGGTTCTGCTCCTGCAGTGGATAGAGCTCCAATGTCTTAAAATCCACCAGACACAGATCTACTGGTTTTGCCGGCTCGCCAACTGCGCCATAGGTTTCCATGGTCTCCAGTACCTTATCCAGACAATTCTGACACAAATGGCTCTTGATCCTGGTCACATTCAGGACGCTTTCCTTGCCCGGCTCTACACTGATTTCTGAAATTCCCCGGTCTGAATTCCGATTCGTTTGAAAAAAGCAGGCTTCCTTTCCATTCCCAACAGTCGTCATCGATGAATGACCCTGCGATCCAATTAGATTTCCCTCCTCATCTCGGTTTCGTATTTGAAAATCCATGACATACCAGTCATTCACACAGATAATTCCGAGATCATCAAATTTCCGTAAGTATCCCATCATTGACCGATTATCATTTCCGCATAGCCAGCACTTTTTCACATTCTTCAACGTGCTCTTTGCCGCTTCTGGTTTCTTTGATTCCCATTCCACATTTTCTGAACCCTCCTTTTGTAATGAAAAATCAATGGTCTGATCATCCAGAAGTTTTCTTCCATACCAGCCACATAATATGCCGGTCACCCCTATTACCAGACATGTCAGAACCATTTTTCCTCTTCTCATGCTTTCCCATCCTCTCCTATAGTGTTTAGAGTTATATATTATAACACTATTAGAGTTAGTATAACAAATATGAGCACATCAGTTAATACCCATTTCAATATTATTCATGCAATATACTGCCTGTTTTAATCCGCAATCCTATTTTTATTTCCAAGAACAAAAAAACAGCAACAGGTTCGCTCCCCATTGCCGTTTTTCTAATGATCCTCTTCCCAGTTTTCTAGTTCATCCAAAATCTCATCTATAATTCGGTACACTTTCCGCTGCTTATGTAGTGGAAGGTTCCCAATACGTTTCTCTAAACGTGAACAATGCGTTTTCGTCTCTGTCTGGAGGATTCCCTCCAACATCTCATCCAAAGGAAGACCGATTACGTTTAGTATGCGTACAAAGGTATCTACTGCCGGAACTTTCGCTTCCCGTTCCAATGCACTTAGGTAATTGGGACTGATTCCCACCATTTCCGCAAGTTTTTCCTGTGTAAGACCTGCCTTTTCCCTGCATTTCTTTATATTTTTCCCGAGTCCTGTAACAATCGCACCTTTCATTCATACCTCCTTCACTAACTAACTCTATCGGTGTTAGTTAAGTAACTCTAGTATATGTTCTTTCAAAGTTCTCATACAGTATCCATTAGAGTTAGTTCTTCTAACACTATTTTCAGGCAGAATATTGGCACAGTTTCTTCCGAAGATGGCACAGTTCTGCGATTGTAGCGGTAAAAGCTCCATGTTAGAATTGATATTGTCATTATTATATGCAGATCTAAGCAGCGATCTGGAAATGCCCGCCTCTGGCTTTCCGGTATATCGCTGCTTTTTTCATGCAGGGAGGTGAAGTAATCATACGGCGCTCCGGTATATCCGGTTCGTCTTAGATAGAGGCAAGGAAACTGTAAGCACCGCCGGAGCTGGAATATAGCTCCGGCTTTTTAAGGAGGTACTATACGTGAATCAACAAAAAGACTTAATTCCGAAAAAGCTGCGCATCAACCGGGGACGTCTGCTTTATGCAGCCTTTTTATTATCCACTATGCTTTTGGGAACCGTGCAGCCGGTCTTTGCGGCCACGATGTGGGACAAAGCACAGGAAATCATGAAAGATGTCTATGCGCAGATTGTTTTAATCTCCACGATTGCAGCCGTGGTAACCGCATCCGTTGCTCTGCTTCTTATGAACTTCTCAAAATCTGGGAAGACCGTGGATGAATCCCGTGCATGGCTTAAGCGCATCATCATCACCTGGGCTATCTTAAACGGGCTTGGATTTATCATGGCCTACATTACGCCATTCTTCGCCGGAGGGCAGTGGAATGGATAAGGCAGGAAAGGAGTCTCCAACATGGGAATTTTAGATGGAATCGTGGAATGGATTGCCGAACAGGTGATGAACATTTTAGATCTGATTACCACATCTGTTCTGGGCGCACTCGGATGCTCCATGGACACATTTCTCCGTTATTTTCCAGCAGCAGAAACCTTGTATCAGGTCTTTATGGCACTTGCCATTGGACTGATCATGCTGAACTGGATCTGGCAGTTATTTAAAAATTACTTTTTGGGAGCCGGCATTGAAGCCGAAGATCCCATCAAATTATCGCTCCGCAGTTTTATATTCATTTTTCTGGTCTTTTACGCCCAGGAAATCGTGGAACTCTTACTTGGCATTGCCGGGACGCCTTATAACTGGATTCTGACGGAAGAGCTCCCGCCGATTCAGTTTGCAGACTTCAATTCCGTCATCACAGTAATCTTAGGAGTCTGCGCAAACGGTGCAGTTGCCCTGATTGCACTGATTCTCGTTCTGATCCTGGCATGGAACTATCTTAAACTGCTCTTTGAAGCAGCGGAACGTTACATTTTATTAGGCGTGCTGGTCTATACCGCACCGGTAGCTTTTGCTACTGGCTCCAGCCAGGCTACAAGCAACATCTTCAAGAGCTGGTGCCGGATGCTTGGCGGCCAGTTCTTTTTATTGTTAATGAATGCCTGGTGTCTTCGCCTGTTCACCAGCATGATCGGTACATTTATTGCGAATCCGCTTTCA
>JAQVCP010000160.1 GCA_028689735.1 Hespellia sp. | reverse complement strand
TTATACTGTTCATATGTGGCCTCCTTTTGTATGCGGTAATCCCTGTTACCATTAATCTTCAACTATTAATAGTTTACAGGTAAATCCACGAATCTACAACTGTGAGGTCACTTCATATTATCTATAGAAATGTAGATAAATCAGCTGTCATAGCTTCAATAATTTCAGAAACTCTCTTAGAATCGCTACGTTCCCCGGCCATGCCGGTGCTGTCACCAGATTGCCACTTACCCATGCCGCATCCGGTGCCATCTCTACATAAGTCCCGCCCGCCGCCTTGATCTCGGGAGCCACTGACGGGTATGCCGTCAAGGTTCGTCCACTCACACAATCCGCTGCGGTAAGTATTTGTATTCCATGACAAATTGCCGCTACCGGTTTGTTTAGTTCCATAAAGTAGCGGGTCATATCAAGTACACTCTGATTCAGCCTCAGATACTCTGGTGCCCGTCCCCCTGTCAGGAATAACCCGTCATAGGTCTCCAGCCGGACGCTTCGAAATGTCTCTGTCAGAATAAACAAATGTCCCGGTTTTTCTGTGTAGGTCTGATCTCCCTCGAAATCATGGATTGCAGTCTTAATGCACTCTCCTTTCCTTTTATCGGGACACACCACATCTACCTGGATATCCAGCATTTCCAAGGCCTGATAAGGAACCATAACCTCGTAATCTTCTGTAAAATCTCCGGCAATCATCAGAATCTTTCTCCTCATTTTTGAACCTCCTTCCCTTATTCCTTCTCTGCCAGTACCTCTCTTCATGCTTTCTGCATAGTTTGTTCTAATCTCAATTTAACATACTTCTAAACCTTCCCTTAAACACATCCCTCACTATTTCTGTGTTATTTTCAGACTATTCGCTTTTCGGTTTCCAGTCTTGGATATTACATCATTTTAGATTGTCCTGTGAATTGTCTTACGGTGTCTCTGCTTATATAATTAGAACATGTGAAGTTAACACATTTGCGTATACGATATGTGCAATCCGCTTTGTTGCTTGATACGGTTTTTTAAAATAAAGGAGTGTGTAAGATGGGTCTACTACAAGAAATAAAAGATGCCGGTATCGTCGGATGTGGGGGTGCAGGATTTCCGACTCATGTGAAATTAAGCTGCACAGTGGAATATCTGATCATCAATGCAGCGGAATGTGAGCCCCTGCTTAGAACGGATCGTTATCTGATGAAGACGAAAGCACCAGAGATCATTACCGCAGTGGAATTAGTTGCCAATATGGTGAAGGCACAGAAAGTTTTCATTGCTTTAAAAGAGACATATACTGAGGAAATCGAAAGTCTGGAGCGCGCAGTTGCTTCTGCAAAGAGCAACGTCCAGCTCTATAAAATGCGCAACTTCTATCCGGCGGGTGATGAGCAGATTATGGTCTGCGATGTCACCGGACATACCGTTCCTCCAACCGGTATCCCGCTGGATGTTGGGGCCGTTGTATCAAATCTGGCCACTACATATTGCATTTATGAGGCACATCAGAAGCTGCCATTCACCCACAAATATCTGACGGTAACCGGGGCAGCTGCCCATCCGACCATTCTTCATGTACCGCTGGGCACCTCACTCCCGGCATGTATCGAAGCTGCCGGCGGGTCGCTGCTTACCGATTATCATATTGTAGTCGGAGGACCTATGATGGGCAAATTCTTCTCCAAAGAAGACATTGCCGACATGGTGGTCACTAAGACGACTTCCGGAATACTCATTGTTCCCGACGACACAGAACTCGTCCGAAGAAAGAGCGTTCCGCTGAAAACCATTCTGAACAGAGCAAAGGCTTCCTGCATCCAGTGTTCCTACTGTACGCAGATGTGTCCGCGCTACTTGACTGGTCATCCGCTTCAGCCGCATAAGATTATGCGAAAGCTTGCTTATGCTGAGAATCTGGATTTCATTTTAGAGGATAAGGATGTACAGCAGGCAATGATCTGCAGCGAGTGTGGTCTTTGCGAGACATACGCCTGTCCGATGGGACTTGCGCCTCGTCAGGTCAATGTGTTCCTTAAGGACGAATTACGGAAGAAACAATTCCGTTATCCAAAGCCGGATGCAACATTCCACGAACTGGAAGAACGCAGTTACCGCCGTGCTCCATCCAAAAAGATGGCTTACCGACTGGGTGTTGCCCAGTATTATGATTATCGGATTGATGAGTGTATTGAGCTGACACCTGAGGAAGTGACGATTCCGCTGAGCCAGCATATCGGCGCTCCGTCCGCCCCTGTTGTCGCTGTCGGGGATAGCGTCACCGTGGGCCAGCTAATCGGAGCAATTCCCGAGAAGTCTCTGGGAGCCAACATTCATGCCAGTCTTGATGGTCAAGTAACCGCAGTTTCTGATTCATCAGTAACAATTAGGAGGAGTGCATCATGATAACCATAGGATTTTTAGAATTAAATAGTATCGCAAAGGGCATTCTTGCCGCTGATAAGATGATAAAGGCTGCGGCAATCAAGCTGATTGCTGCCCGGCCAAGCTGCCCAGGGAAATACCAGATTTTGATTTCCGGAGAAGTCTCTGCCGTGAAGACCTCCTTAAAAGCCGGATCTGAAGCTGCCAGTGCCAATGTCATCGACCAACTGCTCATCCCACGTATCCACCCACAAGTCATCGATGCAATCAATCTTGCCTCAATGCCATCCTCCCTGAAAGCCCTTGGAGTTTTGGAGTTCTTCTCTGTCACCGCTGCTATCACGGCTGCCGATGCGGCAGTAAAGGCGGCAAATGTGGAACTGATTGAGGTTCGCTTGGGAACCGGAATCGGGGGGAAATCCTTCGTCACTCTGACCGGTGATGTAGGCGCTGTCGAAATGAGTGTTCGTTCCGGGGCAAAGACTGCCGAAGAAACCGGCCTTTTGATTAACCAGGTCGTAATTGCAAGTCCTGATAAAGAATTATACAAATATCTCCTGTAGATTTGTCTATTTTACCAAATGCCAGGAAAGGTCTTCCGCTAAAATTCTTTTTCTATCATCCACAACTTTATGGGGCTGATAGTAAAAACTTTAGCAGAAGGCTTTTCTATTTCCAAACACGGATACTCTTAGTACGATTCAGCCTGAAAGAGGGTAGAATACAGCACAAATATTTAGATGGATATTAAAAATTCTCCAAATACTCCATCACCCCTGCACAGATTGCCTCCGCCATCTTCTCCTGATACTCCTGCGTATCCAGAAGCCCGGCCTCCTCCCAGTTGCTTAAAAATCCGCACTCCACAATAACCAGCGGTTTT
>JAQVCP010000077.1 GCA_028689735.1 Hespellia sp. | reverse complement strand
CAGTGGCGAACGCACTGAAGATTGTAGAAAATTTAGAACATAGAGCTGGCAAGGATGCCGAAGGTGAGACCGGAGACGGTGTAGGAATTTTATTACAGATTTCACACAAGTTTTTCTCAAAGGTCTGTAAACCTTTCGGCATCTTTTTACGTTCAGAGAGAGATTATGGAGTGGGAATGTTTTTCTTCCCGCAGGATGAGCTCAAGAGAAATCAGGCAAAAAATATTTTTGAGGTCATCGTTGAAAAAGAGGGATTGAAATTTCTCGGCTGGAGAGAAGTTCCGGTAAAACCAGATGTTCTCGGAAAGAAAGCAGTGGATTGTATGCCATGTATTATGCAGGCATTTATCGAGAGACCGGCGAAGATAGAAAAAGGAATTGATTTTGACCGGAGATTATATGTAGTTCGACGCATTTTCGAGCAGAGCAGTGATGACACATATGTAGTATCGTTATCAAGCAGAACCATCGCTTACAAAGGAATGTTTCTGGTGGGACAGCTCCGCCTGTTCTTTGCTGACTTGCAGGATCCGGATTATGAGTCTGCAATTGCACTGGTACATTCCCGCTTTAGTACCAACACGACACCGAGCTGGCAAAGAGCACATCCGTACCGTCTGATGGTACACAATGGTGAAATCAATACTATTCGAGGTAATGCGGACAAGATGCGCGCCCGTGAGGAGACGATGGAATCCGAGCATTTGAAAGGGGAATTGCATAAAGTACTTCCGGCTATCAGTGCTTCAGGTTCGGACTCCGCCATGCTGGATAACGCATTGGAATTTATGGTGATGAGTGGAATGGAGCTTCCACTTGCAGTGATGATTGCAATTCCGGAACCTTGGGAGAACAACCGTAGTATGTCACAGAACAAAAAGGACTTCTACCAATATTATGCAACGATGATGGAGCCTTGGGACGGCCCAGCATCGATTCTGTTTACAGATGGAGATTATATGGGGGCTGTCCTGGATCGAAATGGACTGAGACCTTCCAGATATTACATTACAGATGACGATCAGCTGATTCTTTCCTCAGAAGTAGGTGTACTGGACATTGATCCTACCAAGATCGTGGTAAAGGAAAGACTGCATCCGGGAAAGATGCTTCTTGTAGATACCGTAAAAGGAAAGGTGATTGACGATGAGGAATTAAAAGAGTATTACGCCAATAAGCAGCCGTATGGCGAATGGCTTGACAGCAACCTCATTTCCCTGTCAGAGCTTAAGATTCCGAATGAAGATGTTCCAATCTACACAAAGAATGAATGTACAAGACTTCAGAAAGCATTTGGCTATACGTATGAAGATGTGAAGACTTCTATATTAAATATGGCAAAAAATGGTGCCGAGGGAATCGGTGCGATGGGAATTGATGCGCCGCTTGCAGTACTTTCAGAAGTACAGCAGCCACTGTTTGGATATTTCAAACAGCTGTTTGCTCAGGTTACCAATCCTCCGATCGATGCCATGCGCGAGGAGGTCATTACTTCTACTACTTATTATGTGGGAAAGGATGGAAACCTTCTGGAAGAGCGGGAAGAAAACTGCAAGATGCTGAAAGTCAACGATCCGATTCTGACCAATACCGATCTCTTGAAAATCAAGAGGATGAAGGTGGACGGATTTAAGGTTGCAGAGATTCCAACCGTTTATTATAAGAATACAAGTCTTGAAAAAGCCATTGATTACCTGTTTATTGAAGTAGACCGTGCAATCCATGAAGGAGCCAATATACTGATTCTAAGTGACCGCGGTGTGGATGAATACCATGTTGCAATTCCGTCACTTCTCGCAGTATCCGGACTTCAGCAGCATCTGGTTCGCACAAAGAAAAGAACCTCAGTGGCAGTGATTCTGGAGACTGGAGAGCCAAGAGAGGTGCATCATTTTGCAACACTGCTTGGGTATGGTGCCTGTGCAATCAACCCGTATCTTGCACATGAGTCCATCCGTCAGCTGATTGATTCCAAACAGCTCCACAAGGATTATTATGCGGCAGTGGATGACTATAACTATGCAGTGCTCCATGGAATTGTTAAGATTGCATCAAAAATGGGTATCTCTACGATTCAGTCCTACCAGGGTGCTAAGATTTTTGAAGCAATTGGACTGAAGGAAGAGTTCATCAACAAATATTTTACCGATACAGTAAGCCGCATCGGTGGAATCGGAATCGAAGAAATTGCAAAGGACTACACGGAATTTCATTCCCAGGCATTTGATCCATTGGGATTGCAGGTGGATATGACGCTGAACAGCGTGGGACGTCACAAGGCAAAGAGCGGTGCAGAAAAGCATTTGTACAATCCGCAGACCATTCATATGCTTCAGCAGTCGACAAAACGCGGGGACTACAATCTGTTCAAACAGTATACCGAGATGGTCAACGCAGAAGGCGAACACATCAATCTCCGTGGCCAGTTAGAATTCGTCTATCCAAAGAAAGGCATTTCCATTGACGAGGTGGAAAGCGTGGATTCTATCGTGACAAGATTTAAGACAGGTGCGATGTCTTACGGTTCCATTTCCCTGGAAGCTCATGAGACACTGGCACTTGCCATGAATCAACTTCACGGCAAATCAAACTCCGGTGAAGGCGGAGAAGACATCGAGAGGCTTGACAGCGACAAATGTTCTGCAATCAAGCAGGTAGCGTCCGGGCGATTCGGTGTGACCTCACGCTATCTTGTCAGCGCAAAAGAGATTCAAATCAAGATGGCACAGGGTGCAAAACCAGGAGAAGGCGGACATCTTCCGGCAGGCAAGGTATATCCTTGGATTGCCAAGACGCGTCATTCTACCCCTGGTGTGGGACTGATTTCCCCACCGCCTCATCACGACATCTATTCTATAGAAGATTTAGCGCAGCTAATCTATGACTGCAAGAATGCAAACAAAGATGCGAGAATTTCTGTGAAGCTTGTATCCGAGGCTGGTGTGGGTACTGTTGCAGCCGGTGTTGCAAAGGCCGGCGCAGGGCTGATCCTGATTTCTGGTTATGATGGCGGTACCGGGGCAGCACCGAGAAGCTCCATCCACAATGCAGGACTTCCATGGGAGCTTGGTCTTGCTGAGACTCATCAGACACTGATTCAAAATGGACTTCGTGAAAGAGTACGTGTCGAGACCGATGGAAAACTAATGAGTGGCCGTGACGTTGCCATAGCAGCCATCCTTGGCGCAGAGGAATTTGGATTTGCGACAGCACCACTTGTGACTATGGGATGCGTTATGATGAGAGTCTGCAATCTGGATACCTGTCCAGTTGGAATCGCAACCCAGAATCCAGAGCTTCGCAAACGTTTTGCAGGAAAACCGGAGTACGTAGTGAATTTCATGCGCTTTATTGCTGAAAATCTGAGAGAATACATGGCCAAATTAGGCGTGAAGACCATTGACGAGCTGGTAGGACGTACCGATCTTTTGAAGGTGAAGGAGAGCGAGACATCAGAGCGCGCAGCCACGCTGAATCTGACAAGGATTCTGGATAATCCTTATGCAAAGGAGAAGACAGGTGTTATCTTTAACCCGAAGAAGAAATATGATTTCGAACTGGAGAAGACACTGGATGAAACCATTCTTGTGAAGAAGCTTCTTCCATCACTTGAGAAGAAACAGAAACGCAGCATGGAAGTCGATGTAACAAATATCAACAGAACCTTCGGAACCATTTTTGGATCGGAGATCACAAAACGTTATCCGGAAGGGCTGGAAGAGGATACTTATGTAATCAAATGTAACGGTGCCGGTGGTCAGAGCTATGGAGCGTTCATCCCGAAAGGACTGACGCTGGAACTGATTGGAGACAGTAACGATTACTTTGGAAAAGGACTTTCCGGTGGTAAGCTGGTAGTCTGCCCACCGCAGGGAATCAAGTTCAAACAGGATGAGAACATCATCATCGGTAACGTTGCCCTCTACGGTGCGACCAGCGGAAAAGCATTTATCAACGGTGTGGCAGGAGAGAGATTCTGTGTCCGTAATTCCGGTGCGACAGCGGTCGTAGAAGGGGTTGGCGATCATGGATGTGAATATATGACTGGCGGAAGAGTGGTTGTTCTTGGCAAGACCGGCAAGAACTTTGCAGCCGGCATGAGCGGTGGTATCGCATATGTGCTGGATATGGACAATGACCTTTACAAAAAAGTAAATAAAGATATGGTCAACATCGAGCGTGTCACAGACAAATTTGATGTCATGGCAATCAAAGAGATGGTAAATGAACACGTTGCCTACACAAACTCTGAAATCGGAAAAGAGATTCTTGAGAATTTCAAGGATTATCTGCCCAAGTTCAAGAAGATTATTCCAGAAGATTATGAACGTATGACTTCGATGATCTTGCAGATGGAAGAAAAAGGACTCAGCAGCGAGCAGGCGAAGATAGAAGCGTTTTACGCAATCAAAAACGGAAGATAGGAGGCGATAAAAGTGGGAAAACCAACAGGATTTATGGATTATGAAAGACAAGATAAGGTAGCAGAAACACCAAAAGAGAGATTGAAACATTTTCGGGAGTTCCATACGCCTCTTACGATGGAAGAGCAGGAAATTCAGGGAGCAAGATGTATGGCGTGCGGCGTTCCATTCTGCCAGTCTGGAGAGATGATTATGGGGATGGCCAGCGGCTGTCCGCTTCACAATCTGGTTCCGGAGTGGAATGACCTGATTTACAATGGAAACTGGGAGGAAGCCTACTATCGTCTGAAAAAGACGAACAACTTCCCGGAGTTCACATCCAGAGTCTGCCCGGCTCTCTGTGAGGCGGCATGTACCTGCGGACTGCACGAGGACCCGGTATCTACCAAGGCAAATGAATACGGAATTATTGAGAATGCATACGAAAATGGTTATGCAAAAGCATGCCCTCCGGCTGTCCGTACTGGAAAAAAAGTGGCTGTTATCGGCTCAGGTCCCTCTGGACTTGCAGCGGCAGATCAGCTGAATAAACGCGGACATTCCGTGACAGTCTTCGAGCGTGAAGATAAAGTGGGTGGACTTCTCAGGTACGGCATCCCGAACATGAAGCTGGAGAAACAGATTATTGACCGTAAGGTTGCAATCATGGAAGAAGAGGGTGTGGAATTTCGGACAGGCTGTGATGTAGGAAAAGATGTGAAAGCCGCTGTAGTTTTAAAAGAGTTCGACAAAGTTATCCTTTGTTGCGGAGCATCTAACCCTAGAGATATCAGTGTACCGGGAAGAGATGCAAAGGGGATTTACTTTGCCGTAGACTTCCTTAAATCGACCACAAAATCATTATGGGCCAATAATATGGTGCTGAAAGACGGTGATTACATTTCCGCAAAAGGGAAAAAGGTCATGGTAATCGGAGGTGGTGATACTGGAAATGACTGTGTCGGAACATCCATGAGGCATGGTGCGAAATCGGTGATTCAGTTAGAGATGATGCCGAAGGCACCGGATCAGAGAATGGAGACCAATCCGTGGCCGGAGTGGCCGAGAGTCTGCAAGACTGATTATGGTCAGGAGGAAGCAGCAGCAGTATTCGGACATGACCCGCGTGTGTACACCACAACAGTAAAAGAATTTATCAAAGATAAGAATGGAAATGTGTGCAAAGCAGTTCTGGTAAAATTGGAATCTGAAAAAGATGAAAAGACCGGACGCATGATGATGGTTCCGATTGCCGGAAGTGAATATACTGTGGAAGTGGATTTGGTACTGATTGCGGCAGGATTTCTGGGAAGTCAGGAATATGTGACAAGAGCATTTAAGGTAGAAGTGGACGGACGTACAAATGTAAAAACAGCTTTGGGAGAACATGCAACCACCGTAGAAAATGTTTTTGCGGCAGGGGACGTGCACCGAGGACAATCACTGGTGGTATGGGCAATCAGGGAGGGCCGTGTCGTGGCGGAACAGGTGGATCTGAGCCTTATGGGATACACGAATTTATCGGTCCAGTAAGAACTTGAAAAATATGAAATGTTACAGAAATATTAAATATTTGTTGAAAGTTCTTTACAAATCTAGTATACTGTTCAAGTAGATTAAAAATAATATGATACTTATGAGCAGGTGGATAATAAAATATGAACAAATTAGGAAGAGCTTTATTAGTGGCAGCAATGATTGCATCTATGGTAGTCACACCCGTTGGGGCGACAGATAGCACAAGCAGTCTGCAGAACAGCAAAGCACAGGTCCAGGGAGAAGTGAGTTCGCTGCAGGCAGAGCTTACGCAGCTCATGGAGAAGGTCGATGAGCTGGAATCGAACATGGTAACGAAGGGCGAGGAAATCAACCAGGCAGAAGTAGATCTGGAGGCGGCTCAGGAGAAGGAAAAGCAGCAGTATGAAGATATGAAGCTTCGTATCAAGTACATGTATGAAGAGGGCGATAATTCAGCACTCGAAAAGATTCTGACCTCTGGCAGCATTTCAGAACTGCTCAGCCAGGCAGAATATGTTTCAACCTTACATACATATGACCGTAACATGTTACAAGAATACGTTGATACTCAGCAGCAGATTTCAGATTTGAAGACATCTCTGGAAGCCGATATGGCGAGTATGGAAGATATGAAGAGTGAGTTCACATCTGAAAAAGAAAATCTGGACGCAACACTGATTGCGAAGCAGGGCGAGATTGCAAATTTGGATGAGCAGATTCAGGCAGCGGCGGCGGCAGCAGCGAAAGCGGCGGCAGAGAAAGCAGCAGCTGAGGCAGCAGCACAAGCGGCAGCAGCTGGAACTTCAACAGGCAGCAACGAGGCATTTGTTGACAATGGTGGAACAGCTTCTAATGGTTCAGGTGATACGACGGTAGTAAACACAAGTAATGGTGGTGGTAATTCATCCTCCGGCAATACGAACACAGATAATCCCGATGCATCGGACAACTCCTCCGGAGGGGACACTTCTAATGCAGGAAGTGGTTCCGGATCATCAGTTGTAGGATATGCAGAACAGTTTGTAGGCAATCCATATGTATGGGGTGGGACAAGTCTTACCAACGGCTGTGACTGCTCCGGGTTTGTAATGTCAGTTTACGCAGCCTTTGGAGTATCTCTTCCACATAGTTCCGGTGCGTTAAGAAGCGTTGGCTATGGGGTAAGCTACTCAGAGGCACAGCCCGGAGATATCATTTGTTATTCCGGACACGTTGGAATCTATGCCGGAGGCGGAACGATTGTGAACGCAATCGATGATGCACACGGTATTGGATATTCATCAGCAACATACAGCACGATTTTAGCAGTGAGAAGAATCTTTTAATATTTGACTAGTTTTGACAAAGTAAGACGGCATTTGAGAAAGTATGATAAATGCCGTCTTTTTCTGTCTGGTACAGGTTGAAAAGTGATTTTCATGCAAGTGTTTCAGCAAAAAAAGACAATCATTTAACCGTTTTAACAAAAAATCTTGCAGATAATTACATTTTTTTGAAGAAAAAAGTTGTAATTTTAGAAAACTTGGTATATACCTGTCTCATGTATATGTGGGGACGTATATCAAAAAAATAATAGGATGGGTGAGAATTTATGAAAAGAAAAACTCTTAGATTGATTATAGCTGTTACTACGATGAGTACGGTAATCGTGACACCGGTTATGGCAACGGATACGAATAAGCTTCAACAACAGAAGGCAGCGGCACAGAGCGAAGCCAGTTCTCTTCAGAATCAGTTGAGCAGTCTGATGACTCAGATTAGTGATCTGGAAGAACAGCTGATAACAACCGGAGACCAGATTTCCAGAGCGGAAGTTGATCTGGCTGCGGCACAGGAGAAGGAACAGCAGCAATATGAAGATATGAAGCTTCGTATCAAGTACATGTATGAGGAAGGTGACAATACAGCACTTGAGAAGATTTTGACATCAGGAAGTATTTCGGATTTGCTTACGCAGGCTGAATATGTACAAAGCATTCATACATATGATCGAAACATGTTGAACGAATATGTGGAGACAAAGCAGGAGGTTGCAGATCTGAAGGATACGCTGGAAGCACAGATGGCTTCTTTGCAGGAGACTCAGGTACAGTATGATAGCCAGAAAGATGAACTGAACAGCACTTTGGTGGCAAAGCAGGATGAGATTGCAAGTTTAGACAATGCAATTCAGGAAGCAGCTGCGAAGGCGGCGGCTGAAGCGGCAGCAAAAGCAGCAGCGGAGGCTCAGGCGAGAGCAGAGGCAGAAGCAGCAGCTCAGCAGGCGGCAGCATCGTCTCAGGGAAGCGCTACTTCATCTTCATCAGGTACAACAACAAATCAGATTGCATCAATACAGGATACCTCTTCCAATAATGATTCTTCTAATTCAGGTGGATCATCGGATGATACATATTATGAAGAAGATAACAGCAGTTCAGGCAATGATTATGCTTCCTCTGGTAACCAGAGTGCAGCAGATGCTATTGTAGCTGCAGCATGGTCACAGATTGGTGTACCTTACGTATGGGGTGGAACTTCACCGGGATCTGGACTTGACTGTTCAGGATTGACGCAGTATTGTCATGCACAGGCTGGTATCAGCATTCCGAGAACTTCAGGAGCACAGCTTGCAGGCGGAACGATTGTATCAGATCCACAGCCAGGAGATATCTGTTGGACACCTGGACATGTGGCAATCTATATTGGTGGTGGACAGATGATCGAAGCGCAGCAGACAGGCGTACCGGTTAAAGTCAGCAGTGTGAGAGTATCTTCTTATGTAAGATACTGGTAAGAATCAGGGTATAAGTAAACCAAATATATAAGTTGCAAAAAAGAAGTGATTCAAACGAATCACTTCTTTTTTTGCTATCGGTCAAAACACACATCGATTCTTCTTTGCCCAACAGTTCTTTTGGGAATAAAGAAAAATGTTACTTTGCAGGAACGATTTCCAGCCAGTATCCATCCGGATCAGAGATAAAATAGATTCCCATACCAGGGTTCTCGTAGCAAATGCATCCCATCTTTTTGTGAAATTCATATGCTGCATTGAAATCTTCTACCTGAAAAGCGATATGAATTTCATTGTCACCAAGATTGTATGGGCGCTCCATATCTTTGATCCATGTAAGTTCGAGCTGATGCGGTGTAGTTCCATCCCCAAGATATTTCAGTGTGAAGCTTCCGTCGCTTGCTTCTTTTGTTCTTACAACTTCAAGTCCCAGAGCTTCTTTGTAAAAAGCCAGGGATTTTTCAAGGTCATATACGTTCAGATTGTTGTGTGCAAATGTAAATTTCATATTCTTACCTCCATGTGTTTGAATTTTGAGCAGGTTCTTGGTGTTGCCTGTCGGCACTGCTCATTGCTGTCACGAATAGTATACCATGTATATTCAATAGATGAAAATAGAAAATATCATTAGAATTTGTTTTGATGAAAAAAGAAGAAAGAGAGAAAAAATGATGACAAATTTAGCTAAATTGCCTAATTGACTTTCGCACGTTGATACCATATACTCAAAACATAGATTTACATTCAATGTGACTGACGGAGATTGTGGAAGAACCACAAGGGAGCATTGAATGCATATGAGCCGACCGTCTGGGCAATCCATTTTTGGATTGCCTTTTTTGTGCGGGTAATGAGCCATGCACAGCAATTCATGCTTGCATGGAAATTGCCGTATCTGGTGAATATCCATCATTACTTAAAAAGACTATCTGGAAGCGGAGATACTTTATCAATTTTTTGAAGGAGCATGGATGTGCTCCGATGACTTGCCGCTGAGCATATGCGAGGGGCATCACCTATCAAAAGGAGGAAATGGTATGGAAACACAGAGGTTTACACAGTGGGAAGATTTTCAAGACGGCAGTTGGCAGAACGAGATTAATGTACGGAATTTTATTCAAAAAAATGTGACTTCATATGAAGGAAATGCATCATTTCTACAGAAGGAGACAGAACGCACAAAGAGGCTGATGAATAAACTGAACCAGCTGCTGAGTGTAGAACAGAATTTTGGCGGGGTACTGGATATTGATACCACCACAGTTTCATCGCTTACAGCATATCAGCCGGGCTATCTGGACAAGGAAGAGGAATTGATCGTAGGACTACAGACCAACCGTCCGCTGAAGAGAGGTGTCAATCCATTTGGAGGAATTCACATGGCACGACAGGCATGTGCAGCTTACGGATACAAGCTTTCGGATAAGATAGAACAGGAATTCCAGTACAGAACAACGCATAATGATGGCGTCTTCCGTGTCTACACAGAGGAAATGCGTAAGGTAAGACATGCAGGAATCCTCACAGGACTTCCGGATGCGTATGGCCGCGGAAGAATTATCGGAGATTACCGCAGAGTTGCACTGTACGGCGTGGACCTTCTGATTCAGGAAAAGAAAAAGGACAAAAAGAAAGTCGGCATGGACAGTGGATTTGACACAGAGACCATCCGCCTCTCAGAAGAGTTGTACCAGCAGATTGCCTTTCTTGAGAAAATGAAAGAGATGGCAAAAATGTACGGATATGACATTTCTGCACCGGCGAAGGATGCCAGAGAAGCAATTCAGTGGACCTACTTTGCTTATCTTGCGTCCATCAAGGAGCAGAATGGTGCGGCAATGTCTCTGGGAAGGACCAGCAGTTTCCTGGACATTTATATTCAGCGAGACATTAAGAACGGTCTGCTCGACGAGAGCGGTGCACAGGAGCTTATTGATGATTTTGTCATGAAGCTTCGCATGGCAAGACATCTTCGGACACCAGAATACAATGAGCTATTTGGTGGCGATCCTATGTGGATTACAGAATCCCTGGGGGGCATGGATGAAAATGGAAAGACGTTGGTCACAAAGAATACCTTCCGATTTTTGAATACCCTTTACAATCTGGGACCAGCGCCGGAGCCGAACCTGACGGTGCTCTGGTCCGATGATCTTCCGGAAGGCTTTAAAGAATTCTGTGCACAGGTATCCATTGACACGGATTCAATCCAATATGAAAATGACGATCTTATGCGCCCAATCTACGGTGATGATTACGGAATTGCCTGTTGCGTATCCGCAATGAAGATTGGCAAGCAGATGCAGTTTTTTGGGGCGAGATGTAACCTTGCAAAATTACTCCTTCTGGCACTGAACGGAGGATACGATACCTATTCCAGAACCCAGGCGGGACCGGAAGGCAACATTTACGAGGGTGAATACCTGGAGTACGATAAGGTGATGGAGCAGTTTGAGGTTTATAAGAAATGGATCTGCAATCTTTATATCAACACACTGAATGTCATCCACTACATGCATGATAAATATGCATACGAGAAGACACAGATGGCACTCCATGATACCGAAGTGGACCGTTTCCTTGCCTGCGGCGTGGCAGGTCTGTCTGTGCTTACCGATTCCTTAAGTGCGATTAAGTACGCTAAAGTAAAACCGATTAAGGACGAGAAAGGTTATATCGTGGACTTTGAGACAACAGGTGAATTTCCAAAGTATGGAAATGATGATGACAGAGTAGACAACATCGCGAAAGAACTTCTTGCATCCGTGTCTAAGGAACTGAAGCAGACGAAGACCTATCGTAATGCAATTCACACACTGTCTGTCCTGACCATCACATCCAACGTAATGTATGGAAAGAAAACAGGAGCAACACCAGATGGAAGAAAAGCGAAAGAACCATTTGCGCCGGGAGCCAATCCAATGCATGACCGGGAGGAAAATGGAGCACTTGCTTCCCTAAATTCGGTTGCAAAATTATCCTATGATGACTGCCGCGATGGAATTTCTAATACATTTTCTATTACACCGCAGGGGCTGGGACATGACAAAGAGCAGCGGGTTGAGAATCTGGTGCAGATTCTGGATGGATATTTCACACAGAAGGCGCATCATATCAATGTAAATGTATTGAACCGGGAGACGCTGGTGGCAGCATACGAAGACCCGACAGCTTATCCGAATCTGACAATCCGCGTGTCCGGCTATGCGGTAAACTTTCACAAATTATCAAAAGAACAGCAGCGGGAAGTAATCAAACGAACCTTCCACACAGCGATGTGAAAAATGGAAGAGGGAATCACCCACCCTGATATTTTAGGCAAATATTAACTGCCTAGAAAAGGGAAAAGACTCTTGTACTGTATTGCCAAACAAGTCAGACTATAATATCTGATTCTGGAGGCAAGTCAACGGTATGGGAGTCTTTTTATCTGGAAGAAAATATGCTAGAATATAAAAGACTTTCCATATCGTATGGAAGAAACGTAGGAACGATTCGAAGAAGAAAGTATATGAAACGAAGTTTCAGATTATATAGGTATCTTACGAACTGCCACTGAGCGAAAGTGAGGGGCACTACATATTACACAAGGAGGTATAACATTGGAAATTAAATCAGCAGCATTGATTGGCCTTGGAGCTATGGGAGTTTTTTTTGCGCCAAGGATGGAAGCATATCTTGGAAGAGAAGATTTTTTTGTGATTGCAGAGGGAGAGAGAAAGAAGAGGCTTGAGACAGTTGGCGTAACAATCAATGAGGTGAATTACCGCTTTCCAATTGTGGAACCCAAAACAGAAAATCGGGTAGTTGATCTTCTTATTATGGCAGTGAAAGACAGCGGACTTGATCAGGCAATCAAAGATATTGAAAGCTTTGTAGGCGAAAAGACGCAGATTCTCTGTGTGATGAATGGTGTAGAGAGCGAGGAAAAAGTCGCGGCAGCTTATGGATGGGAGCATGTGCTCTATTCTTATATGAAGATGTCGGTCGTGATGAAGAATGGCGTGGCGAATTTTGATCCACACTGGGGATATGTACATTTTGGTGAGGCAGATAACCGGAACTACAGTGAGAGAACCAGTGTAATTGCGGATTTTTTCAAGGCCTGTGACATTCCATTTATCATAGATGAAGATATGGTGAAGGGATTGTGGTTCAAGTTCATGTGTAATGTAGGTGAGAACATGACTTGTGCCCTGCTTGAGATTCCCTTTGGTGCTTACCGTTACAGCGAGCATGCTAACCTGATTCGGAAGAATGCTATGAGAGAAGTAATCCGCATCGCACAGAAGAAGGGAATCAGATTGGGAGAGGAAGATATTGAGTTCCAGGAAAAGGATGTCATGCGGATTCCATTCCAAAACAGACCGTCCACTTTGCAGGATCTGGAGGCGGGACGAAGGACTGAGGTGACGATGTTCGCGGGGGCAGTGGTGAAGATGGGAGAGCGGCTTGGCATTGAAACACCACTCAACTGGATGTTCTATCATGCGATTAAGGTGAAAGAAGAAAAAAATGAGGGGATGTTTGATGAACCTTCTTAATTTCACTTCTTAATAGAGCTGAAAAATATCTTGCAATGAATATTTCGGTATGTTATACTGGGTGTGTTGCAAAAAAATCACGCATGCGGTTATCTTTGATGGTGCCAGAGTGAACAATCTGGTCTCAGAGAGCTTGAAACATGCGGAAGTCAAAAACCAAGAGGAGGAAATAAGCATGAGCGTTATTTCAATGAAACAATTATTAGAAGCAGGTGTTCACTTTGGACATCAGACAAGAAGATGGAACCCTAAGATGGCTCCTTACATTTACACAGAGCGTAACGGTATTTACATTATCGACTTACAGAAATCTGTTGGAATGGTAGATGATGCATACAATGCAATCTCTGATATCGCTGCAAATGGCGGTAACATTCTTTTCGTAGGAACAAAGAAGCAGGCTCAGGATGCCATTAAGGCAGAAGCTGAACGTTGTGGAATGTTCTATGTAAACGAGAGATGGTTAGGTGGTATGCTCACAAACTTCAAGACAATCCAGAGCAGAATCAACCGTTTGAAAGATATCGAGAGAATGGCTGAAGATGGTACATTTGATGTATTACCTAAAAAAGAAGTCATTGCCCTTAAGAAAGAATGGGAAAAATTAGAGAAGAACTTAGGTGGAATCAAAGACATGAAGAAAGCACCAGATGCAATCTTCATCGTAGACCCTAAAAAAGAAAGAATCTGTGTTCAGGAAGCTCATACACTTGGAATTCCGCTGATCGGAATTGCTGATACAAACTGTGATCCAGAAGAGTTAGATTTTGTTATTCCAGGTAACGATGATGCTATCAGAGCTGTAAAACTGATTGTTTCTAAGATGGCAGACGCTGTGATCGAAGCAAATCAGGGTGCAGCAGAGGAAGTTTCAGAAGAAGTTGAAGAGAACGTAGAAGCTTAATTTTTGCTTCAAAAGAATGAATTTATCTGCATACCTCAGCGGGATTTATCCTGCCGAGGTATCGTAGAATAAAGAGCAAAGACAATGGAGGATAATACAAAATGGCAGTTACAGCTAAAATGGTAAAAGAATTAAGAGAAATGTCCGGCGCTGGTATGATGGATTGTAAGAAAGCTCTTACAGAGACTGATGGAGATATGGACAAAGCAGTAGAATACCTTAGAGAAAACGGTATTATGAAAGCTGCTAAGAAAGCAGATAGAATTGCAGCAGAAGGACTTTGTAAAGTATTAGTATCTGACGATGACAAGAAAGCTGTTGTTGTTGAAGTAAATGCTGAGACAGACTTCGTTGCTAAGAACGATAAATTCCAAGGATATGTTGAAAAGGTAGCTGAGCAGGCTATGGATACAACAGCAGCAGACCTTGAAGGATTCCTTGCAGAGCCTTGGAAGTTTGAAGAAGGTAAGACAGTCAGCGAAGCACTTGCAGGACAGATCGCCGTTATCGGTGAGAACATGAACATTCGTAGATTCCAGCAGGTAGTGGAAGAAGCTGGATTCATTTCTTCTTACACACACATGGGAGGAAAGATTGGTGTTTTAGTTGATGTTGAGACAGATGTTGTCAATGATGCTGTAAAAGAGATGGCTAAGAACGTTGCAATGCAGGTTGCAGCAATCAAACCAGTTCATACTAGCAGAGATGAAGTTCCAGCTGACTACATCGAGCATGAAAAAGAGATTCTTACAGCTCAGGCTAAGCTTGAAAAGCCAGACGCTAACGACAAGATCATCAATGGTATGGTAATGGGTCGTGTAAACAAAGAATTAAAAGAAATCTGTCTGTTAGATCAGGTTTATGTAAAAGCTGAAGACGGAAAACAGTCTGTAGGAAAGTATGTAGAAGAAGTTGCAAAAGCTAACAACGCTAAGATTACAATTAAAGGCTTTGTCCGTTTTGAAACTGGCGAAGGAATTGAGAAAAAAGAAGAAGATTTCGCGGCTGAAGTTGCAGCTCAGATG
>JAQVCP010000159.1 GCA_028689735.1 Hespellia sp. | reverse complement strand
CAGGCCCTCATGAATGCCCGTCTGGCCGTGAGAAAAATCTTTCTCCTGACCTCTGTGTGGTCTCTGTAAATCTTGTACCCCATCATGTCAATGCAATCTCCATGGTGTTTTCCATCTCTCCCTATATGGTCCATCTGGAACAACTTCCAGTTCGGTTTGATGGTTAGTCCCAACTCTTCCTGGAAGAATTTCACCAGCATCTCCATTGCCTTTCTCACGTCTGCTTTTCTTGAACCTAGCAAGAGGATGTCATCCATGTAGAAAAGTGCTTTGTAAATCAATCTTGTCCTTTTCTTCGTGCCATCTCTTTGCTTTCTCACTTTGTAGAGGTTCTGTTCTGCGTAGTGATAGGCAAATGAGAGAAAATAATTGCACAGCCACTGGCTCAGGTACGAACCAATGGAGAGACCTTGCTTGTATGACCTGATCAGCGTCTCCACTAAATAAAGCAGGTCATCATTTTTGACCTGCTTTCTCAGAAAACTCATGAGCCTTTCAATATCTATGGACGGATAGCAATGGTGTACATCTCCCTTTGCTCCCACCCTTGTTTTGTCTGGGTTCTTTCGCACCCACTTTTCTATTGCTTTCTTGCCGTATACCTGACCTCTTCCTGGTATGCTGGCACATTGGTATTTTCCAATCTTTCTCTCAAACAACTCCATGAGCGCATTTACTGCAGCATAGTCATATATCTGCTGTTTGATACATTCAACTCCAATCTCTCTGATCTTGCCGGAGTTTCCATCCAGTCTTTTGGAGTATTTAATTTCTGGGAAATCAATCTTTCTTTCCATGATTTCCAAAGCCATGGCCTCTGAGGCAATATCCATCAGTGGCTCTGCACATCTTTTGTCATGTTTGATGTTGCGGTGGAGCTGTCTGGCTGTGCTATCTGAAAAAGTGGCCAGAAACTCTGCGGTTTCAAAACGCTCATACTTGTCTGATAGGCACTCTGCCATTGCCGCTCTCATCCACTTTGCATCCATCTTTATATTTTTACAGTATCTTTTCAACTGATGTCCTCGTTTCTTGATAAAGTGGTTTTCGGTTTTTCTACTCACCCCACCCACGGCCTACTGCACCGTAAGTCCACAAGCCAGGCATCTGTGTTCCCGTACTTATGGTTTGGCTTCAATCAAATTTTAGGGATATGCCCTACGCACCAGTTTCCTGGTAGCTCCATCCAGTGGAGCGAAATACAACGCTGTACGTCAAAAAATATCAAGAAATGCCAGAAACGATATTCCAGTTCGCATTGGACCACCCATTGTTCGCATTCAGAATCCACAGCCCGGCTTGCGTGCCATTGTTCAAATTGCCCAGGGCCAGCCACTGGGAATGCCGCTCGTTTAGCGTTGTAAGTCCGTTTATATTATTTGCTCCCGGCAATGATGTCGGGAGCAGTTGTTTGAAATGTTATAAGGGGAAAGCCCCTCTATCAGGCCGTGGCCTGATATTCACCCCTGGTGCCATTTGGTGAAACTCCAGAAACGATATACCAGTACGCAAAGGACCACCCATAGTTCGCACTCAGAAACCACAGCCCGGCTAGCGCGCCAGAGCCCAAACCGCCCAGGGCCAGCCACTCTCTTTGTCCAGAGGTTCCCACATCCGTGTAGAGACCATCACACCAACCTGTTGCACTTCCTGCTCCTGTTCCAGTCGGTATCATGATACCTCTGTCAATGTCTGTTGTTTCCTCGGTGATGTATTTCCATGATGCTGCAGTATATGGCACCTGAGCACTTGCTTTCTTGTATGTGGATTTTGCCGTTGTCACATTGGTTGTCAGGAGACTTGCGTCCTCGCACACCCATACATCTCTGGCTGGGTTTCCATCCGCTCCGGTGACAATGTCCATGAACACGTTGCCTAATACGTCATAAGCCCCTAAGTGCCATTCAATGCCCTGCATCTTACATGGAAAAATCCCACTTGTGTTACTTCCTGGTGAACCGTCTGAGCCAACTACTTCATCTGTGGAACCTGTGTGCCACGGCATTGTGCTCATACATGTGGTCAATGTGGTGTCAAATGCCTCTGGGGCATCCACATAGACTGCTGCGTTCGTATCATCCACATCCTCCACTCGTGTTACTTTGACGCTGTATGCTAGGTTGTGCATGTATGCATAGTATCTGTCTTTATTTGTAGCCTCACCTACTTCTCCAATAGAGACGTAGGAACCCACTACGAATTTGGCCGCGTTCGCCTTGGCCATGACTACTCTCATCACTCCAGTTTCTTCCACGGTTGCATTGTACTGATAATTGTAAGATGTGCAACCAGCCATAATACTCTGGCTATTGGTTGTCGCATATTTGATGATAAACATGAGCTGCAGATAGAACAAATCCCAGCAAGTTGTACCGCAATAATGTGCGCCCAGCTTGTGCATATACCCAACCATTCCCGTATAGCTGACTGGGTCTTTGGCATCTGCCGCCTGGCATCCATTGGCCGGTGCTCCTCCGGCTGAGGAATATGGCGCACCCTCAATGTCAATGGCTTTGTATTTTCCGTGTATCATAATTGGAGATACTGTTCCATCTGGGTTGATGCTCTCTTTCATTGGATGAGGTGTGCGCTCGCTTTTTACTGCAGAGTAATGATATAGTACCGCGTCTCCCACATCCTCTATTCCGAACCAGCCGCCCATGGTGACCTCGCCTACCTGGACCTTGCCAGTCTTTGTGAAACCAACTTGTCCCTCTAATGCATCCACATGATTGAACCCATTCTCATCCACATGCCAGTTGCATGTAAAATGCTGGAAGAGACCATATTGCTGGTAGTCATCCTGGCCAGGTGTGATACCTGTGGATGGTGTGCAGATCATGTCTGCATTATCATTGAGTTTTTCTCCTACCGGGCTTGTACTGGTTGTGTATTTATAGAGCTTTGTGGTGAATACCTTGTTGCTCCTGCGTAAAGCAAAATAGTTTGAGAGCGCATTTTCAATGCCTCCTCCTGCTTCAATAATTGCCTGTACCTGTTCTTGTCCTTTGGCATCCAATGTGGCCACGCTCTCTGCTGTGGTTTCCACCAGCTGAGCATTTGTCTGGTTTGCAGTTTCAATGTCTTTCTCCAGGTCTCCCTTGACCTGTGTGGCACTCTGTACCAACCCGGTCATGACATTGATCTGTTCGCCTGCAGTCTTGATGCTGCCATCTAGGGCTGTCTTATTTTCTCCGGCTGATGTGATGTCCTGTTCCAGAGAACGCTCAGCCTGTCCTGCTGATGTGATGTCCTGTTCCAG
>JAQVCP010000076.1:7908-15378 GCA_028689735.1 Hespellia sp. | reverse complement strand
AAATAAAATGAAAGTATAAAGGAATGTGAGGAATTAGACATGGTTGAAAAGACAATGGAAAAAATCGTTGCCCTGGCAAAATCAAGAGGATTCGTGTATCCGGGTTCAGAAATTTACGGAGGCTTGGCAAACACTTGGGATTACGGTAATCTTGGAGTAGAGTTGAAGAATAATGTAAAAAAAGCATGGTGGAAAAAGTTCATTCAGGAGAGCCCATATAATGTTGGAGTTGACTGCGCGATTCTTATGAACCCGCAGACTTGGATTGCATCCGGACATCTTGGCGGATTCTCAGATCCTTTGATGGATTGCAAGGAATGTCATGAGAGATTCCGTGCAGATAAAGTAATCGAAGATTTCTGTGCAGAGAATGGAATTGCAATTGAGGGAGCAGTCGATGCATGGTCACAGGAAGCGATGATGAGCTTCATTGAAGAACACCAGATTCCTTGTCCCACTTGTGGAAAGCACAACTTTACAGATATCCGTCAGTTCAACCTGATGTTCAAGACATTTCAGGGAGTTACAGAGGATGCAAAGAATATCGTGTATCTTCGTCCGGAGACAGCACAGGGTATTTTTGTAAACTTTAAGAATGTACAGCGTACATCCCGTAAGAAGATTCCATTCGGAATTGGACAGATTGGTAAATCCTTCCGTAACGAGATCACACCGGGTAACTTTACCTTCCGTACCCGTGAGTTTGAGCAGATGGAATTAGAATTCTTCTGTGAGCCGGATACAGACCTTGAATGGTTCGACTACTGGAAGAGCTTCTGCCTGAACTGGCTGAGCGCTCTGGGACTTAAGGAAGAAGAGGTTCGTTACAGAGATCATGACAAGGAAGAACTTTCCTTCTACAGCAAAGCAACGACAGATGTAGAATTCTTATTCCCATTTGGATGGGGCGAGTTGTGGGGAATTGCTGACAGAACAGATTATGATCTGACGCAGCATCAGAATGTATCCAAGCAGGATCTTACTTATTTTGATGATGAGAAAAAAGAAAAATATGTTCCATATGTTATTGAGCCATCACTTGGCGCTGACCGTATGGTACTTGCATTCCTTTGCAGCGCTTATGATGAGGAAGAACTGGAAGGCGGAGATACACGTACTGTAATGCATTTCCATCCGGCACTTGCACCAGTGAAGATCGGTGTGCTTCCATTATCGAAGAAGCTTAACGAAGGTGCAGAAAAAGTATTTACCGAACTGGCGAAGACCTACAACTGCGAGTTCGATGACCGTGGCAACATTGGTAAACGTTACCGTCGTCAGGATGAGATCGGTACTCCGTTCTGTGTGACTTATGATTTTGACTCAGAAGAAGATGGAGCAGTGACCGTCCGCGACAGAGATACCATGGAGCAGGAGAGAATCAAGATTGAGGATTTGAAAGCTTACTTCGAGAAGAAGTTTGAGTGGTAAAGAGCATAAAGTGATTGGGAAGGAGCCTGACGAAATGTCGGGCTCTTTTTGTGAGAATTGGACAATAGTACAATATGATTGGACAATGAGACAATGTCATTTGAGGGAAAGCTCGTTATAATAAAAGAAAGTATAGAAAAATATGACAATGATCAGGAGGAAAATATGGAACGAAAGAATTTGTGGAATACATATGATGAGGTGCAGAGAGAAGCACTGGAAAAGCTGAATAAAACATATCGTGAATGCCTGGATGCCGGTAAAACGGAAAGAGAATGCGTGAGAGTGTCGATTGATCTGGCAAAAAAAGCCGGATACACAGACATGAAAGAGCTGGTAAAAGCGAATGGAAGTGCAAAGCCCGGGGATAAGCTGTACATGGATTATGCAGAAAAAGCACTGATTCTATTTGAAGTGGGAGAAAAGCCGCTGGAAGAAGGAATGAATATTCTGGGGGCCCACGTAGATTCCCCGAGAATTGATATCAAACAGAATCCGTTGTTTGAAGAAGATGAGATGGCATATCTGGATACCCACTACTATGGTGGAATTAAAAAGTACCAGTGGGTAGCGCTTCCTCTGGCTCTTCACGGTGTGGTCATAAAAAAAGACGGAACCAAGGTTGATATTGTCATAGGAGAAGAGGAAGCAGATCCTGTATTTATGATCACTGATTTACTTCCACATCTGGCATACAAACAGTTAGAGTTGAATGCGGATAAATTCCTGGATGCAGAGAAAATGGATCTCCTGATCGGCAACAAGCCGGAGAAAGCGGGAGAGAAGGATATGGTAAAAGCGGAAATGCTTCGTATCCTGAAAGAACGCTATAATATAGAAGAAGAGGATTTCCTGTCGGCTGAGCTGGAGATCGTTCCTGCAGGCAAGGCAAGAGACTGTGGTCTGGACCGCAGTATGATTGCGGCATACGGCCAGGACGATCGTGTTTGTGCATTTACATCACTTCTTGCAATGCTTAAGGAAAAAGACATTACCAGAACTTCCTGCTGTATTCTGATTGATAAAGAAGAGATTGGCAGTGTGGGTGCCAGCGGAATGACTTCAAAATTCTTTGAAAATACAGTGGCAGAGCTCATCGCATTGACAGGTGATTACAATGATCTGAAGCTGCGCCGTGCTCTGGCCAATTCAAAAATGCTCTCTTCGGATGTGAGTGCTGCTTACGACCCAATGTTTGGTGAGGTATATGAGAAGAAGAATGCTGCCTATTTCTCTTATGGACCGGTCTTTAATAAATATACCGGAAAAGGTGGCAAAAGTGGTTCTAATGATGCAAATCCAGAATATGTTGCACAGCTTCGGAAGATCATGGAAGACAATCAGGTACATTTCCAGACAGCAGAGCTTGGAAAAGTAGACATAGGCGGTGGTGGAACGATTGCCTACCTTATGGCAGTCTATGGAATGGAAGTCATTGACAGCGGGGTGGCAGTACTCTGTATGCACGCACCGTGGGAGCTTGCCAGCAAAGCAGATATCTATGAAGCCGTAAAAGGATATGAAGCATTTTTAGGTGCAGATTTTTAGAATATATAGCATTTCCGGACAGTAAAGACAGAAGTCATTACATTAGCGTAATGACTTCTTCTGATTATAGGTGGAATTTTTAAGTGCTTCTGTCATGCCCTTCACGGAGGAGGAATATTCCAATGGTGACATTCCCGTTGCATTTTTAAACTGCTTGGAGAAATACGGCAATGAGGTGTAGGAGAGAAAATACGCAATTTCTGTAAAATTCATAGTGCCATCCCGGATAATATCTTTTGCACGCGTAATCTTCATACGGTTAAAATAATCCATCGTTCCACAACCCTTTTCTTCATGGAATAAGGACTGGAGTGTGGAACGGCTGATGGAAAATGCTTCGCAGATATCTGATATCGTAAGATGCTCGCAAATATGAAACTGCATATACTGGATAATCTCAGTAATCCGGCTTTGTTTTGTGAACTTTTTCTCTGGCGAATTTCTGCGAATCGACCTTTGATTGGAAGTCTGGTCTGAGTGGTTGCGGACAATAGTAACCAACAGCAGTTCCAGATAAAGCAGAATCATCTGCTGAGATGCAAATGGAGACGCAGACTTGAAATGTACCTGCTCCACCGATGGAATGTGGATTGGAGTAGAGAACGTCTCCCTTGCTTCCTCGACAATGACAGAAATCTGAGCTCTTTCCTTCGTACCCAGTGTGTAGATCTTGTTTTCGAAAAAGGCAATAGCCGGAGACCGGGTAACAAAAGATGCCACCACAAGATTGGGAGGATTCTTTCCAATCGACCGGATTGCATGAAATTCGTTGGGTTTATGAAAAATGATGTCGCCTGTGTTCAATGTGTGCCATTCGTCATCGGAACGTACGGTCACGGTCCCTTTATCAACATAGAGGAACTCCCAGAAATCGTGGGATTCGCCCTTAAATACGAAGTCTTTCATATATTCAAAATAGTGGATGGTGATGATTGCATCGATGTCAATTTCCTTTGTGAGTTTTGTCTTTATATATGTCATTTCCTAATCTCCTTTTGTTATATTCTAACAGAAGTTGGATGATTTGACAATATCATTAGACGATTCTATAAACATTGCATGCTTCTATATTCTATAATTAAAAACAATAGAAGCTTAGTAAAACTGAGCAGTGAAGCAGAGAGGGACAATATGACAAAGATTAAAACCAATGAAATCGAATTATGCCTGAATGAGAACAATCTGTGTTTTTCTTTCCAGAATGGAAAAGAAAAGTGGAACTGGAACGAAGGGTATCGGCCACGATTAGAGTGTGAAGAAGGAACAGTGTATTTTGAGAATGCATGTGTCTGTGAGCACACGATAATCAGATCAGGGATAGGTCAGGGGATACAGAGCCACTTTGAGAATTTTGAAATCAATGGAAAGAAAATTTCCTATTCTTTTGATACACGGGTATGGATTGAAGAAACCACTGGGAATGTGTTCTGCGAATGGATTCCGATTTGTGAAGAGGGGTTGCGCGTAAAAGCAGTTTACTGGCCGGGAGAGATGGCCTTTGATGAGAGGAAGGAAAACTGGTACACTCTTTTGAATGAGCAGCAGGGTCTTCTTATTCCCAACACATGGAAGAACGGATTAGAACCCATTGCCTTTGACGGATTCTTTGGAACAGCAGGTGGATATATGCCCTGGTATGCACAGGTGAGAGACCGGGCAGGATATCTTGCTATCTGCATAACACCGTGGAATGCCGGATATCAGGCGGAGCATCCGGAAAATGGACCTTATACCCATGTGAGTATGAGATTTGAACCGAGTTTTGGCAGGATGGAGTATCGCCGAATTGTCAGATACACTTTTTTAAATGACTGCGATTACAATGATATTTGTAAGACATACCGGACCTATGTAAAAGAGCAGGGCAGGCTCAAAACCCTGGCGGAGAAGGCAGCGAAGAATCCAAGTGTGGAGGATTTAATCGGATGTGCATTTGTTCATAAAGGGATCAAGACATCGGTGGAAAGAAACTCAGATTTTTATGATGCCGAAGCACCGGAGAAGAACAATCATCTGACCACATTTGCACAACGGGAAGCAGAGATGAGAAAGCTCCACGATATGGGAGTGGAAAAGCTGTATCTGCATCTGGATGGATGGGCACAGCCGGGATATGATAATCTGCATCCGGACTATCTGCCGGCCTGCAGTGAGGCAGGAGGCTGGGAAGGCATGAAGTCACTGGCAGATGCCATGCAGGACATGGGGTATTTGTTCGGAATTCATGATCAGTACCGCGATTTTTACAAATCTGCGCCAAGCTTTGATCCCCAGTATGCGTGTCAGCTCACAGATGGAAGTATTCCAGAGCATCAAAGATGGGCAGGCGGTCCACAGTCCTATTTGTGCACCACCCAGGCTCCATTCTATGTGAAGCGCAACTTTACTGAGATAGAGAAACACGACATCCATCTGGATTGTGCATACTTAGATGTCTTTACTTGTAATGAGGGAGATGAATGCAACAATCCCCATCACAAGATGAGCAGAAGAGACTGCTATGATTACAGGAATCAGTGCTTTGAATATTTATTATCGAAAGGAATTCTGCCAAGCTCGGAGGAAGTAAGCGACTGGTGTGTTCCAAGTCTGGTGTTCTGTCATTATGCACCGTATGACTTTATGCTCCGGGAACCGGGCAAACCAAAGCAGGGTGTTCCGGTACCGCTGTACAATCTGGTGTATCATGACTGTATGATCGAACCGTGGATGATGGACAAAGTGAGTGAAACAGAAGACTATATGTTGTATGCACTGCTCAATGGCGGGGCACCTTACTTAATCAGGGATGGTGCGTATCCAAACTTTGATGGTTCTTTTGAAAGCCTGGATACAAAGATAGAAGAAGAGATCGGACGAAGTAAGGTAGTGTCTGATTTACATAAAAAAGTAGCAAAATGTGAGATGGTACGGCATGAGATGGTAAACGGAAATTATGAGATACAGAGAACCACCTTTGCAGATGGGACGATGGTGACCGTAGATTTCAAAAAGCAGACGTATATCATTAACGGCAGCACTTTTGAATCGTAAGGGAGAGAATATTTATGGGAAAATGTGTAACAGTAGCAATTGCAGGTCTTGGCAACCGCGGCAGGGATGTATATGCACATGCCGCCAGACTGTATCCGGATAAGATGAAGATTACAGCAATTGCGGATATCAATCTGGAGAAGGTTGCATTAACAGCGAAGGAATATGAGATTCCTTCCGAGTGCTGTTTCACCAGCGCAGAGGACATGCTGAGCCAGGAAAAACAGGCAGATGTTATGATTATTGCCACGCAGGACAGACAACATGTAGGACATGCCATAGCTGCGCTGAAAAAGGGATACCATCTTCTGCTGGAGAAACCAATCTCACCGGATGTAGAAGAATGCAGAAAGCTTTTACAGGTCGCAAACCAATGCAATCGGAAAGTAGTGGTGTGCCATGTGCTCCGCTATGCACCGATTTACCAGAAGGTAAAAGAAATGCTGGATGGCGGTGAAATAGGCGATATCGTGTCGATTATGGCAGTAGAAAATGTAGGATGGTTCCATATGGCACACAGCTTTGTCAGAGGAAACTGGTCGAACTCTGACGAGACAAGCCCCATGATTTTGCAGAAATGCTGTCATGATATGGACTTGTATCTCTGGCTTGCAGGCAAGAAATGCAAAAGCCTTTCCTCCTATGGAAGTACATATCTGTTCCGGGAGGAACATGCACCAGAAGGGTGCACGAAGCGCTGTCTGGATGGCTGCAAAGTGAAAGAGCAGTGCCCATTTGATGCAGAAGCGATTTACATGGAGAACAAGTTGATTGGTTTTCATAAGGGGAACAGAGAATGGCCGCTTGAAGTGCTGGTCACCGATGAGCCACAGGAAGAGAACCTTTATGAAGCACTGAGAACCGGGCGTTATGGAAGAT
Source organism: Hespellia sp. (assembly GCA_028689735.1). GTDB lineage: Bacteria > Bacillota > Clostridia > Lachnospirales > Lachnospiraceae > Hespellia. The sequence continues at coordinate 8,487 of JAQVCP010000076.1, read as the reverse complement.
GTGTCTATCATTGTAATAATAATGTGGTGGATCATCAGGTGGTGAACCTGAACATGACAGATGGCTCGACGATGAGCTTTACCATGAACGGATTTTCAGCAGATATATCCAGATATGCCAGATTCATGGGAACAAAAGGTGAATTGATTGTGAATATGGATGTACATGAACCGGAAAAATGTGAGATAACACTGCGGCGGTTCCATCCGGAAATCACAGAGATAAACATAGATATCAGAAGCTTATCAGAGGATTTCTCCGGACACGGAGGCGGTGATGTGAAAATGGTGGAGGAGTTTTTGGATGCCATCAGCGGCGAAAAAGCAGAAAGCCCATACGTCACATCCTTGGAACAATCCATGGAAAGTCATTATTGTGCATTTGCAGCGGAAAAATCCAGAATTCATGAAGGCGAAGTAGTAGAGCTGGATACATTCGTAACTAACGATACCGGGTTTCTTATCAGGTGACCGATACAGGCACTGATATATGAAACTTGATATATAGTCAGATCCCCAGTCTGACAGACACCCCAAATATATTTAACACAAGGAGGAAAATTATGAAAAAGAATTTGAA
>JAQVCP010000076.1:0-7808 GCA_028689735.1 Hespellia sp. | reverse complement strand
GTATATGCAAACGGTGGATATATTTTAAATGAGGACGGTACAGAAACAGGATATGACGATCCTAAGACACAGGCTGGTATCCAGTGCTGGATCGATTTCATAAACAAAGACCTTTCCCCATCATCAGCAGCGCTGGCAGAGACAACTCAGGATGCGATGTTCGAGGGTGGTCAGATCGCAATGAACTTTGCAGGCTCTTACATGGTTCCGGAATATGCTGAAAATGATGTGATCTCCGGTATCATCGATTGTGTAGAGATTCCAACCTTTAACGGAATCGAAGATAACTGTATCAACGGTCTTGGATATGCAGTATATTCAGGAAGCAAGAACATGGACGCAGCAACAGATTTTGCAACCTGGCTTGGCAGTTCAGAAGCAATGAAGATTCAGGGAGAAACAGGTGTTGTTATCTCTGCCAGAACAGATGCGCAAGGATATTTCGCAGATGCAAAACCAGAATACAACCTTGCTGCATACACAAATCACGCAGATATCGCTTACCCACTTCCTGTATGCAAATCAGCAGCCGAATTATACGACATGGAAGCAACAGCACTTCAAAAAGCATATAGTGGAGAGCAGCCACTGGCAGATGTATGTGCACAGTTAAAGAAAGATGCAGATGCACTGTTATCAAAAGATGCTAAATAACAGCAGAAGTGAGTAGGTGATGGATATGGCTGACGGGAAAGTAAAAGCAGGCGTACCGAAAAGGCGAGCAGGTAAAAGACAGAAAAAAGACTGGATTGCAGGTTATCTTTTTATTGCACCGGTCACCATTGGACTTTTGATTTTCTATATCTGGCCGTTTGTTCAAAATGTCTGGTTCAGTTTTAATGATGTAAACAAATTTAACATATCAACCTTTATTGGTCTGCAGAATTATGCAGAGATGTTTCAGGACAGTGAGGTGTGGAGCACATTTGGAAACACCTTGAAGTATGTAATATGTACAGTGCCGGTGGGACTCTTCCTGTCCATCTGCATTGCGGCACTTCTCAATGCCAAGATCAAGGGAACATCGATTTATCGAACCTTGTACTTCCTGCCATCGGTAACGATGGCAGCGGCAGTATCCATGGTATGGAAATGGATCTACAATGAGAAAATGGGTATCCTCAATACGGCAATCCGGGCAGCAGGAGGAGAGGGGCATGGATGGCTTACTGATCCGAAGACGGCTCTGTTCATGATTATGATTGTGGGGCTCTGGATGTCTGTCGGATATAATATGATTATTCTTCTGGCAGGAATGCAGGGGATTTCAAAGTCATATTATGAGGCGGCAGCCATTGACGGAGCAGGTCCTTTTGCCCAGTTTTTCCGGATTACGATACCAATGTTAACACCGACGATCTTTTTTGTTATGATTACTTCCATTATCAGCGGTTTTCAGGTGTTTGATGTTGTCTATATGATGGTGGGAAAGACGAATCCGGCCTATGCAGCCACGCAGACTGTGGTTATGCTGTTCTATCGCAAGGCATTTGACTATGGATACAAGGGCTATGCAGCTGCAATCTCTATCTTGATTTTTGCAGCGATTATGATTGTTACAGTCATTCAGCTGATTGGACAGAAGAAATGGGTTAATTACGATTAGGAGGAGAAGGCATGAAAAGTAAAAGAAACATACAACATTTTTTTGTGCATTTGGTTCTTCTGATTGGAGTCGGTATTACAGCATTTCCATTTATCTGGATGGTGCTTACCTCCTTTAAGACAGCGGGAGAGGCTATGCAGATTCCACCGACGATTTTTCCAAAGCAGTTTCTGCTGGATGCATATGTGCAGATTGTATCGGCTCTGCCATTTGCGAGAGTTTACCTGAATACTATTATTTCTACGCTGGTTACAACAGTTGTTCAGGTTGCGTTTTGCTCCATGGCAGCCTACGGATTTGCACGAATTGAATTTCCGTTTAAGAATGCAATCTTTATATTGCTTCTTTCGGTGCTGATGGTTCCGGGACAGATTTTCCTGATTCCACAGTACCTGATTATCCAGAAGATTGGTCTTTTGGACACCATCCCGGCGCTGTTCATCCCGAATTTATTCAGTGCATTTGGTACCTTCCTGCTCAGGCAGTTCTTTATGTCTCTGCCGAAGGAACTAGAGGAGGCAGCACTTTTGGATGGATGCAACCGCTATCAGATTTTTGGAAAGATTATGCTTCCACTGGTCAAACCGGGAATTGTATCACTGGTGATTTTTACGGCGAAATTCGCATGGAATGACTTTATGTGGCCGTTGATTGTCAATACATCACCGAAGATGATGACATTAGGGCCTGCACTTTCCACGCTTCAGGGACAGTATACAACCAAGTACCCGATGCAGATGGCAGGAGCGGTTATGGCAGTTATCCCGATTATTGTACTGTTCTTCATCTTCCAGAAGCAGTTTATTGAAGGTGTGGCACAGTCTGGTATTAAAGGCTGATTACATCGGATAGAGGAGCAGATTGCACGATTTTAGTACCGCTTATCTTTGAGGAAAGGTAGGCGGTATATTTTATCCAATCGGCAATGCTTTGACGGAAAGGAAAGAGGGAGTAGAACATGAAGAAAATGAAAGAACTTGTCAGAATGACATTTCTCACAAAGTTTGCTTATATGAAAGCGTTTTGGTTCAATGTGCTTGGAACAGGAGCATCGATTGTGATCTATTATTTCCTGTGGCAGTTTGTGTTTCAAAAGCAAAATTCGCTGAACGGATTCACCATGGTGCAGATGACCACCTATGTCATATTATCCAGAATTTTGTCCTCCCAGTTTGGAGGTGGAATCAACGAGGAGTTGTCACAATGGATCTATGAAGGAAAAATCGGAGTGGAGCTGCTTCGTCCGATTTCTCTATTTTTCACTCTGTTTGCGAAAAGGATGGGAGAGTTTTTATTTTTCCTCTTGTTCAAAGGCGTGCCTATTTCCATTCTTTGCTTTCTGATTCTTGGCGGAACAGCTCCGGCCGGAGTGCTGAACTTCATACTGTTCGTGCTCAGTATATTTATTTCGATTGTGATCATGTTTTTTATTGAATTCATGGTTGGAATTTGCGCATTTTATACCTACGGATATCACGGGCTTATGTTTACGAAGAGTGCGCTGCTCTCCATCCTGTCCGGCGGAATCGTACCGATTTTCCTGTTTCCGAAGGGACTTGCAGCGGTGTTGACTTATATGCCCTTTGCGGGGATGGTGTCGGTTCCGGTGAACATTTATCTGGGGAAATATGTTCTGGCAGAGAGCGCAAAATTTATGATGCTGCAGATAGTCTGGGCACTTGTCTTATGTCTTGCTGCACATTTGTTTTACGGACATGTAATCAAAAAAGTTGTGGTACAGGGAGGCTAGAAAATGAGACGATTATTATTTTATGTGCGGTTGTGGAAAGGATATATGAGAATTGGTTTTCTGATCCTGACGCAATATCCGGCAGATACCGTGATCTGGATCATATCCATGCTGCTTAGAGAAGCATCCGGTTTTCTTGGGGTGGTAACCATTGCAGCAGTGGCAGGGGGACTGGGTAATTGGAGTATCTACGAGATTTGTCTGATGTTCTCCCTGTGTGCCATTGTGGAGGCCATCGGGCAGGCATTTTTTGACAATGCATGGGGAATTGGACATCAGGTTCGCATGGGAAGACTGGATGTCATGCTGGTTCGTCCGGCATCCCCCTTTATTCAGCTTTTGGGAGAATGTTTTCACTTCCAGGCACTCATCAGTATGATGGTATATGTGGGACTCCTGGTATTCTCCGTTCTAAAGATGAATCTACATGTTAGCGGAGGGATGCTGCTGTTTCTGGCTGAGTTCCTGGTATGTGGTACCATGATTAATTCCGGTCTGTACGTGATATTCAACAGTCTGAACTTCTGGCTGGTACAGGGAAATGATATTGCGGTGTTCGTGCAGACCTGCCGGGAATTTGCGAAATACCCACTAAGTGTATTTCCACTGCTTTTCAGACAGTTCTTCACTTTTGTTCTGCCGTTCGGGTTTGTGGGGTATTATCCGGCGGCTTATCTGGCAGGAAAAATGGGAGCTTCGATTGTCTGGCAGATGCCCATGGCAGCCTTGTGTGTAGGGGGCATTGCATTTACCATGTGGCATCTGGGTGTTGGGAGCTATAACAGTACAGGAACATAAGGAAGCAGCAAAGCGGACAGTTATTCCCACAAATTATGCCGAGACATAATTGAAGTTAGAGTTGAGCGGACTGTTGCCCGCGGGAATTCTGCTGAGGCATAAAGGGAGCCAGATTTGAGAGCGCTGTTGTTCAGCGTGTGAAAGGAAAAGAAAATGAGTCAGATACAAGTAGAACATCTTGTGAAAGAATACAAAAGAAAGAAAAATCCAGAAGGGCTGATAGCGTCTGCAAAAAGTATGTTTCGACCGGAAATAGAGACGATGCAGGCCGTGGACAATGTGAATTTTGCCATCGAAAAGGGAGAAGCAGTTGGTTATGTGGGTCCCAATGGAAGCGGGAAGTCTACCACGATTAAAATGTTGTGCGGAATCCTAAAGCCCACAACGGGAAGTGTCCGTGTCAATGGCCTGGACCCTTTTCATGACCGTATGAAAAATAACAAAAATATCGGAGTGGTGTTTGGAAACCGCTCGGTTCTGTGGTGGGATGTGCCGGTCATTGAATCCTTCCGGCTGTTTCAGACACTTTATGAGATTCCTGAGAAACGATTTAAAGAGAATCTGGAGAAATTTACAGAGATTATGGATATTGCACCGCTGCTTTCCGTTCCGGAGCGTCAGTTGTCGCTGGGGCAGAAGATGAGATGCAACATTGCGGCAGCATTTCTCCATGATCCGCAGATTGTATATCTGGATGAACCTACCATCGGACTGGACACAGAATCAAAGGCAAGCATCCGGCGATGCATCAGCAAGATCAATGAGGAAGAGAAGACGACCTTCATTATAACCAGTCATGATTTTCAGGACATAGAGAGTCTGTGCAGGAGAATCATACTGATCAATCATGGAAAAATAGTGCTGGATGATAACATGCAGAGTGTGAAACAAAAATTCAATCAGAAAAAGCAGATACAGTTTGAGATGGAACAGAATCCGTGGCATAATGGAGAGGAATTTATCTGTCAGGGAGTTCGTGTGATGGGAACAACGTCCCACAGCCTGAAGCTGGAATATGATCTGGAGCAGACCGACAGCATGAAAATCATGACTGCTGTGGCAAAAGGAAGCGAGATTCAGGATGTGAACATCTCGGGAAGAGATATCGAGGAAATCATTCGAGACATCATCCGGAAGGACAACCACATAAAGCGGTCATCCGATGTCATGTGAATCCTCTTGCGGCTCGTAGGTACGAAAGATGCGGTCAAAGAGGATGCAGCAGGTAAAAGCAACCACGGAGAAACCGCAGATACCGCTGAGCACCACGACCAGGGCCAGAGTCTTTGGCGTGCAGGATGCCAGGAACAGAATCAATCCGTGAATGGCAAGGAGAATCAGAGTATAAGGCAGATGAGCGATGGCCATCAGTGCAGCATTTTTCAGTGCCTGTTTCGTAGTACATACAAAGTGAGAGATCACTGGAAACAGATAGAGGAAGATGCATACGAGAACAAGACATACCAGCCAGAGCGCAACACGTATTACAGCAAAAGCAAGGGTATCTCTGGAGTTGATAATGTAAAAGTCCATGCCGAGGATGACAAAGGCAACGATGGCAAGAATCCACAGCAGCGTACTCTGTCTGAAATTTTTTCGGAAGGCTTTCCAGTAGTTCTGCCAGATGTAGGGTTCTTCCCCGCGGAGCATCTTCAGGCAGACATAATAGAGTGCACTGAGGGAGGCGCCGATGGTAAAAATGGGAATACAGCTCAGAATAAAAATAAGATTCAGTATCACCAAATCAAAAATACTGGAAATAAATTGCATGAAGGGGTTATCAGGATTAAACAAACGGTTCATTTTATGAGTGCTCCTTTTCTTGACGGAAATAAATTGTGTCTTAATAAGACTAGTATAGAGGAGTCAGTACATAAAAGCAATTGTGAAAGGGAAGATTATTATGGGAAAACTACAGACGGAATGGCAAAAATTAAAAGGGATGAGCCTTGGAGAAAAAGCGGAATATATCTGGATGTATTATAAGAGCTGGTTTGTAGGAGCACTTGCGGTGATTGCACTGATTTATCTGGGCATTACCATGTATCACGGAATTCAGACAAATGTGCTGCTCAATGTAGCGGTGGTTGGTGGAAACAGCCAGAATACAACAGCATTTGTCGGACTCGAGAATGAGATAAAGGAAGAGCTGCAGGCAGATGGAAAATATGACAAAGTGCGGATTCAGGCCAATATTCCCGAGGATGGCGGCTCCGTGAGCTCCCAGACGGCACTTACAACGCTCATTGGAGCAGATTCTGTGGATATTCTCATCTGTCCGGAAGAAATCTACGAGGAGTATCATGCCCAGAGAGGCTTTGAAAATCTGGAAACGTATCTGACGGAAAAAGAAAGTAAAATATCAGGACATCTCGTGAATGAAAATGCACTGGTTTTTGAAGGCGAAAAGAACGTGGAGGAGCTTTTTGGAGTGGCCTACGATAAGATTTATATTACAGTGATGGTGAATCAGCAGCATTCTCAGGGGGCAAAGGCTTTCTTTGAAGTTCTGGAAAATCGGATCAGTTGAGAAAAAAAGGCGTTCAATACAAAACATTTCACCTATACGTTATCCGGAATTTGGAATATAATAGAAAAAGCAGGAGGTAGATAAAACATGGAAAAAAAGAATTTGTGGACAGTCTACAATGAAGAGCAGTTGAAAGAGCTGGAGAAAGTGAACCAGGGATATAAAGCGTTTCTGGATGCAGGAAAAACGGAGCGTGAGTGCGTTACAGAGACCGTGAGACAGGCCAGAGCAGCCGGGTATCTCGATTTAGAAGAAGTGATTCAAAAGAAGCAGGAGCTGAAGGCCGGCGATAAAGTTTATGCGACTTATATGAAGAAGGCCATTGCTCTCTTCCAGATCGGCAAGAGACCGTTGGAAGAAGGGATGAACATTCTGGGAGCTCACATTGATTCACCAAGGATGGATCTGAAACAGAATCCGTTGTACGAAGATTCCGAGATGGCTTATCTGGATACACATTATTATGGAGGAATCAAGAAATACCAGTGGGTGACCATTCCACTTGCGATTCACGGTGTGGTGGCGATGAAGGATGGCACAACGAAGAATATTATCATTGGAGAAGAGGAAAACGATCCGGTCTTCGTGGTCACCGATCTTTTGGTCCATTTATCCCATGAATTGATGGAGAAAAAGGCGAGTGAGGTGGTAGAGGGTGAAAACCTGGATCTGCTGTTTGGAAGTAAGCCGTTAAAGGGAGAAGAGAAGGATGCAGTCAAAGCCGGCGTCCTGCAGCTTCTCAAGGAAAAGTATGACATGGAAGAATCTGATTTCCAATCAGCAGAGCTGGAAATCGTACCAGCGGGAAGGGCAAGAGACTGTGGAATCGACCGAAGCATGATTCTAGCTTACGGTCAGGACGACAGAGTGTGTTCTTATACGTCTCTGGCAGCCATGCTGGAGGCAGGAGACGTGGAACGGACAGCCTGCTGTCTGCTGGTGGACAAAGAGGAAATCGGGAGCGTCGGTGCCACAGGGATGCATTCTCACTTCTTTGAAAATGCAGTGGCAGAGCTTCTCTATCTGATGGGAGAAAAAGAGGAGATTAAGGTCCGCAGAACGCTGGCCCGCTCGAAGATGATTTCATCGGATGTGGGAGCTGCTTATGACCCGATGTATGCAAG
>JAQVCP010000158.1 GCA_028689735.1 Hespellia sp. | reverse complement strand
TCAGATGGAAGTGGTGGATAACCTTTCTAAAAACCTAAAACTGGTGCTAAAACAGAAAAATTATTTTCTCTGTTTTGCACAAATATAGTACTTGTTAGATATTAGGGTACTGAACAGTTACGATTTTTCATATTAACGGTAATCTTATACGAATTATCGCCTTGGTTGTTTGCCGAATACCACACAAGATCGCTTTGATCCGGAGCACACCATACTGGTACCAGAATTTCATTCACTCCCGATGCACTGGAAATATTTTTGACAACCACATCAAATGAACCTTGATCCTGGTTATAATTTTGAATCACTATTGTAGCTGTCGGAACAGTTACTTCAAATGTCGTTCCTCCAATATACTGGTCAGCACCATTTTGCAGTCTGACATATGCATCCACATTATAACTGCCTGCTGTTTTGTGATTACTAATGGAAGCTGAAGTGTTCCATACACCATTGGAATCTTGCTTGCTTCCATACCATGCAAGATCATCCTGTCCGCCAGTTGTGCTCCAAACTGCAAAATTAACTTCTTTAATTGGCCCAAGCTTTCCCACTCCAGATGCTTTTATTTGGAAATCCGACTGCGTTCCCGCCGCGTCACCTGCTGATACTTGGACATCCGGTAGTTTCACACCCTGTGTTGTGTTTCCCACAAAACTGAATATACCGTTTCCACAATTGATATAACTGTGTATCTGATATGTGCCGATTGAGTATTTGTGATTTTTCATATTAACGGTAATCTTATACGAATTATCGCCTTGGTTGTTTGCCGAATACCACACAAGATCGCTTTGATCCGGAGCACACCATACTGGTACCAGAATTTCATTCACTCCCGATGCACTGGAAATATTTTTGACAACCACATCAAATGAACCTTGATCCTGGTTATAATTTTGAACCACTATCGTAGCTGTCGGATCAGTTACTTCAAATGTCGTTCCTCCAATATACTGGTCAGCACCATTTTGCAGTCTGGCATATGCATCCACATTATAACTGCCTGCTGTTTTGTGATTACTAATGAAAGCTGAAGTGTTCCATACACCATTGGAATCTTGCTTGCTTCCATACCACACAAGATCATCCTGTCCGCCAGTTGTGCTCCAAACGGCAAAATTAACTTCTTTAATTGGCCCAAGCTTTCCCACTCCAGATGCTTTTAATGCAAAACTCTTTTGTGCTCCATCGCTATCGGCTGCAGTAATATTAATTTCTGGCAGCTTTATGTTCTGCGTAGTCTTTCCGACAAACTGCTGAATCCCCAAACCAGAGGTAATATATGCATGAATATTATATGTGCCAACAGCATACTTATGATTTTTTGTACTCACATTGACTTTATAAGAACCATCACTTTGTTTTTCTGCTTCATACCATACCAGATCACTTTGATTACTTGCGCACCACACTGGTACCTGAACTTTCTGAATACCGGTCGGGGACACAATATTCTTAACATTCACATCAAAGGTCCCCGCATTCTGATCATAGTTAGTAACAGTCACAGTTGCTGACGTTGGAGATACATTAAATGTGGTACTCGACATAAATGCCATATTGTCATCTGGATTCATCTTTGCATAGGCATGAACCTGGTATTTTCCTGTTGATTTATGATTGCTGATTGGAATATCCACAATCCATTTTCCTGAGCCGTCCTTATTTCCTTTATACCAGACCAGATCATCTTGTCCGCCGCTCTCACTCCACACAGCGAACATTGCAGAATTAATTTCAGATGATGCATTACTAATACTGGCTGTAACTCTGAATGTCTTTTCTGTATTATCCGTCTTCGCAACTGACACAGAGGCACTCGATTTAGATACATTAAAGGTAGATGTATTCGCACATCTCTGGGTCCCCTTGCTATCCGTAATATAAACATGGGCATTATATGTACCAACACTGTTTTTGTGGTTCGCTCTGTTAATATCAACATAGTATACACCATCTGATGAGCTTTGAGCAGTATACCAGATAATATCATCCTGCCCATTTGCCGAACTCCATACCGGAACTAATACCTTCTTTGCGTTCGATGTCGGACTTACACCGGAAATCTGAATTCGATAAGTTCCTTTAAAATCGTCGCGTTTTACAATCTGAACGTTCTGAACTGTCGGAACCGTTGTTGTGTCTTCAGCACCAGCCTTTTTCAGCCCAAAAGTCTTTGCAATACCTGTAGCGTCTGCCACACCTAATGAGTTCACAAAATTCTCATTGCGAAGTTTTGACGCATCACTGGAACCTGTCAGAAATGCATGCTCTACGATAACACCTGGAAATCCATATGATTTGCAAAGGTTGTTCGTTGTATAATAATCCTCAAGAATGCCTGCACTATCTGTTTCTCCGGTAGTACAATCCCTGATTTTTTCTCCTCGGTTAGACAATCCTAGTGCTTCTAACTGATTCAGGATCTGATTGGCCAAAATATAGCCTTCTGTATTAATACTTGAACTGTAGCTCTTGTTTGGATAATAAACTTCGGCACCATTCGCTGCTGATGAATCTGCACTGTTAAAATGAATGTCTACATAAACACGAGCTCCTGCATTCTTTGCAGCCTCAATTCTGGAAGCATTGTCCTGACCTGACGTTTTGCCTGGATAAGGACACTCGGAAGAAGACCTTGTCATATAAACCGAAACTCCTGCATATGTCTCAAGTTCTGCCTTACAAGCCTGAGCTACCTTAAGCGTTAATTCTTCTTCGTTCAGCCCATTCGCATGAGCACCAGTATGAGAGCTGTCATGACCAGCACTGATTGCAACAACCATGTTACTTGCTCTGGTATTGTCCACGCTCCTTGCTTTTGCCGAACTCATTTCGTCATCAATGCTCAGCGCTGACACACCCTCATCAACACCGGACTGTTCTGCAACGCTCGCTTCATCCAGCACCTCTTCTACAACAGAAGCCGCATCGCTGATATCGCCGCTGGATTGTTCTACCATGTTTCCTTCTTCATCAATGGCATACACTGAAATCCCCGATTCCTCGGCTTCTTCAGATTGCTCTGCAACTTCCGGCTGTGCTGTCACAGAATATCCCGCTTCAATTTGTTCATTCGCAAACTCTACAGTCTGCTCTGTTCCACCCACCACATATTTTAACGCTACAAGCTCATAACTGTCTTCCGCCGCTCCCTCTTGATAATTCTGCTCAAACAATGCAGTATTATCAACCAAGTTGGAAGCCTGCATTGTCATTTTCTCCTGAGTAGTAACCGAGCGATATTCTAAGGCTGCACTCTCCAGTTTAATTCCTGTATCCGTTAAACCAATT
>JAQVCP010000157.1 GCA_028689735.1 Hespellia sp. | reverse complement strand
GCTGCTCCCGCACTCTCCGCAGATAATCTTGCCGGAAAAGGGGTATCGGTTCTGGTACTTGCTGCCCTTGACAATACTTTTTTCCTTTCCACGCTGTTCCATAAACGCCGCAGCCGCATCAAAGGTTTCTCTGCTTACAATCGCAAGATGATGGTTCTCCATAAAATATCGATCCTTTTCTCCACGATTGGTGTGTCGGTTGAACTGACTGTCCGTATAAGTCTTCTGAAAAATAATATCTCCGGTATATTTTTCGTTTCCCAGAATTCCGCGAACGGTAGATGGTGACCACTGTCCGCCCTTTTTTGTCGGGATGCCTTTTTTGTTAAGGGCACCCGCAATCTTATAAGTACCTTTTCCTGCCAGCGTTTCGGCAAACATCCACCGCACTACTTCCGCCTGTTCCTCATTGATGACCATCTCCCCATCCACATTTTCATAACCGAATGGGGGATAGGAGACCTTAAAGGTTCCATTTTGGAATCGCTTCTGTGCCGACCATTTATTATTTTCTGAAATGAAAACGGATTCGCTTTCTGCAAGGCTGCTCAAAATAGAAAGCATCAACTCGCTTTCCATATCCCCGGTGTTCAGATTTTCCTTTTCAAAATAAATGTAAATCCCCAGGTCTATGAGCTTTCTCACCAGTTCCAAACAGTCGGTTGTGTTTCTCGCAAAACGGCTGATGGACTTCGCGACCACAAAATCAATCAACCCATTTTCACAATCCCTGATCATGCGGAGCAACTCGCCACGTTTTTCCTTTTTTGTGCCTGTGACACCCTCATCGTAGTACAATCCGGCAAATTCCCAATCGGGATTTGACTTGATGTATGACTCATAGTGCATTTTCTGTGCTTTCAGACTGATAAACTGCTCATCACTTCCGGTTGATACACGGCAGTAGGCTGCCACCCGAAGTTTTGGTTTCAGAAGGATATCTGCCTTGTTTTCTCCTATTTTTGTTATCCTCATTCTTCATTCACCTCTCTTTCCGTAGGTCACATATTCGCTCTGTTTGCCCATATTATCAAGTCATTTTGGACATAATCTCAGCTAAAAAAGGAGAGAAAGACTGACGGTTTTTCTCGGTTATTTTGTTGAATTCAACCACAGAAATCAACCCCTTTTGGAGCATGACCATGAGCCACTTCTGTGCTATATGATAGTTATATTCCTGCTGCAGCTCTTCCGTGGTAAATGCCCGCCCATTGTGGGATGGGAGCTGCACTTCTTCTGTGATTTTGGTTACCTGCATGACTCTCCTCCAATCTGAAGGAATCAAAGCCCTGAAAAGCATTCCTTCATCATACGGAGATTTCCGTCCTGTTTTGGGGACCCTGTCGGCAAAAAAATAATGCCCGCCGGGGAAAGCACTCCCAGACGAGCATCAACACATTAGAAATATTCACTTAGACCTTTGCGGCATAATCCAGGGAAATCCACCCATTTCGCTCCGTGGCATAGGATTTCAGCAATCCCCACCTGGAGGCCCCCTGTCCATCTGCCTCCTCCACGATGGTAAAGGTTCCGACTCCGGTGTACTTTCCAGTCTTTGCATAATTCGTTCCCGGCCCCTTACGGATATTCAGGTCAGCGATAGGTACCCGCACCAGATAAGGCAATGCACTGCTCTGTTTCCCGGTATAAATACAGTTACCGGATTCATCAAAGACGGAATATCCGGCATTGGCATCCGCACAGTTCTTCGCATTTGTGAGGTCATGGAATGCGCCCTTCTGCGTCGCTGCCTCTGCCCAGTTCTTGCGGACACGATACCAGACCTCCGTATCCGTGACATTGGCTGCATCATACTGCGTCAGGTTCCACCGCTGGATAATCTCACACAGCTTGTCCACATAGGTCAGGGAAGTCGCATATCCACCGTCCTTGATCAGCTGTGCTGCCTTGCGGTAATCCGTGCAGCCCTTCAACCCATCATAACGCAGGGAGGTACCGTTCTTCGCACCCAAAAGGTAGGCGGAGTGATCCGCAATGGACTTCTCCACACATGGATACTTGCGAAAGTCTGCCATGATAGTGGTATAGCTGCCATCTGCATTCTGCTCTTTGGTCTGCTTGGTATAGATGGAATTGCCGTCCTGGGAAGAACCGCCCCAGGTATTGCCGGAAAGGGACTTCTTCATGCCAAAACAGTTATTAGCATTCTGCGCCAGCTCTGATTTTCCATAGTCGCTCTCTAAAATGAACTGTGCCAGGGAAACCGATGCAAGAATACCGTTCTTCTTCTGGTCTGCGGTAAACAGCGGCCCCACTTTGGCAATCACATCTGCCTCCGACAGGCCTGCAAACACACTGGCCTGCAAGCCGGATGTCTGTGAACCACTGCCGCCAAGTGCCACCGTTACCTTCGCCGCCAGATCATCAAGCCTTGCATACAGCCAGTTCCCAGGGCAGCTTTTATTGGCAAACCAGCGATGCACGGTAAGTACCATCTCATCAGACCGCGGGGAGTAATTCAAAGTCGTATCCTTATCCCCAAACCACAGAAGCTTGCTCTTGCCATTCCTCTTGCAAATGTCCGTACAGAGTTTGATGAGCGTGGAGTAGACTGCGGCATTCATTGCATACGGCTCCGTCATATCACTGGCACACTCAATCGTAACGGCTCTCTGGTCATTGACATTACTGGAAGAACACCAGGATTGGTTCTTCTCCTCCACGCACAGGGATACTGCTCCGTCCGTTCCGATGCCATAGTTGCAGCTTGCCTCTCGTCCAGCCGGAAAGCAATCACAGATAGTTCTTGCAGAAAGTTGCCCCACCACACAGTGTGGCGTGATGCGGTCAATGGAGTGGGTTCTCTGCCCGGAGTGATTTGGACTAAGTCCAGTGTAAGATACCATAGAACTGTTTGTGTAAGCCATAATTATTCCTCCTTCTCGCTGCGGTCATGCAGCCGTGCTAAAATGTCTTTGAGTTTCGCAGGGATAGGCAAGCCCAGGTGTCCTGCGTTTTCCAAAAGGGATACACCCTCATTGGAGATGTAGAAAAAGATGATTGCTGTGCGAAGCACGCTGCCGGTCCCGATGACCTGTACATCCAGGATGTTTGCGATGCCCACCAGAATAAAAATGATGACCTTCCGGTAGATACCACAGAAACCAACCTCGCTGGACAGGCTTTTGTCGGAGATGGCGCACATCACTCCCGTAATGTAGTCAAAGACCACAAAGGCAAGCAGTGCATAAAGCAAGCCGTCACATCCGCCAAGGAAATAACCCAGCCATCCTCCGATGCCTGCAAAAATAAATTGAATCGTGTTCCACAATTCTTTCATGTGAAATTCCTCTCTTTCTTTGATTTTTT
>JAQVCP010000156.1 GCA_028689735.1 Hespellia sp. | reverse complement strand
TTCTTGTCGCAGCCGTTATGTTTCTTCCAATCATCTGGATTTTTTCGGGTGGATTTAAGACACTGACAGAATTTACGACTTCCAGTAATATTATTCCAAAAGATTTCACAATGGAAAATTTTACTTATATATTTAAAAATTCCAACATATTTTTGTATACGAGAAATACGGTGCTGTTGATGGTGGGAACGACAATCGGAACACTCCTGTCCTCATCACTGGTTGCATATCCACTGGCCAGAATGGAGTTCAAGGGAAAGAACCTGATATTCTCACTCATTGTTGCAACGATGATGATTCCGAATATTGCACTGATTATTCCACAATACATCATGTTTGGTAAAATTGGCTGGCTTGATTCTCTGTTGCCAATGATTGTTCCGGCATTCTTTGCCTACCCATATAATGTGTTCCTGTTCAGACAATATTTCAGATCGATTCCGAAAGAACTGGATGAATCAGCAACAATTGACGGCTGTAATAAGATGCAGACATTTTTCAAGGTCATTGTACCGATATCAAAGCCAACCTATGCAACAATCGCAATCCTATCCTGTGTATATTGGTGGAATGAGCTGACTCAGCCTGTATTTTATATCAACAGTGACAGATGGAGAACCTTAACAATCGCATTGATGACAAGCTATATGTACACATCGGGAAATGCATTTGTAATCAACTGGACATCTATCATGGCAGCAGCTGCTATTATGATTATTCCACCGATGGTGCTTTATCTGTGCGGCTCAAAATATCTGACCGGCGGCATCAAGACATCAGGACTAAAGGGGTAAATATAAAAGAAACGAGAGGGTGTGCCATATGACATTAAAAGAAATCGCTGTACAGGCAGGGGTATCCGTTGCAACGGTATCCTATGTGCTGAATGACAGTGCAAAGGTGAGTATTGAGACGAAGGAACGAGTGGAGAAGATTATCAAAGAGACCGGTTACCGCTCCAATATTCTTGCCAAGAGCCTTAGAAAGAATAAATCATTTCTTGTGGGGGTACTGGTGGAAGATGTGACAGTATGGCATACTGCATTTGTAATTGATGGAATCAATGAGCTGGCAGAAAAGAAGGGGTATCATACAATACTGAGCAACCTCAGACTGCTCAGCAAAATTGAATCCCAGTTTGAACATATTTCAAAGTTTCAAAAGGATATTGATAAGGCAGTTGACGTGCTGATGGGGATGCAGGTTGATGGAATCATCTATGTGGGAATGCACGACCGTGCCATCCATGATATTTTACATAATATTGAAAAACCGGTAGTGTACTGTTATTGCTACACGGAAGGGGAGGGCTCTTCCGTAAGATACAGCAATAAGACGCCGGAATATTTGATTACCAGAAAATTTCTGGAAAATGGACATAAGGAATTTGGCGTCATCCGTGGTGCTGAGGCATCCGAGCCAACAAAGCTCCGGATGCAGGGAATTGAGTGGGCCTTGGAAGAGGCCGGTATTTCGTTGAAAAAGGAAAATATTGTCTGTGGAGACTGGAAATATAAGCAGGGAAAGCAGGCTGCAAAAATGCTGCTTGACAAGCAGGACTATCCCAGCGCGATTATTGCCATGAATGATGAGATGGCAGTGGGGGCGAGAGATGCGGCGGCAGAGCTTGGACTTCGGGTTCCGGAAGATGTATCCATATCCGGCTTTGATAATGCGGATATTATTCACTATGCGACACCGAGGATTACGACGGTGAGCAGACCGTTGCAGGAAATGGGATATGAGTCCATGAAGCTGCTTCTGAATAAAATGAATG
Source organism: Hespellia sp. (assembly GCA_028689735.1). GTDB lineage: Bacteria > Bacillota > Clostridia > Lachnospirales > Lachnospiraceae > Hespellia. The sequence goes on along the minus strand of JAQVCP010000156.1, from coordinate 1,656 downwards.
ACCGGTTAAGTGAAGACATCAATATCACTCTTCCATGTGAAATTATCGAAGGCAGATCAATTGCAAAGAGATAAACTCCCTGCTGAAAGGCGGCAAAGTTTCCACACGTTCGCAGGCAGGCTGCGGGTGGATTGCCAGTGCCTGCTTTATCTAGGAGTGTTGAAGTATCTTTGAATACGTTATTAAAGAGAGAGGACATAATATGGAAAAAAACAGACTTACTAATATTACATTAGATAAGATTCATATTAATGATTCATTTTGGAATAAATATATCAATTTGGTAGATGATGTGATTCTGCCATTCCAGTGGGAATTAATTAATGATCAGGTGGAGGGGGCTGAAAAAAGCTATTCCATCAGAAACTTCCGGGTCGCAGGCGGTGAGCTGGAAGGAGAGCACCAGGGGATGGTGTTCCAGGATACAGATGTGGCAAAATGGCTGGAGGCTGCAGCATATTCAGTTGGAAAAAAGAGAAATCCGGAGTTGGAGAAGCTGGCTGATGAAGCAATTGACCTCATTGCAAATGCACAGTGTGAGGATGGATATCTGAATACTTACTACACGATTACGGGAGAGAAACGGTGGTCAGATCTTTTTGAAGGCCATGAACTCTATACGGCAGGGCATATGATTGAAGCAGCGGTGGCATATTATGAGGCAACAGGAAAAAAGAAGTTTCTGGATGTAGTCAGTCGATTTGCGGACTATATGTGCAGTACCTTTGGAAGGGAAGAAGGAAAGATCAAAGGATACCCGGGACATCCGGAGATTGAGCTGGCTCTGGTCAAACTATACCGGGTGACTGGGGAAAAGAGTTATCTTGAGCTGGCGGATTTCTTTGTGAAAGAAAGAGGGGCAAAGCCCTGTTACTTTTTGAATGAGGAATGCATCCGAGATGGGAAGTATCTTTTCCCGGAATTCGCGGATTTTGATCTGGATTATAACCAGTCTCATTTGCCGATGCGGGAACAAAAGACGGCAGAAGGACATGCTGTCCGTGCAGTTTATCTCTACAGTGCGATGGCAGATCTGGCCTATGAGTATCAGGATGAAGAACTCCTTGCGCAGTGCGGGGAGCTTTGGAATAATATTGTGGAAAAAAGAATGTACATTACAGGAAGCATCGGCTCAGCAGCTTATGGTGAACGATTCACTACAGATTATGATCTTCCGAACAACACAAATTATTCGGAGTCCTGTGCGACAGTAGGACTTGCCATGTTCTCAAACAGAATGTTCCAGAATACGAAGGATGGAAAGTATATGGATATTGTAGAGAAGGCACTTTATAATACGCTTCTGTCAGGGATTGCGATGGATGGGAAGCATTTCTTTTATGTGAACCCGTTAGAAGTCATTCCGGAAATTGCAGAGCACAATCCGACAATGCGTCATGTCAAGACAACGAGACAGCTCTGGTTTGGTGTAGCGTGCTGTCCTCCGAACATTGCAAGAACACTGGCATCTATGGGAAATTACATTTTTGCACAGAGCGCAGATACTGTCTATTTGAATCTGTTTATTAGCAGTGATATTCAGACAAGGCTGGATTGCGGAGAGGTGACTCTGAAAATGTCGGCGGATTACCCGTCCAATGGAAGTATTCATGTGGGCGTGCATCCGTCGAAATCAGGCTCGTACTTTAAGGTCGC
>JAQVCP010000075.1 GCA_028689735.1 Hespellia sp. | reverse complement strand
ATTTTGCACTAAAGTTTCTTCTTTGTTTGGACATAGTAATGAATCCTTTCTTTCATACTGGTTTAAGTATATCAGATTCATTAAAAACTGTCCGAAAAAGTGTCTTAATTTATGAGACCATTATACTTTTCCTCTTCTTCACAGGCAACCAACAGCATATTTTTTGTCATCTCATCATAAACGATTTCTCCTACCTGAATACCGTGCTGCTTTCCGCGCCCAGCAACGCTCCATTTGGTAGACGCACCGTAGCCTGCATCCACCAGTGCCTTATTCACTTCATATACCTTTTCTGGTCTAACAATTGCATAAATCATCTTCATCATATTATACTCCAATCCTGCGCAGTCATTCTACGCATATTGTACACATTAATCCAAATGCTATCACTACACTATACATACTTCCCACCAACTTTCTGATTCAACACAAGGGGTAACAAAAACAGCAGACAAAGTTTATCTTCCATAGATTCCTTTCAAAAAATCATCTGGACTACAAACCTCTTTGTCTGCTGCACATTTTTAAGCAAACTTATGATACATCTCACTTAACATCTCATCTGTAATTTCCACTGGATTGTTGTAAAGATTCGGATGCCTGCTGATTCTTACCAGCTCACCAATCTGCCCCTCCGTCAAGTCTAAATCCTTTAGGTCATTTCTCAATCCCATTTTTTCTTTCAGCGCATGAATGGCATCTGCCATATCCTCTGTATCCTTGAAGCCTAAGTTTCTTGCAAATTCATCAATTCTTGCACCATCTTCTCCTTTTGCATTGATTCTTGCAAAATAATCCAATGTCATACCACAGGCTTCACCATGTGGAATGTGATGAAGATTTGTCAAAGGAAACGAACACGCATGAGAAGAAGTGGTTTTAGGCAGTGTAAATGCTAAACCTGCAATTAACGATGCTTCACACATTTTCTCTCGTGCTGTCTCATCTGTCGGATTCTCATAAGCTGCATACAGATTTTCAAATACAAGCTTTGCCGCATGTAATGCACAGGCATCACAGATTGGCTGATGTCCTTTACTCCAGAAGCCCTCTAATGCATGGCTTAACACGTCAATGCCTGTTCCAGCTGTTACCTTCGGAGGCATCGTATACGTAAGCTCCGGATCAATGATTGCATAGCTTGGGAAGAATCCATCAGAAACGATTGGTGATTTCTTTCCATTGGCATGATCTGTAAGTACGGATACACAAGTCACCTCGCTTCCAGTTCCTGCTGTAGTAGGTACAGCAATCAACGGAAGATGCTCCTGTGGCATCGCCACACCTGTTCCATGATACTTTCTGATTGAATCCTCTGTTAATGCAATACTGGCTGCAGCCTTGGCACAGTCCATAGAACTGCCCCCGCCTAGTGCTACGACAAATCCTATTTTTTTCTCTCTGATAATCTTTGCGCAGGCGTCCACCTCTGTAACATCTGGATTTGGAGATAGCTCTCCAAAGGATGCCACAATCGCTCCCTCACTTTCCTTAACAATCTTCTCGGCAAGTCCATTTGTGAAGAAAAATGGATCTGCCACCAGAAGTCCATTTGCTATCTTTAATTCTGCAGCGATTGTTTTCACTTCAGAAACTCTGCCTTTGCCAAAACGAATCTTGACAGGCTGTAAATAATCCCAATTCATATAATCCTCCTTAGTGACAGAATTTCTCATCTGCCAATGTCAATACTTCATCTAATATAGGAAGATACTCCTCTAACTCTTCCTTTGTGATAATCAGTGGTGGGCAGATTTCAATGAAGTTCTCACGACCAAATGTTGCATAGCCTCTCTTCTTTAATTCTGCAAAGATCCAAGGCATTGCTGTTCCCGGAACACCATACTCCTGAAGTGGCTCTCTTGTCTCTTTATTCTTAACCATTTCTAATGCACCGAAGAGACCAATCAGTCTGATTTCACCTACACATTTGTGCTTAGCAAGCATCTCCTCCATAAATTTGCGAACGATTACGCTCATCTCTGCTACATGCTCTTCAATATGAGCTGACTCATAGTAGTTCATTGCTGCAACACCAGCTGCGCAGGCAAGTGTATGACCAGAGTAAGTAAGACCGCACTGTAATACATTTTCCTCAAAATACTTTGCAACACGCTCGTTGACGATGACACCGCCGAGCTGTACATACCCACAAGTAACGCCCTTTGCAAAGGTAATCATATCAGGCTTGAAATCGAAATTCTGCCAAGCGAACCATTTACCAGTTCTGAAGAAACCAGCCATAACCTCATCCATAATCATTAAGATGCCATACTTATCGCAAAGTGCTCTGACACCTTCCATATATCCCTTCGGAGGGAGGATTACACCGTTGGCACCGACAATGGATTCCATAAGAATTGCGGCTACATTCTGAGGTCCTTCATATCTTAACTGCAGGTCTAAATCAGCAAGTGCTTTCCTGGTAACAGCTTCGTCGTCTACACCATATGTAAATCCATCTCTGTACATCTGAGGATTCATGAACTTTACAAATCCGTTGGCACCACCGATTTCAGCTGCGAATCTTCTCCAGTCACCAGATGCATTAGATGCAGCAAGTGTTGCACCATGGTAGCTTCTGTAGCATGAGAAAATCTTTGTTCTTCCTGTTACCATACGTGCCATTTTAATTGCATTTTCATTAGATTCAGCGCCACCATTTGTAAAGAATACTCTTCTATAGGTATCTGCACCTGCGGCTTCCACAAGCTTCTTAGCCAACACGGATTTAGGCTCTGAAGCGTAGGCTGGTGCCATGAAGCACATCTTATCTGCCTGCTCCTTGATTGCTTCAACGATTTCTGGAAGCTCATGTCCTAAGTTAGAGCATACAAGTAAAGAAGCCATATCTGCATATTTCTTACCATCATAATCCCAGAAATAAATCCCTTTTGCTTTCTCAACGGGTAATGCGTCCACACCTGACTTTGACCATGACTGCATTACATAATCCTTGTGCATCTGTGCAATTTCTGTTCCTGTCAACTCACTCATAAAAACCTTCTTTCCTGCGAATCATTCGCAAATGCTTTATTATTTTTTCATGTTGTGCTACGGCATAATTTATCGAATTTATTCTTCCGATAAAAAAACGCCCGTATCTCCGTTGTACGGAAATACTGACGCCTTCGTCATAAGCTATTGAACTTATGACCTTATTATACAATTTTATCGTTTTTATACAATGGGTGGGAGCCCAAAGTGATTTGTGCACGGGCACAACCACTCTCATATTCTCTACACGATTGCCCATGCATGACTCCGGCTATCATTTTCCATATTACTGCTTGATTCGTTACCTGATTTAACATAAAAATATAATGGGATTTGTATATTTAGTTTTCCTGGAAGACTGGGATTTCTATTCTGGTAATATAGTCATCCATGGTGTCAATTACCATTTCATTCATTCCGACTTCATAGGCATATCCTGTCAGACGCAGCTGATTTTGCTCAGCATACCGCAAAATATCCTGATATCTTGACGGCAGCATGTCCCAACTCCCTTTACTAAATGCCTGCAAATATGTTCCACCTGGCTGCTTGTGCAGTCCCTTTTTATTTTGTAGATTTGGCATTTGAATAAACAAAAGCGTATAATGGTCAAATCTTCCTGCGTACAGATTTTCCACGGAGAGCATAGAACCATAAGAAACCTGATACATACTGGGAAGATTATATTTTTCTGTTTCATGAATCACTGCTTCAATATCGTCTTCTAATGATTGCTCCGGTGATGTTTGCACGGTAGCTAAATATTGTGGTTCTTTCTCTATCACACTGATTTGAGATAAATCGAGATTTAACAATGCTTCCATATCAGAATGGCGTCTGGTAAGCCTTGATCGAACGGCTTTTAAGCTCCTGATATTTTCATCCAACTCTGCAATCTTCCCTCTCAACAGACTTTCCATGCTCTCCGCTGAACGGCACCTCATGAAATTCTGAATATCACTGATCGATACCTTCATCTCACGCAACAGCAGAATTTCTTCCAACTCTATGCTTTGGTAATAATTGTAATATCTGTATCCATTCTCTTCATTTACAACTGCCGGTTTAAACAGACCGACTTCATCATACCACATGAGCGTTTTTTTGTTGATTCTTTGCATATCTGCAAACTGTCCGATTGTAAACAATTTATTTTTTTCTTTTGACATTTTCAAATTCTCCTCTTGACCATGCTGTTACTGTACGGTTTATTATATCTTTTACCATCAGGAATCACAAGCTGTTCTCCAACAACACTAAAAATAATGCAACGTAAAATACTTTGACGATTAAAGACATATCGTATTGGAAAGAAGGAAACATAAAATGAATGAAACAAAAATCAACGAAACAATTATTTTCAGAGAATATAAAGAATCCGACCACTTTGCCCTTTCGGAAATCATACGTAAAACATGGCAGTATGATCAGCTTTGTTCTCCAAAAACAGCCAAGAAACTGTCATGCACCTATTTGGATTGCTGCCTGACTGACCAGACCTTTACGCAAGTTGCTGTAGCTGATGGTATTCCGGTTGGCATCATTATGGGGAAGAACAATCGTACCCATAAATGTCCACTCCGATTTCGTCTTAAGCTGATAAAATCGGCTGCTATGCTTTTCTTTTCAAAGGAAGGACGCCGGATTTCCAAAATTTTCTCCTGCGTTGAAGACATTGATAAAAATTTACAAAAAAACAGTCCCATCTCATATCAGGGTGAGGTCACATTTTTTGCGATCGATTCCAAATTTCGAGGGATGGGACTAGGAAAGAAACTTTTTCAATCTTTACAAAACTATATGAAGAGTGAGAATATCCATAACTTCTTTCTATTCACTGACACAACCTGTAACTATCCATTTTACGAACATCAAGGAATGATACGTCGTGGTGAACAGACTCACAGCTTTGAAATATCTGGACCGTTAAGGACACAGACACTGTTTATTTACGATGATCAAATGTAGCCAGCAGATATCCCGCACATCCATCAATCCACCAGTTGTTCCAACACGTGCTTCAATCGCTCCACGTCACCATCCGCAAAGCAGTATCCATCCATGCCGCAGGCTTTCGCCCCATCGATATTTGCCTGAACATCATCAATGAAAAAGCACTCCTCCGGAACCAGATCAAACTTTTCAAAAAGATGATGATAAATTTCCGGCTCCGGCTTAATGCATTTTTCTTCTGCCGATACCATAATCCCATCAAACAGGTCAATTCCCGGAATCATCTGCTGGAAACCTCTGAGTCGGAGTGATGCGTTCGACAGGAGATAAATGTGAAATCCCTGTTCTTTTACTTTTTCTACCACTTCCCTCATTCCTTCTTTTGGCCAGATATTATATTGATCCCAATGATCCATACAGGCCTGTGCAGCATCTTTTTGACTCTGCAGGGGAAGACGGTCTTTTACGATCACCATCGCTTCTGCTTCTGTCATAGAGCCACGGTCAAGTTCAATCCATTCCGGTGCCTGGAATAAAGCAGTACAGATTTCTTCTCTATTCTTCTCATCTACAAATTTTTCACAAACTTTCATGGGATCATATTCAATCAAGACACGTCCCATATCAAATACTATATTCTTTACCATTGTGTTCTCCTTTATCCTCACAGAACTTTACTCAATCCCAGTATCACGCAGAGAACAGCATCCCTGAAAATGGAGCCAGCGTAACTGTAAGAGTCTCGTCCTCTGCCGCGTACTCATCTTTTCCTTCCTCCGTGCTGCCGCTGAATCTCTGCCAGTCACTGTTAAGAAGTAATTTTACATCCTTTGCCTTCGCTCCCGGAATCGCCACACTGTATTCTTCCTGCACCTCGTTACTGAAATTGAATACTGCCAACACCCGTCCATTCTTGCCTCTCCGCTCAATGGCATAAATGCATCGTTCTTCCTGATGACAGTCCAGCCACTGAAAGCCTTCTTCTCTATAGTCCCACTCAGAAAGTGACGGATTCTTTTCATAAATCTGATTCAGTTCCGACATATAATGATAGAACGAATCATGAAGTGGATACTCCAGGATTTCCCAGTCCTGCTGCCGTTTCTCGTCCCACTCTCTGAGCTGTCCGATTTCATTTCCCATAAAATTCAGCTTCTTGCCCGGATGAATCATCATATACAGATAGAGTGCCCGCCCCTGTGGGAATTTTTCTTCGTACGCCCCATTCATTTTCTGGAGAATCGTAGCCTTCCCATGCACCACTTCATCATGGGAGAACGGAAGCAGATACCGCTCATTCCAGTAATACATCATAGAAAATGTTAATTTGTGATAATTCTCTGTCCGATACTGCGGGTCCATCTGGAAATACTCCAGTGTGTCGTGCATCCAGCCCATATCCCACTTGTAATCAAAACCCAGTCCTCCCTGATCTGTCGGCCTTGTCACATTCGGATAACTGGTGGAATCCTCTGCCATCAAAAGACAGTTCGGATTAATCTGCTTCAATCCATTGTTCATAAATTTAAGAAACTCCACTCCATTTCCATTAACACCGCGGTTCTCGTCACCATTCCAGTAAATAATACGGCTGATAGCATCCATACGCAGACCATCAAAATGATATTCCTTCAACCAGTAATTGGCACAGGATTGCAGGAAACTTCGCACTTCCCCGCGGGAATGCATAAAATTGCAGCTTCCCCACTCGCTGACTCCCACATCGTTGCTTGGATATTCATACAAAAAACTTCCGTCATATTTGGTCAAACCGTAATCGTCCACGGCAAAATGTACCGGCACATAATCCAAAATTGCTCCGATGCCTGCCTGATGCAGCTGATCAATAAGCTTCATCAACTGCGCTCCGGTTCCATAACGGCTTGAAGGTGCGAAAAATCCTGTATTCTGGTACCCCCAGCTCTCGTCACAGGGGTGCTCACTGAGTGGCATAAATTCCACAAAATTATAACCGCTCTCCAGCAAATGTGCAATCAATGGCTCCGCAATCTCATCATAGCGATACCAGTTCTTGTCCTCACCTTTTTTCGTATGCCATGAACCCATGTGAAGTTCATAGATATTCAACGGTTTTTCCGAAAAGTTTGTCCTCTGCTTCATCCATTTTGTATCCCCGAAAGAATGTTCTGACAACGAGCGCACAATAGAACGGTGGTCCGGTCTGAGCTCCATTCCAAACCCGTAAGGATCACAGTGGTCCGTATAGCTTCCGTCCTTCTTATAGATCCGGTACTCGTACTCAGTCATCTCTTTTGCATCCGCCACGGTCACTTCATAAAAATTTCCATCATAAGCACGATTCATCGGAACTTCTTTGTAATCCTTGCCATACATCAGACAAATCCCTGATGCATCCGGCGCAAAGGTGCGAAATGTCACACCGCCGTTATGCGCATGCGCGCCCAGAAATTCATAAGCATCAAAACATTGACCTGTATAAAATCCATACATATCCATAAAAAAGTCCTCCCTCTAATTGACTGTTGTCTATTATTTTTCTATAATAAGTTTACCAAGATTTCTGTAAGAAAAAAATCTGCTTTTTTTGTTAAGTGTCAATTAATAGACATTTCTTCAAAATCGACTATTATTATTTTTGCGTAGAAAATATTCTTCATAAAAAATATTCTCTATAAACGGATGGGAAAATTATGGATTTAAGAGAAAAAAAGACAACGAGAAGTATCACCAACGCATTTCTCCAGTTGCGATCACGCAAATCACTGGAGCGCATTACGGTAAAAGAACTGGCTGAATTAGCCGAAATCAGCAAAGCGACTTTCTACCTTCATTATAAGGACATTTACGATTTATCCGATTATTTGGAAAAAAAGGTAATTCAGAACATTCTGGACGGTCTCCCCCACCCGGAGTCTGCTCTGACCGACACTGCTCAGTTCCTAAATGAACTGATGATTGCCTTCCATTCCCAACAGCACCTGATTGAGATTATTTTTTCCGGCTCCCGTGCAAATGTACTCCCCTATAATATAGAACTTGGCATCAAGCGGCATATCTTTGGTCTCAAGCCAGAATTAGAGGAAGATGCCTCTTTTAATATTCAACTGACCTTCCAGATTCTTGGCTGCTATTATGCTTACACTGAGAATCGGCACTTATTTGGTGAGAACCAGGTTTTAGAAGTTCTGGCGTCAATGATAAAAAAGTAAATACTGGTCATCCTATCTGGTAGGATTCATCTCGCCAAGCACCTTGTAAAGCAGTTGGTAAAATGTTGCAGCCTCCTCCTTTGAAAGATTCACACAGCCACCAATCTTTGCTGGGATTCCAATTGCACGCTCTCTCAGCTCCATCCCGCTTTCAGTCACTTTAACGATGAGATTCCTCTCATCTTCCTTTGAGCGCTCCCTTGTGATATATCCTTTCACTTCCAGTTTTTTTAACAGCGGAGTCAGAGTTCCTGAGTCCAAAAAGAGACAGGCCCCCAGCTCCTTCACATTCATCTCCTGCTTTTCCCACATCACCATCATCGTAATATACTGAGTGTAGGTCAGTTCAATTTCATCGAGATACGGCTTGTACTTACGCACAACCTCCTTTGAACAGGCGTAGAGTGGAAAACATAGTTGATTTTCTAATTTCAATGCATCATATTGATCTGCCACGATAAATTTCTCCTTTTTCATCATTAAGGTTTCAGAAAGAGCCTCTTAATCCGACAGGCTCTTTTTCTTTGCATAGTTATACAATCTAATTTAGCACAATCAAACTATGTTCGCAATATTTTCAGAAAAAAACCATCTTGTTCTTCACAACATTTTTTTCAGCTTCACAATCAAATCCAAATCCGCCGGCAGCCACGCCACGCTATCCAGATCGTGTTTTCCAAGCCACCTGGCCGCCTCATGCTCCAACAGTGTCAGGCGTCCATTTATCACCTCACTCCAATAGCACTGCATACTCAGGTGAAATGTAGGATAATCATACTCCACCGTATCAACTAACTCGCCGACTACAATCTCTGTATCCAATTCCTCCCTGATTTCCCGTTTCAAAGCATCCTGCGGCTTCTCGCCTGCCTCAACCTTTCCACCCGGAAACTCCCACCCATCCTTGAATTCTCCATATCCCCGCTGGGTCGCAAATATCTTCCCGGCATTTTTCCCTTTTCCTCTTATAATTGCTGCAACAACCTTTACTGTCTTCATCTTAATTTCTCCAATGTGTAAATCATCTCAAATTTCATGAGTTCTCATAACCAAAACAACTGTATTTTTCTCTGACCCATAGCCAATCCGCAAGTAATAAGGTATAGAATAAATTATACTCGGAAATGCCCCTCAATTCTGAAAATCCTTCTTTCTTTTGCTTGTACTTCCGGTACTTATAGCTTAAACTATAAGTAGAAGAAGCGACTCAGAAAGGAGGAGATTTTATGAGAAAGAAAACTATCAAATTATTCCTTGGCGCTCTGGCTTCGGTAGCACTTTTGTCCATTGCTTCCTTCGCTACAGTTTTCGCTGCAACCGATTCTACTACGATGACAACCACCGATGCTTTGAATTTCCGGTCCACCCCTTCCATGGGCAACAATATCATCTGTGAGATTCCGGCTGGGACTTCCGTACCTGTTTTTGACATGGACGAATCCGGCTGGTACACAATCAACTATGAGAACAAAGAAGGATACGTATACTACAAATATCTTGACTTTGAAAGCAATCAGAAAAGAAGTGGCGGAAAGCAAACTACCATGTACGCAGTCTGTGAACTGAATGTACGTGACAAAGCTGCTAATTCCGGTGCAATTCTCACTGTGCTGAATGAGAATCAGGGTATCGAAGTTATCGGCAAAAAGGATGGCTGGTTCCAGGTTCGTGCCAACGGCGTCACCGGCTATTCCTATGGCTCCTATCTCCGTTTCGGACTAGACGGAAAATATGCGGATGAAGATGCTGCTCATAATGTAGCGAATACGCTGACTGCAACTGGCTCCTTGAATGTACGAACCGCTCCAAGCATGTCCGGAGAGGTTATCGGCTATTATCAGAAAGGGGATTCTGTAGATGCCATCGCTCTGGAGGGTCAATGGTACAAGGTTAACTTCAAAGGCACTACAGCTTACGCATACGGCAAATGGATTCAGTAGACCATTTTTCTGGAACCGACATCCAGCAAGCTTTACGAACATCACATGATATTCAATGGAAAAAGGCTGCCAACCGGCAGTCCTTTTCTACATTATGGCCTTAATCATATTCATCCTTACTTCAAACCACAGCCAGGTCTCTCCGGCTGATCCATTCCATGCTCATATCTCGCATTGAACTTCATGTTGATCTCACGAATTTCCATTTTTCCATCTATATAATCCTGATACATCTCGGCAAGCCCAGCCATACAACCGTCACAGGTTGCGGATATGTTACCGATAGACTCCTCCACGATTTTCTTTCGTTCTTCTTTTGTTGTTTCTGAAATTAGATATCCTGCCATTAGTTTTTCTTCCTTTCTTTCAGCATCTTTCGTTCCTCTGCTTCTGAACCTGTAAATCTCATAATTCGTTTCACAAATCATGAATGATGACTTCAGCCATAATCATCCAAAAATTTTCTCTTCTCTCTCTTTTTCTACACCTTTTTGATCAAATCTGGCAAATACCCCAGCAAGCAACGTTCCAGAAATCGAATGCCATACACAGGAAACTGCACAGATAACTGCCGATTCCGGTGTATTTGCAAATTGTGCAGTCGTGGTGGCAAGATTCGTAGCTAATCCAGCATTCTGCATTCCGACTTCGATAGAAATAGTTCTTCTCTTTGCCACATTCATTCCGGTTAAAACACCCACTCCATATCCCAGCAGATAACCCAAGCTGTTATGCAAAAGAACTGCCACAAAAATGACAACACCGGAAGCAAAGAAGTTTGCCCCCTGAGAGGAAATAACTCCGCCGACAACACATGCAAGTCCCAGCACCGCAACACCAGGCATCAAGTTCTGAAGCTCGGAAAATGTTTTTGATTTTCCAAATAAGTAATTCAATACAAATCCCAATGCAATTGGTAATATAACTGTTTCAATAATTGAAACAAACATAGGTAATGCACTCAGTTTAATATGTGTTCCCCCGGCCAGCAGTGACACCATCAGCGGAGTCATGATTGGAGACAGCATTGTTGATACTGTTGTCATGCCCACTGAAAATGCAACATCACCACCACATAAGTAAGACATAATATTGGATGATACCCCGCCCGGACAACATCCGACCAGAATCAATCCAAGAGCAATCGCATCCGGCAGATGCAAAAGTTTCGTCAATGAAAACGCAAGAAATGGCATAACCAGATATTGCGCGGCTGCACCAATGCAAATGTCCAGTGGTCTCTGTGCCAGAATCTTAAAATCCTGTGTGGTCAGAGTCAACCCCATACTAAACATAATCACACCGATAATAATAGACTGGCTGGTGAACTTATTTCCAACCATGTCCAGAAACATCATGTGATTGACCCATCCCATAAGCGATGGCACAAAAAAAGTAATAATCGCAACGGCAATTACCACAGCTGATGTTTGATTCGATAAAAATTTACTGACTTTTTGTAATGACTTCATTTTAAAATTCTCCTCTTTCTTGACACAATCTTAGCAAATATGCTCTCTCGAATAAATCGACTCTATATCTTAAGACGTCGGAATTCCCGTCCGTAGAAGGTCTATCGGAACTTTCCTAATTACATAAAAAAATCCCCTGCCGACATCTCTGCCTGCAAGGGACGAATAAAATCCGCGTTACCACCCTTTGATTCTATAGAATAGCTATAGCTCTCATTACGTACCATCATACGCTTCCCTATAACGGGGGATCCCGGCACAACCTACTAAATAACTTTCAGTCTGCTTCTTAGAGATGATATCCAATCTTGCCGCGTATCTGCTTGCACCAACCGCAGACTCTCTGAAATCACGTACATGATCAAATGTGTTCTCTTCATCGAATTTCGAGTAATCGATATTAATTTGCTTAGTTACTGTTATACCACTTTGAGATGAAATGTCAAGAGGGGAATTGGAGTATGCTCGGTTTTTTTAGCTTTTTTAGGCAATACTTCTATTCAAGCTCCAGTCCCATAAACATGTTATAGGGGCATGCTATATTCCGCACTCTCCATAAAGAAATCATTCACAAATCCTTTAAAACTATCTGACTGAGACTGGAGTTCCTGAATAAAAAGTTTATTTTTTCCGCTGTTCTTCATCTAAATGATTTTGACGTTCAACACAATTTGTTAATAAATCTCGCTCTTATTTGTAAAGTATTAGACGCCCATATTCAAATGTGTAACTGGATATATTTTATATAATTTGTATCTACTACATTTAATATTGAAACTACCCGTCCCCAATTATATCTTTTTTTTACTTTTTCAATTATGTTGGAAGCTCTTCTTCGCTTAAGTTTCTAACTCGTAGACTGCAATTCCCCTTCCCATTTGTATCCTTCTCATACACTATAGACTCAAATCCAATTTTCACTTTTTTGCGCATCGTTTTTCCTTGTATATCTTTGTAAGAAACATACAGCTGAATAGTAGGAAAATCCTGCACAGTCAATGGTTCATTATATTCTATTTCTGATGAAGGAGATATTTTCTCATAGCAATAGCTAGTTAATAATTCCAAATATGCCGATGGTATCATCACTCTTTTTTGCATATCCTGCGAAATATAGCTTTCCATATCATTTTCGTCACTTCTTAAGTAAGATGAGATCCAACCGCCTTTGTGTTCTATATTAATAAGATTATCTGATTCAACCAAAGATGCTTTTACATCAGTATCTTCTAAAAACGAATTAAATTCCTCTATGTTTTCTTCATATCGCCAATCATATTTTATATCTTTGGCATTTCCATTTCCAATATTATCTATATTAAGATAAACCGCATATAATATATTTTTTTCATCTGTTTGATATTGTCGAGTATAACTGTCCTCTCGTCTAATTTGTTTTCCCGACTCACTCCAATACAAAGAGATGTCATTTTCATATACTCTGAGGTCAGGCTTATATGCTATTTCTCTTTCCCTTTTCATCTCATTTAGAGTTTCTAATGCAACAAATGTTGTAAGCATTGAGATGACCAATGCAAAGATCGAGAAAAACAATTCTATTTTTACTGGTTTGAAAGGATTAGTATATCTATTATACTCCTCTTTTACTTTTTCTTTTGGCATTGACAATTTTATTGCTACAGACTGTAAGTCAATCTTTTTTCTCTTTAGTTTCCGCAAATAATATTTTGTCTTCATTCTCTTTAACATTTTTTCTTTTTCCAATCATAAAAACAAAGTCTGTAAACGGAGCTACATACTACTGATTTTACACAGCTAGTACGACAGCTCCATCATTTTCTGTCAAAAAACACAAAACTCTTTATCTTATTTAACCTATCCTTTATTTTAATATTCCTCAACCGCTTAAACACAACAGCAAAGAACTCAACCGGGCTACTATTCATCTGGCTGCCTTACTTTTATATTTGAGTCATCATGTTCAATCGGATCAAATTTAAATTCATAGAATTTATTTGCATATGTATAAATTGCAAAACAGGAAAAATAAAGCGCAACAAGTGCATTGCTTGTCAGATCAAAAAGTCTTGTTGGTACACCATAATGTTACATTTTAGTTAATTTATCAATTTCATTTAAACCTTGAAATTCGTTTGGATATCGCCTAAGTATTTCATTAATATATCTTTGTTCATCAAAACATTTCTCCCATCTCTACCATTTTATTTTCCATTGTTCACACATCCCACACCTCATAACCCTGCCGCCTTGCCGAATCATACACCGGACTCATATTCTTTTCTAAAATCCCAAAAAACTCATCCTTGGTATTTCCCTTACGATACAACTCCGTGTTTGCCCATATGGAATGCAGATTATCACGATAACATCCTTCATAGAGTTTCCGTATTCCCGGCTTTTCATAAATCAATTCATACATCATATACTGATTATCCGCAAACCGCATAAAAAAATTTTTCCAATCAGGAAGCTTATTGCTCTTCGATGAATTCAAAGAAGAATCCATCGGCATTAGGTTCCAAAGTTCATCATTCATTACAAAAGACCACGGAATGAAATGATCCACATCATATGAATCCCGTTCAATTTCTTCATCCTTAAACACATCAATTACAGGTTTGATATCCATAATTCCTTCCCACAATTTCCGGACATGGGTAAGTTTTCTCATTTTCTCATCTAATGGTGCCAGTTTATACACCAGTCCAGGAATCTCCGGATTGTTATTCTGGAGCCACTTTATTTTTTCATATTGAATCCACCCTAATATTGCGACAGTATTATCTTGAATCATTGTAGCCCAAGCACTGGAAAAAAAATCTTTCTATCAAGCCCTGCCTCATTGCCAAATGTATACGGAAGTAAAATGCCATCTTGGTTTAAATGATTATAATACGCCATCATTCTCCCCGAACTACTGTTAAGGTCTATGCTTTCTCCGACTTTATTTGCAAAGCCAGATAATGCCTTATATGGCACATTTTTTGTTAAATCCATTTTAGGCTGATGTAATTCCTTATCGTATCTTTTAATCTGGTTTTTAATTTCAACTTTTGAAGCACTAATAGAGAGACCACTTAACTCATAAAGTTTCTCACTGTCTTCTCCAAATTATCTTTAATCAGTCCTTCGCCCCAGATACCACTCAAATGAATGTGAAACTCCAATACAGAGTACCAGGCATTTGCTATCATCTCGTTTATGATTTCATCATAAGTAGTCCGTTCCTTCCCTTCGGAAATAAGTTGAACGATTGCCTCCAGCCAATAAAATTTATAACAATACGAAGGAGAATTCATCATTTTAGAAAACCCTTCAACATCAAGTGTATTATGATATTTTTCATCAATTACCAGTTGATATCCTATCTGCTTAGGATTAAATTCAGCCACTGCTCTCCACCCCTGTTTTCTCTTACATCTTCACTAATCCATTGTTCTTTTATATGAAGTTCCGGTATATTCTCCAGCAACTGTGCAAATGTCTTCTCCGTGAAACATGTAAAATATCTTCCGTCCTTTTCACCTTCAAATTCTCCATATTTAAAGGATGCATATACAATTCCATCCTGCTTAAGCGCCCGTACTATCTTTTTCAAAACTTCTACAAGTTCTAACTTGGGTAAATGTAATATGGACGCACAGGCCCATATCCCATCATATTTTTCCTGCTCGTCCAATTCTTGAAATAACATATTTTTAACTTTGATACTTGTCATCGCTTCTGCTATATCGCAAAGTTTTTTTGATCCGTCAACAGCGTCTACTTGAAATCCTTGTTCTAAAAAGTACTTTGTGTCTCTTCCTGAACCACAGCCAAAATCTAATATGTAAGAAAATTCTGGAATGTAATTCAGAAAACTCTCTTGAATTTTTTGAAAATTCACATCAAATGTATCCTGATAGTATTCCTTAGAATTCTCATTATAATATTCAATTGTGTAATTCATATCAACTTTCCTTTTTAGTGTAAGGTACTGCTCCAAATATTTTTTTAGTTGTTTCAATTGGCCTACTGTCATTTTTTCTGCATAATGCAAACCATTATAT
The DNA here is from genome assembly GCA_028689735.1 of Hespellia sp. Classification (GTDB taxonomy): domain Bacteria; phylum Bacillota; class Clostridia; order Lachnospirales; family Lachnospiraceae; genus Hespellia. The sequence goes on along the minus strand of JAQVCP010000075.1, from coordinate 581 downwards.
GTCGAATGTAATACCGGGTACTGCCCCTTTGTTTTCAAAATGTATTTATTATTAATCAGCCACTCAATAATCGCATGAACTTCATCCCACGACAAATGATTCATTCGTCCAAACTCCGGGATCATATTCAACTTATTATCCAACATTCTTTTTGTCGCATTACCTACAAGCACATCTCTCAACATGGTAACGCCATAATAACGAACATTGCTAACATTCTGAAGTGCGTTTAATGTGATATAAACCATTTCACTCAAATCTATTTCTTTATAAGTAACCGGTGTAAAATCACCTTTTTCAATTAGAATATTATCTTCTATATCTTTCTGTGGATTTGATTTTTCCCCATCTGCTTGAGTCACAATACTTTTCTTCTGCGCATATTGCTCATTTCTTTCATTTTGATTTTCAACAGGATCTGACTCATATTCCATTAGCTCATAAAATTTACTCTTACTTATTACATTATTACATCCCGTTCCATCCTTTTTATAATTTGTACACCCCAGAAAATAGTCTTTCCCCCTTGCTGGCTTGACTATAAGGTACCCATCTCTACAGTGGTCACACTTTTGTATCGA
>JAQVCP010000013.1 GCA_028689735.1 Hespellia sp. | reverse complement strand
GCTGCTCGTCAGCCTTAGTGCACTCACACATTAAGAATCTGGCGCCGACTTTGTGAGAAACGACATTGGCAAAGCTTTGAGCCAGTGGGCGTATGATGAAGCTACTAAAACCACAAGGGTGTTAGTTTCCGTGTGGTAGAGGGAATGTCAAATAACTGACTATGATAGTAGAAGTACATGGGATGAGTTTTTGGACGCGGGTTCGATTCCCGCCAGGTCCACTCAAGGAGCATCGCTTGCGGTGCTTCTTTTTTTATTTGTATATAATTATAAATTTACAATTAACTTTTCCCGAATACGGTTGTCTCTCCGCATAATATATGCTACCATAACTATATCATTGTTAATTAAATAACAAGAAAAGAAAAGGAGTGTACTATTATGGCAAGATTTACATTACCACGTGACTTGTATCACGGCAAAGGCTCTATCGATGAACTGAAGAATTTCAAAGGTAAAAAAGCAATCGTTGTAGTTGGCGGCGGTTCTATGAGACGTTTTGGTTTTCTGGACAGGGTAGTCGACAATTTGAAGGAAGCCGGTATGGAAGTGTCTCTTTTTGAAAATGTTGAACCGGATCCAAGTGTTGAGACCGTTATGCGCGGTGCCAAAGCAATGCAGGAATTCGAGCCGGACTGGATTGTTGCAATGGGTGGCGGATCACCGATTGATGCCGCAAAAGCAATGTGGGCATTCTATGAATATCCAGAAGTTACATTTGAAGATTTAATCGTACCTTTCAACTTCCCTGAGCTGCGTCAGAAGGCTCATTTCTGTGCAATTCCTTCTACATCAGGAACTGCTACCGAGGTTACTGCATTTGCCGTAATCACAGACTATGAAAAGGGAATCAAGTACCCGATGGCGGACTTCAATATTACACCAGATGTTGCCATTGTTGACCCTGATCTGGCAGAGAAGATGCCTCAGAAGCTGACAGCCCACACAGGTATGGACGCGATGACACATGCTATCGAAGCATATGTTTCTACTCTGAATTGTAATTACACTGACGGACTTGCACTCCACGCAATCAAGATGGTCCACGATGATCTGAAGCAGTCTTATGACGGAGATATGGATGCTCGTGACAGAATGCATGATGCACAATGTCTGGCAGGTATGGCATTTTCTAATGCATTGCTTGGTATCGTTCACTCTATGGCTCATAAGACAGGTGCAGTTTATTCCGGCGGGCACATCGTACATGGCTGCGCCAATGCAATGTATCTTCCAAGAGTGATCCAGTTCAACGCCAAGGACGAGACCGCTGCAAAACGCTATGAAACAATTGCGAAGCACATGGGACTGACTGCGGATTCTACCGTGGCTTACGTGGATGCTCTTGTAAAAGAAATCAAGGCGATGAATGCTTCTCTGAATATTCCGGATGCAATCAAGGATTATGAAGGCGGCATCATCGATGAGACCGAGTTTATGGATAAGCTTTCCAAAGTTGCAGAACTTGCTATCGGCGATGCATGTACCGGTTCTAATCCAAGAATTCCTACTCAGGATGAGATGGAAAAACTGCTGAAAGCCTGCTATTATGGCGAAGACATTGATTTTTAAGACAATTACTCTGATCTGATATCACCAAAAAATACCCATCGAATGAGGATGAATGATATATCGTCCCTAAGCAGCTCTGGTCCTTTGCCATATCTGCTTAGGGACGATGATATCAGAATTCATTTCCCATCCGGCGGGTATTTTCTATTTTTCTTTGTGTCCAGAACATTTTCCGAAGGCAGCCATTTTGAGGCAAACGGATTTCCAGTGTCCACTTTGCTGCTTTCTCATAAAGTTATCTGTTCTTGCGGAAATCCTTCTCAGTCTTTCCAACATATTCTTCAATCGTATCAAAATGCTGGTTCATGGCAGCCACAGCTTTTTCTAAATCCCCCTGCTCCATCGCCTCAAAGATATCTCTGTGGGCCTTGCTAAGCAGTGCTGCTCTGCGTTTATCTCTCAGCACCGCTGCACGAATATTATGAATGAACAGATCTGTGATTTCACTCATGACAACAGTCTCGCCAATCAGCACCGGATTCCGGGACATTTGTGTCAGAATCTGATGAAAACGTACATCTAATCTGGCACTCTCTGCAATGCTGCCTGCCTCTTCCATCTGTTGAAAAATCTTGCGCAGTTCTTCCACATCCTCCGCTGTCTTCCTCTCCATCGCCGGACGTAGCGAACTAAGTTCCAATGCCCTTCTTGTTTCAAACAGATCCATATACTTGGTATCTTCCAGTGCCATTTTCATGGAGAATGCTTCTTTCATATACCCCTGAATATTGCAGCAGATGTAGTTGCCGGAGCCGTGGATTGCCTCGATGAATCCCATCATCTCCAGTGTTCGAAGTGCCTCGCGCACTGGATTCCGGCTGATATTAAGCTGCGTTGCAATATCACGTTCCGGCGGGAGCTTACTGCCAATCTGCAGTGTTCCATTTAAAATTTGTTCTTTTAGATATTCATAGGCAATGGCAGATGCTTTCATTTCTTTATTCATATTCTGCGCATTCACAGCCTTCACCTCCTACCATAATGTATTTCACTATCATACCTCAAACTGCGATTTCCTGTCAAATTATTATCATACCTTTTTGTCAGTGCAAGGATTCGCAAGCAGCTTTGCTGCTTGATTGTCCCTAAGTATCCCCCCTCGCCCAATACGTGGACCACTGAGTGGTGGGTTTGGAAATGGTTGTTTCTGCTGGAATCGAAAGACGCCACTGGCGATCATTCTGCCAGCAGCGTCTTTCTTTTTGTCAAATGGAAGATTATTTTATGGTCTTTTATTTTACACCCATCCAGCCGGAGATAACCATCATCTGAACCTCGCTGGTTCCTTCATAGATCTCAGTAATTTTCGCATCACGCATCATTCTTTCGATTGGATAATCCTTCGTGTAACCATATCCACCATATAACTGGAGGCATCTTCTCGTTACATCGCTGGCATTCTGGGATGCTACTAATTTTGCCATAGCTGCAAGATGGCTGTAATTCTCATGATTGTCTTTCGCGCATGCTGCCTGATATACCAGAAGCTTTGCTGCCTCTGTATTTGCTTTCATTTTCGCAAGCTCGAACTGTGTGTTCTGGAACTGGGAAATTCTTCTGCCAAACTGCATTCTCTCGCTGACATATTTGACTGTCTCGTCAATTGCACCTTCTGCAATTCCGAGAGCCTGCGCCGCAATACCTACACGTCCGCCATCCAAAGTTGACATCGCAAGGCGGAAGCCTTTTCCTACTTCTCCAAGTAAATTTTCTTTTGGAACGATACAGTTTTCAAAAACCAGTTCACAGGTAGAAGATGCGCGGATTCCCATCTTGTCCTCCTGTTTTCCGATGGAGAATCCCGGGAAGCCTTTTTCCACGATAAATCCGGAAATGCCTTTTGTTCCCTGTGATTTATCTGTCATGGCAAATACAATGAAGATATCGGCTGCCCCGGCATTGGTGATAAAGATTTTTGATCCATTCAGTACCCAGTGATCGTCTACTAACTCCGCCACCGTGCGCTGTCCACTGGCATCTGTTCCTGCACCTGGTTCTGTCAGTGCAAATGCACCCAGCTTTTCACCCATTGCAAGGGGTCTTAAATATTTTTCTTTCTGCTCTTCTGTTCCATAGGTATAGATTGGTGTCGCACAAAGGGATGTATGTGCAGATACGATGACACCAGTAGTGCCACATACTTTGGATAATTCTTCCACGCACTGCACATAACTTAAGGTATCCATGCCAGCTCCGCCGCACTCCTCCGGAAACGGAATTCCAAGAAGTCCCATCTCAGCCATTTTCTCCACATTTTCCTGTGGGAAACGTTCTGTCTGGTCGATTTCGGCTGCAATTGGTTTTACTTCATTTTCTGCAAATTCTCTGTAAAGATCAATTAAATCCTGATGCTCCTCATCAATTATAAAATTCATATTATCTCCTTCTTTCCTTAAGTATAAAAACGAATATTCACAATCTGGAATAGCCAGATTTATGCACGTTGTTTCTTAATTTGTTCTGTCAGTACCGGTAAAACTTCAAAAAGATTTCCTACGATACCAAAATCAGCCACATCAAAAATCGGTGCGTCCTCATCTTTGTTGATTGCTACAATATAGTCGGATCCTGACATTCCTGCCACGTGCTGGATTGCTCCGGATACGCCGCACGCAATGTACAATTTGGGTGCTACAGTCTTGCCGGACTGCCCTACCTGGTATGCATGAGGCATCCAGCCTGCATCTACGACTGCACGCGAACAGCCTACGGTTGCATCAAGCTCGTCTGCCAGTTCCTGTAGTGTCTTGAAGCCTTCTGCGCTTCCAACGCCACGTCCACCAGTGATGATGATTTCAGCTTCTTCAAGATTCACAGCTTCTGCAACCTCTTTGACGCGCTCAATCAACTTAGTACGGATATCTGATTCTGCAATATGGATGTCTTCTTTTACGATCTCTCCTGTTTTTCCTTCATCGAATGCGCCCTTTTTAAATACACCCGGACGAACGGTTCCCATCTGTGGTCTGTGATCCGGACACATAATTGTCGCCATAAGGTTTCCACCGAAGGTTGGCCTGGTCCATGCAATATTTCCAGTCTCCTCATCGATTGCAAGATCCGTACAATCCGCTGTCAGGCCTGTTTTTAAGTTACAGGACACTCTCGGTCCCATATCCCGCCCATTGTTTGTCGCACCAATAATCACAGTTTCTGGTTTATACTTTCCAATCAGCTGCTCCATCGCTCCTGCAAATGCGTCTGTGGTATAGTACTCGTATTCCGGTCCGTCCACCAGAATCGCGCTGTCTGCACCATAGCTGATTGCTGTCTTTGCAACTTCCTCTACATCTTTTCCAATCACAACAGCAATGAGCTGGCACTGCTTTTCATCTGCAAGCTTTCTCGCCGGATTTAAAAGCTCATGGCCAACCGGCTTTGCCTGTCCACATTCTGTCTCTATATAAACCCAAATATTCTTATAATCAGTCTTGTTTGCCATTTCTTTTTCCTCCTACAGAATCTTATTGGTCTGCAGCCACTCTGCCAACTGTGCACCTGCATCATTTGCCTCAACACCATTTAACTTCACGCCGTTTTTCTCACGGTTCGGTGTATAAGTTCCTTTTACCTTTGTCGGAGAACCGCCAAGTCCACAGTACGCCTCATCAGTCTTTAAGTCATCAAATGTAAGGGTTGGAATCTCCTTTTTCTTTGCTGCCATCTTCGTACGAATTGTAGCATATCTTGGCTCATATGGAAGCTTTACTACGGTAACAACTGCCGGAAGTGTTGTGGTAATCATATCATAGCCGTCATCACATTCCCTTTTTACCTGAATTTTATCATCCTCATAGACGATGTCCAACGCATAAGTAATCTGCGGCAGGTCAAGGTGCTCTGCCATCTCTGGTCCAACCTGAGCGGTGTCGCCGTCAACTGCCTGCTTACCACACAGAATCAGGTCAAATTTCAATCCTTCTTTTTCCTCTACTGCTTTTACAGCGCTGGATAAAATGTAGCTTGTTGCCAGCGTGTCAGATCCGCCGAACTTCCGGTCGGAAATGAGATATGCGTCATCTGCTCCTACGGAAAGACAGGTCTTTAACGCCTCTTTTGCCTGCTCTGGTCCCATGGAAATGACTACAACTTTTCCGCCTAGCTGTTCTTTTAGCCGGACTCCTACTTCCAATGCATAGGTGTCAAATGGATTGACGATGCTTGGCACTCCCTTTCTCACCAGAGTATGTGTCACTGGATCGATTTTGATTTCGTTGGTATCTGGTACCTGTTTGATACACACAAGTATATTCATAATGAACCTCCTGTTAATATTGTTTTTAGTTAATCTGCTTCTTATGATTCTGAGTTCTGTCTTGTCTGATGGCTGTCTGTTTTTTTGCTTCTCTGATTATACCATATCATTCAGAACCTGTTTCTTACTTTTCTGCAATCGTGCAGACTTTTCCTGGATTCAGAATAAGGTTTGGATCAAATACTTTCTTGATTCCCTGCATCAGTCCCATGTTGGTCTCGCCAACAGAATCCAGAAGGTACTTACATTTACCGGAACCGATTCCGTGCTCACCAGAAACCAGACCTCCAAGATCCGTTGCTTCTTTATAAATGATGTCAAAGAATTTATCTACACGTTTCTTGAATTCCGCTTCCTCCAAGTCATTGGACAACTGATAAATATGTAAGTTTCCATCTCCTGCATGACCGAAGCTCTTGATTGTAATACCACATTCCTCACCTGTTTTATTTACAAAGGTAAGGTAAGAAGCGATCTTGTTCACCGGAACGACCACATCACACTCATCCAGTAATTTTGTCTCTGCCATAATTGCCTCCAGGAAGCTGGAACGTGCCGCCCATGCGTCTTTCATTTTTGCCGGAGTATCTGCTACCAGAACATCGATGGCGCCTTCCTCTAATACGATTTCTGCCGCCTGCTCGGTGAGAGCTTCCAACTGCTCCTCGCTGTCTGCATCCAGTGTTACTAATAAATATGCTCCAATCTGAACGCCCTCTAATTCCTGCGGGAATACACTCTTGCCAATGTAACGCTCAGAAGATAACACAATCTCCCTCTCCATAAATTCCAGTGCCTGTGGATTCATATGTGCCATCTTGAATTTTGGAACTGTTGCGATACATGCTTCAAGATCTTCATAAGGAATAATCAGACTGCATTGTACCTTTGGTGCCGGGATAATTTTTAATGTCAGTTCTGTAATGATTCCCAGAGTTCCTTCAGAGCCAATCATCAGGTTCAACAGGGAGTATCCAGTAGAAGTCTTGGATACAGTTGCGCCGAAATGTGTGATTTCTCCAGTTGGAAGTACTACCGTCATCGCTCTTACATAGTCTCTTGTTGCTCCGTATTTTACTGCACGCATTCCTCCGGCGTTGGTAGCTACATTTCCTGCCAGACACGCAAATTTCTCGCCTGGATCCGGTGGGTAGCAGAGACCCTGGCTGGCACAGTCCTCAGCAAGTGTATTTAAAAGCACACCCGCCTGAACCTTTACTACAAAGTTTTCCAAATCGTATTCCAGAATCTTGTCCATTTTTGTAAGGTCGATCAGAACACCGCCATAGAGTGGAACTGCTCCGCCTACCAGACCGGTTCCTGCGCCTCTTGGTGTAACCGGAATCATATTTTCGTTACAGATTTTCATTACTTTGGAAACTTCTTCCGTAGACCTTGCTACCAACACTGCCTCCGGCGCTTTCTTTCCATATATCGGCATCTCGTCTCTGCTGTAATCCTCATTAATATCTCCATCTAACAAGATGTGTCCCGGTGCTGCTGCCTGCAGTTGTTCAATGATTTCAGGTGTGAGTTTGTTATAACTTGCCATGAAAAATTCCTCCTTAAAATTGTGTTTTCATTTTTATTAGTGAAGCGGCATTTCCTAATCCGCTTTGCTACATGTTGGGGAAGTCTGTATGACGCTTTGATAAAATCAGCTATCTGACTTCCAGTATCTTCTTGTGTTTCTGCAACTCTTTTATCCATGATGTAATGATTTCGATGGCTTAATTTATGTTGCCTTTCGTTTAAAAAAGCAGCACGCCGATGTAACATGCCAGTCCGGCTACGATTACATTCAGTAAAAAATAGGGAACTACCTTTTTCAATATGACACTTTCACTTCCCACCATATTGACGGCTCCCAGTCCGATTGCTATGGACTGCGGTGAAATCATTTTTCCGATACCTGCTCCCATGGTGTTTGCGGATGCCAGCCAGCTCTCGCTCATTCCAAGTGCGTTCGCTGTCTGAGACTGCAACCCGCCGAAAAGTACTGTTGTGGAAGTGCCCGAACCTGTAACAAATCCGCCCAGTGCACCGATTGCCGGAGCAATCAGTGGGTAAAAGCCTCCGGTCACCGCCACGAAGAAGCTTGCAATGTCTGCAATCATACCGCTGTAGCTCATGACCTTTGCCGTAGCAAGAACCGCACAGATAGTTGCGATTGTCTTGGTCATGTTTTTCATGGTGGTAGTGAAGACCTCGCCCATGACCCCAAAGGAGGCTCCCTGCACCTTTCCTCCGATAATCGCTGAGAGAAAGATCCAGATTCCCGGAGTGTTAATCCAACTAAAGGAAATAGTTGATGCATTTTCTCCTGTATATATTACAAAAGAACTCTTAAATACTGATAACATGTTATTTATTGGTGCTACCAATTTAGATGTTAAAAGAAGCAGTACAAAAATTAAAATAAATGGCATCCACGCTTTTACAGCTGCTCCACTGTCCACATGCTCACTCTGCTTTAACTCTTCTTCGGTGTAGATTGCGTATTCCTTGTCAGGATTGCGGTTGAAGATTTTGGCTGCTCCGATGGTACACACCATCCCGACTACAAATCCGATAATATCCGGCAGCTCCGGTCCAATGTATGCTGCTGTGAGCCATGAGGAAAATGCAAAGGATACCGAGCAGATCAGCGTGGTTGGAATCATTCCTTTCAGCGCCTTAAGTCCTTTTCCGGACAATGCAACCAGGATAAATGGTGTCAGCAGCATGATTGGAAGCTGTATCAAAGCCGTAGATGCTGATAACGTTCCTACCTCTAATCCGGTGACGGTTGATAAGGTAACGGTGGGAATTCCCACACTTCCGAACGCCGTTGGTACTGTATTTGCAATGAGACAGAGTGCAATGGCTGTCAGCGGGTGAAAACCCAGTCCAGCCAGCATACTTCCCGGAATTGCAACTGAGGTGCCAAATCCTGCGATTCCTTCCATGAAGTTACCAAAGGTCCATGCAATGATAAGTACAAGTACCCGCTTATCATTAGATACGGAGGTCAGCATCTTCTTTATCGTATCCATGGCACCTGTCTTTAATGTAATGTTGTATGTAAAAATTGCCGCAACGATTACCAGGCAGATTGGCCACAATGCTGTCAGCACTCCTTCCAGACAGGCGGTGAGTGTGTTCACAAGCCCCATCTTCCATCCGACCAGTGCCAATATCACCGACAGCAGCAAACAGACCCCGCATGCCTTATATCCAGGCCACTTCAATCCGCTGAGCGCAATGACCAGCCATAGGATGGGCAATATTGCCAGAACAAATTTTAAAACAAACATCCTTTCTCCTTTCTTTGTCCCCCATTCCCCACATGGTGAACATGAAACTTCTCCAATATGTTACGGTCTAAATTGGTAGTACCAATTATTTGGTAAAAAAATATAACTGAATGTAATTATGACTATACCGATTATTCGTTTCTGCCTGTTTTACATTAGTTATTAAATTGGTTCCACCTCTTATGTGTATAATATACCATAGTTTTCTAAAAATCAATCCTTTTTTAGATATTTTATACGTTACTTTTTTAACATTCCGAACATTCATCATCTATTATCACAATATGCCATATCACAGAAGTACTTTTTTGTGCATATTACACCACTTCCACTAAGTAAAACAGATATTGCCATCTGGGAAAGTTCAAAGAACTTTCCCAGATGGCAATAAGAGAGAAGGATTACTCTCCTCCCGGTCCATCCTTGCGGGGACGTGTCGTTTCTGGCAAGGGTTGAGGCTGCGATTCAGTCTCATTTTCGGAATTCCTTGCATTTGTCTGTCCACTTTCCTTCGGGAAATCTGTTCGTACGTAAAGTCCATCCTTATTCATACTGCACACCATCCTTTCCTGGATAGTATGCTTCAGATTCTATCTTTTATTCCTGTCATTGCCTGTCTAAAACAGCTGTCCATGCTTCTCATATCTGGTAATTCTGGTAATCTGGTTCTCCTCATCCACAAACACGACCTTGGGCGGATTCTTGGCGAGTTCTTCTTTTGTCATGGCCCCATAGGACATGATAATTACCTTGTCACCTACGCTGACTTGGCGGGCGGCAGCTCCATTGAGACAGATCATTCCGCTCCCCGCTTCTCCGGCAATTGCATAGGTCTCGAACCGCGCGCCGTTATCCACATCCGCAATCTGCACCTTCTCATACTCTGTAATGTCGGATTTCTCCAGCAGTTCCTCATCAATCGTAATACTTCCCACATAATTAAGTTCCGCCTGTTTCACAGTCGCTCTATGTATTTTACTTTTTAACGCTTGTATATACATTTTGACTATTCCTCCACAATAAAGTTATCAATTAATCTGGTTTTCCCGATATAGACTGCCATGGCCACTAAGACATCCGGTCCGATCTGCGCTGCATTTTCAATGGTTTCCATGCTGACTGCCTGTACATAGTCAATCTTCGCCAAAGGCTCTGTCTCGATATTTACAGTCATTTTTCGAAGCAGTTCTCCGGCATCTTTGACACCAGCTTTCACAAGCTTTTGTCCAAGAAAAATGGTTTTACTCAGGATCAGTGCTGCTTTTCTTTCTTTTTCATTCAGGTAGGTGTTGCGTGAACTTTTTGCCAGTCCGTCTGCTTCCCGGACAATCGGGCATCCTACAATCTGAATATCCATATTCAGATCCTTGACCATCCTGCGTATTACTGCAAGCTGCTGTGCATCCTTCTGTCCGAAAAATGCTTTATCCGGAGTCACGATATTAAAAAGTTTGTTGACCACAGTGCACACTCCCCGGAAATGAATCGGTCTGGTTTTTCCACACAATTCCTTGGTCAGACCATTCATATCCACAAAAGAACAGAAGCTATCTGTGTACATCTCCTCCACATCAGGATGAAAGACCAAATTTGCTCCTGTCTCCTCACAAAGCTTCGCATCTGCTGCCAGATCTCGCGGATAGCTGTCAAGATCCTCCGCCGGACCAAACTGCATGGGGTTCACAAAAATGCTTACCACCACGCGGTCACATTCTTCTACCGCCCGCTGAATCAGGCTCTGGTGTCCCTCATGTAAAAATCCCATGGTCGGCACAAAACCAACACTCAGTCCGCTCATTTTCCATTCTTTCACCTGATTTCTTACTGCTTTTACTGTATTTACGATTTCCATTGTATTTCTCCTCTCTGTCTGCCAAGCGGCTGTTGAGAATCCGCTTCTCTGCTCGGCTCTCTATCTTATCACCGCTTTCGCTGCCCGCTCATAACCTTTCAGTGGTTATCCCTTGCACCATTATTCAATTATGCTCCCGCATAATCGTTCCAGAACTTCATCTGCAATGGTATACTCATGCTCTTTTGCCGGAAAGCTCTGTTCTTTGACTTCTTTATCATACTGGCGAAAGGCCTCCGTCATCACTTCACCTACATTTGCAAAACGTTTGACAAACTTCGGCGTGAAATCTGTGAATACCCCAAGCAAATCCTGATAGACCAGAATCTGTCCATCACATGCATTTCCCGCGCCGATGCCGATGGTCGGAATCCCGACCGTTTCTGTCACCAGTTTGGCAAGCTTCGCCGGGACACATTCCAATGTAATAGCAAATGCACCTGCTTCTTCTACTTTTTTTGCATCTGACAGCAGTTTTTTCGCTGCCTGCTCGCTCTTCCCCTGCACCTTGAACCCGCCAAATGCATTGATTGACTGCGGAGTCAATCCAAGATGTGCCATGACCGGAATGCCTGCGTCTGTAATGGCCTTAATCTGTGGACACACTTCCTCTCCACCCTCCAGTTTCACAGCCTGCGCGCGACCTTCCTTCATAAGTCGTCCCGCATTCGTCACAGCATCGTATACGCTGGTTTGATACGACAGGAACGGCATATCGATGACTACAAGCGCATTCTTTGCACCTCTTGCCACCGCTGCGCCGTGATGAATCATGTCCTCCACCGTTACTGAGAGTGTATCCTCGTATCCCAGAATGACATTTCCAAGAGAATCTCCCACCAAAATTCCGTTAATGCCAGCCCTGTCTACCAGCTTCGCTGTGGAATAATCATAAGCCGTAAGCATGGATAGCTTTTCGCCTTTTTCCTTTGCCTGCTGAAATGTTGTCACTGTGTTTTTCATACCAATTTTTCCTCCTTTAACAACTGTTTGATTGCTCCATAATTTCGTTTTGGATTTTTCTGCTCTGCCAATGCCAACAACTGCTCCGACAGCAAACAATATACTGCGCGCTCTTCCCTCCCCAATACTGAAAGATGATTTCTTACCGTCTCTGCATCGCCCCGCTCCACCGGACCGGTCAATGCATCCTGCATACCATATTTCACAAGGTTCTCTACATTGTTTTGCAGCAAGGGCAGTAATGCCTTTCCGGAAAATTCCTCTCCCAGCTGGCATTGCTCTAAAAGTCCCACTGCCTGCTTATACAGGCCGATTACAAGATTGCTTGCAAACACGGCTGCCGCATGATATTTTGCCTTATCTTCTGCCGCAATGACCGCAACCGGATTCCCGAGACTTTTAAGAAATTCCGTCATGGACTTAAGATACTTCTCGTCCCCTTCAATTGTAAAATAAGTGTTTGAAAAATCCTGATACGATGTCAGTTTTGAACTGACAGCAAAAATTGGATGGATAGAGTAGCCATACGCACCACTCTCTTGAATACCCGAAAAAACTCCGGAAGACAACACACCACTGCAGTGGCAGATGATTTTGTCCTTCAGGTTCATTTTCCTAAGGTCACTGAACACTTTCCCGATCTGATGATCAGGAACTGTTAGAAACAAACTATCACTAGATGCTACAATCTCACCTAATGTTTCATAATATCTTGTCTGTGTAAATTCTGCTGCTTCTTTTGAAGAACGAAGACTCTGACTATAATAGCCGGATACGCACATGTTGCGTTCCACCAGGTATCGTCCGAATGTAAATCCGACTTTACCCGCGCCTATAAATCCTATTCTCATTCGATCACCTATCCCTTCTATAGCGATAGTGATACTTTGCATTCTAAGCTGCAGTTTCCTTTGGTACAGTTTCTTTCGAATACCATCCAGTTTCACAGTTTAGCATAATTTTCTGTTGATTACTATGGTTTTTTCAAAATCCTGGAAATTATTCTTTATTCCATCTTCCAAATGGAGATCCTTTACTTCCTCACGCTTATTAAAGTGTCACTACTTCATTCGCTGTCATTCTATCACTTTCAAAAAGACGGACAGATCGGTACTTTGGGAGAGCATACTCAATTTTTGATTACGGTTTGCGGAAACTCAAGAACCTTTTAGTTATTAAAAAAACCGAAGATTTCTCCTCGGTTTCATTCTTCTCTACGTTCTATGCTTCTCCCCGGCATTCTCGTTCTCGCCGGCTCGTCCTCCGTGGTTCTCACCAGCCTTACTTCTCATACTTTTCTTTTAATCTACAAAGCTCTTCTTCCAATTTCTGCCTCTGCTGATCTGCCTCGCGCTTCTCTTCTTCCAACTTCTGAATCACAGTGTCCTTCTCTTTTTCTACTTCCCTACGGATCTCCGCTTCTCGTTCTTTGATTTTCAAATACATGAGATTGACCTCCTTATCAGTCTTCACATCCTCCACCATATCCCGCAGTTTTTTCAATTGTCTGTTGCTGGCGTTTACGGCGTTTGTCTCTTCTATAAAGTGAAGAAGTTCTCGAAGTTCCTCTTTCTTGCCTTCCCCATTCTCCGGTTCAATATCATAGATTGCGCCCGTCTGCGTCCCATCCTCATGTTCTTCCACATAGACATCAAGAAATCATCCAGCAGATTCAGATGTTCCAGTGGTCTTTCCGTTACCAGCTTAACATTGTTTCCCATATTCAGTTTTCCTCCTTTGCAGGAGGCCTGTCATTTCGATAAACTCCTGCTTCTTTTGTTTTCTTATTGGTGATTTCGCATAGAGTTTATGAAATGATTTTTTGATGGCATAATGCCTAGATATAAATTTCATGATATATGCTGGTTCTATTGTAGCAAATCTCATAGGATTTGCAAGGAAAAATTTCACTTTTGATGAGATAAAACGAAAAGTTCAAGAACAGATAATAAGCTATGGCGCGTTTACGTTCTGCCGCAAAAACAAAAGCAGAGGATTTCTCTTTTCAGAGAGTATAGCATCTGCTTTTGTTAATTACAATATCTATTTTTCACAATATAAATACAGCATAGACAAAAGATTGCTGTTCAGACCTACTCTGCAACTCTCAGCCGCTCCACCACACTGGTCGCGGCACAGATTTTCCAGTAACAGATCAGCGGTATAATAAATGATAAAATCAATAGTATCGGTGCACAAATAGCAATCGGAAGCAATGTGAAATGCCATGTAAAAATCCACATCTGCCCTGCAATCAACTGGACAATTCCGTATCCGATGGCAACGCCTGCCGTGCATGCAATTCCTATGGATGCTAATCCGTAAATCAGTCCTTCATACTGCAGCATCCGCTTCTGCTGTCCACCTGTCATGCCAATGGATTCCATCATCGCCAGCTCCTGTCTGCGGGAATAGATGGAAGTCACCATCACATTTACAAAATTCAGAATACCGATCAGGCCCAGAATAAAACTCAGGAACCCCCCTGTGATCAGGTACACCCGCCGAACATTATCAAATTGTTTTACATAAACTGCTTTTGATTCATATGCCAGATCAGGATTCACTTTCTGTGTATATTGCTCCAGCCACTTTTCAAGATTTGGGATTTCTTCCTTCTTCGCATTAAAGATAGTTCTAAGCGGCTGCCTTTCCCCCGCCATATTGAAAATTTCCTGCTGCGGAAGAATATACTCAATACCTAAATTCCTACGCATTCGTGAACCAGCCGCGTAGTACATCTCGCCTATTGCAAGAACCTCATATTCCTTTGTTTTCCCATTTCCAAAATCCAGTGTCACCTTATCTCCGATTTCATCGAATGAATCACTGTATACGTCACTGTCTTCTTCGTGATTGACTGCATTTACAATCACATAGTCTCCACTTTGAAACTTCTCCCAACTGATATCACCGTCGTACACATCCACCATATCGAATGCATTCTGGTCTACGCCATAAGTGTCCACTCCCATGACACGGTTTTTTTCTATCTCCGCTATCATCTCTGCGATCCATTCACTGTCCCAATAGCCCGCATTTTTTTCATCTTTTGAAATCCGGTCGATTGTCTGCCATTCTTTCTCGGAAACAGGCTTTGTCACTCCGGTTTCATAGATATTTCCAATATCAGTAACCCCTTTGGCTCCGGCAAGCTCCTCCTGGAATTCCTTCGTCACACCATCCAATACGGTACTTCTCCCTGTATAAGCAGAAATGGTAGCGTCTGTCACCGAGAAATCTGTTTTGACATAATTACTCAGATATTTGTCCATGTCAAATCCAGTCACTATTGTATAGACACTGTTCAAAATCATCATACTGAGGGCGCAGGATACAATCACCAGAACGGATTTGCGGATATTTCTCCCCATATTTGCTCTCGCCATAGAGAACATAGTGTTCTTCCGCGTCTTTCTGACTTGCTTTTTCCTTTTACTCTGACCTTCTGTATAGCGCACCGCCTCAACGGGCGATACCTTCGCTGCAATTCTGCATGGTTTTAGGCAGCTTATTCGCACCGTAACCCATGAAAATGCGGCAGCTCCAACAAAAATCAGTGGATTCACCGAGTAACGGATATCTCCCATGGTAAGCATACTCATAATCACCGGAGTAAGGCACCTTCCAAGCACCCAGCCAAGGATCAGCCCAATTGGAATCCCTATGATGCAAAGCCTTGTCGCCTGCAGGTGGACCAGTTTTTTCAACTGCTTTCCCGTTGTTCCGATGGTCTTTAAGAGTCCGTAAGAGCGAATATCACTGAAAATATTCAGGTAGAACACATTATAGATAATCAGGTATCCTGAAAGCAGAATCAACAGCAGCATCACCACAATCAACAGGATGGTGGTGGCATCTACAGTTGCTGTTCCATACGCCCAGTTGACCCCCGCCTTTACCTTTGTCTGATCGAATCCACAACGCTCACAGAGGGCATCCATCTGGCCTTCAATATTCCAGCCACTCGAAAAATTGAAGGAAGCATTGATATACCCGGACATATCAGTCTGATCTTCTGCATCATAGAAACAGGTTGTTTCCAGTGGCGCAGCCTTGTCGCTATATGTTCTGGACACAGCGATTTCCTGAGCCTGCGCTGTCTCATTCCCCTTCCAGTATCCACTTAAGGTAAAGGTCTTCGTCATCGGCTCCCCGTGAATCTGCATATCAAGTGTCACCGGCTGTCCAAGCTCATGTGGTATTCCAAGTGCATCCAGAATAATCGTACTGCATGCCATCTCGTCTTCCTTTTCAGGAAGATTTCCTGTCGTCGGATAAGAAAAACCATCTTTGGCATTCTGCTCCTGAAAATACCGAACCTCACCCTGAATCTTGTTCAATTCCTGATTGGTCGTAAACCCAACGAATATATTATAGGATAAGTCCCTGATTTTCTTGTCTTTCGACAGGATATCGTATTCCTTCTGGGTGAACTGTTTGAATCCAGCGTGACTTCTGGTTCCCACCTGGATAAATGTATTCTCCTGATTGGTGTGCAGCATATTGCCGCCGATGGTAAATAAAGCGGTAAACAGAACCGATGTCAGTGCGATTGCCATGACAGCGATAAAGTTCTTCTTTTTCTTTGCCTGCAGAATCTTTGTTGACAGACGGCTGATTACTTTCGTATTTTTCACCTTACGCATCAGCCTCACCGCCTTTTCGTCTGCTGCCTGTTTTACGGTCTTTCATTCTTTCCTCAGGAATATCATGGTTCCTGTTTTTCGTCCCTTTGATCTTTCCATCTTCAATCCGGATAATGCGGTCGGACAGCTGTGCGAGCTCCTCGTCATGGGTAATCATGACAATCGTCTGGGAAAAACGCTCCCCGGTCATCTTCATCAACCCCAGCACATCTTGACTGGTTGCACTATCCAGGTTCCCGGTCGGCTCATCCGCGAGAAGAATTGCCGGCTTCGTGGCAAGCGCCCTGGCAATTGCCACCCTCTGCTGCCCGCCGGAAAGCTGACTTGGAAGACTGTCACATTTGCTCTCTAATCCCAATGCCTGGATGACCTCCTGAACATAAAACTGGTCTACTGTATTTCCATCCAGCTCAATTGGAAGCACGATATTTTCATAGACATTCAGGACTGGAACCAGATTATAGTTCTGGAATACAAAACCAATCTTCCTGCGGCGGAAAATACAGAGCGCATCGTCCTTCAGTCCGAAAATGTCCTTATCATCCACCCATACTTTCCCCGATGTCGGCCGATCAAGACCTCCCAGCATATGCAGAAGTGTTGACTTTCCTGAACCGCTGGTTCCAACCACTGCAACAAACTCTCCCTGCTCCACAGAAAAGTCCACTCCGTCTAACGCCCTGACCTGACTCTCTGCTTCCCCATAATATTTTTTCAGATTCTCTGTTCTTAATACTTTTGCCATATTGATGCCCTCCTTGTGTATCTCTCTATTACCAATATAGCACAGAGTTCTTGCCAGATTCTTTCCAAAATCTTACAAAACTGAAAGAAGAGTGCACATGCACCGCTCAACGCATTTTCTGTGCCTGTCCACTCTTTCTACTTTTCTTCCAAACCTAAAACGGACAGCCGAAGTCACTCTTCTGCTTTCTTATGCAGGATCAGATTTCCTCGCCAGATACACATGGAATATACTTCCCACACCTTCTGTTGAATCCACCTTGATATATCCTCCACCTTTGGAAATGATCTCCCGACTCAGATACAGTCCCACACCAACGCCCTCTGCCTGCTGCACTCTTGGACTCCGGTAAAAACGGGTGAAAATCTGCGCCATCTCCGCCTCGCTGATTCCAATTCCCTGATCCATGACGGAAACCCTCACAAACATTTCATATACCGTTACCCAAATGGTAATCTGGCTATTCTCCGGAGAATACTTGACTGCATTATCAAGAATATTGTAAATGGCTTCCACCGTCCATTTTTTGTCATACCGCGCACAGTCTTCTCCATCATACTCTATTACAATCCCGGTCTTTCTGTGCGCCGCTTTCGACTCCGCAAGAAGGAGCACATCATGAAGCAGTGCCTTCACCGGAGCTGACGTTGTCTCCACCTGAATGGTTCCCGTTTCAAGGCGTGACATTTTCACTAGGGATTGAATCAGAAATTCCAGTCGATTGCTCTGCTCGTAGATTCTCTCTGCCAGCATACTACTTTCCCGATCCAGCTCCTGTTCCATTAAAAGTTCCGAATACAGCTTCATATTGGCCAGAGGTGTCTTCGTCTGGTGGGAAATATCCGACACCAGTTCCTGCATGACCCTTTTGTCTTTTTCAATATTTTCCCGGCTTAGAGAAGATGCTTTCAAGAACCGCATCCACTTAACTTCCAGCTTTGACAGTTCCTCCTCTGTGTAGTCGCCTTCTTTAAACTCTCCGGTCATCGCATCATCAATCATACGATTCAGTCGTTCATAAGAGTATTTTCTATCTCCAAATCTCATGCCGCAGTCCCTCACTTATTCCCTTTTTTCCAAATATAGCCGACACCATACACGGTCTGGATATATACCGGATGAGAAGGATCTTCTTCTATCTTCTCCCGCAGCCTTCTTATGGTAACGGACAATGCATTTTCATCCACATACTCTGCATCATCTGTCCACATCCGATCCACCAGAAGATTTCTGGACATAGGGTGATCTGCATTTTTCGTGAGCAGCCGCAGAAGTCTCTGCTCTCCTTTGCTTAGATAAAGCTCCTCACCTGCTCTGGTAAAAATCAGATTTTCAAAATCAAAGCTTAACGAATCTTCGGTAAAACGATTTCCGCTAACCAGATTTCTTCGGAGAAGACTCCCCATTCTCGCCCGCAGCACCGCCAATGAAAATGGCTTTGTCATATAATCATCTGCCCCCAGCTCCAGTCCCATCACTTCATCCATTTCCATATCCCTTGCGGTAAGCATGAGCACCGGCACCTGACTGGTCTCCCGGATTGCTTTGAGCAGCTCATAGCCATTCCCGTCTGGCAGGTTGACATCCAGCAAGACCATCTGATAATCTTCTTTCGCAAAATGCTTCATTCCCTCCTGAAATGTATATGCCTGATCAAATGCCAGACCCTCCCGCTTCATGGCTAATACAATTCCATCACTCAGTGTTCTGTCATCTTCTACAATTAGTATGTTTGTCATTTTCACCTTCCCCAAAGCCCGGCGAATACTACAGAATCCCGCCTGCTTCCTTCCCGTAACATCTTTTGTAAGATTGTCTGACACAACCTTACAGCTATTCTATTTGGATTTTAGCACACTATCCGGTCAAATCCAATGCAAATCTGCTCCTTCCCGTAAGACCTTAGACAAAGTAAGCGGACATCTCCTCCACCCACACAAAAAATCCGGAATATAACATCTGTCGTTATACTCCGGATTTTTCTATGTCAAATATGTCAAATGGGATTCTCAGAAATCCACTTTGCTGCTTACTCCCGCCCTGTATACAAGTTGAACAGTTCTTCCCCTGCCTGCTTTTTAATAGACTCATAGACTGGCTCACTTGCTTCCTGCATCTGTGCCCATGTGGCATCATCTAATTTGATAATCTCCATGCCTTCCGCTAACAGCTCTTTCTCTCTCTCTTCTCTTCTGTCATCGGCAGAATCTCTGGCTGCCTTCTGTGCATTCTCCGCTGCCTGTCTGATGATTTTCTGCTGGTCTTCTGACAAATCCTGGAAGAAATCATCACTTACGATCAACGTCGTATAATCCGGCACTGCGTTGGTCTCGATTACATATTTCTGCTGCTCATAGAGCTTTGCACTTACAAGCAGCTCAAATGCATTCTCCTGGGCATCGATAGTTCCCTGCTGCAGACCAATGTACACCTCACTGAATGACATTGGTGTCGGGTTCGCTCCGATGGCTTTCCAAAACTGGATATGGAATGCATTCTCCATGGTACGGATTTTCTGTCCCTTGAAAGAAGAAAAATCCTTGAATTCTTTCTGTGTTGTCATAACCCGGAAGCACTGATCAGCTGTTCCGAGCAGCTGATATCCCGCATCCTGATAAATTCCCTGAACAATCTCCTGAAAGTCCGGTGCATCGACTGCCGCTCTCGCATCCGAAATATCCTCAAATACACAAGGGGAGTCAAACACGCACAGCTCCGGCATAAAGCTTACCTGTGGTGCCGGTGACTGTACAACGAACGGTATATCGCCATCCTTACAGCTTTCCATCAGTTCGCGGTCCCCGCCCAGTGTACTCTGTGGGTAGACCTGAATCTTCATCTTTCCATCACTCAGCTCTCCCACCTCATCTGCAAATGTCTGGGCAAAAATGTGTGTGATGGTGTCCGTAGTACTGCAGGTCGCCAGAGGCCATGCATATCTCTGAACTTCTGCGTCCCCGCTGTTACTATTTTTACAGCTTGTTGTTACCAGCATGGCACCAAGCATGACTGCTGCAATTCCTGCTTTCTTCAAGTTCATCTTTTTCATAGTGTCCTCCTTATAACAGGCACAGACTAATCTGTGGAATAAACGTAATCAGAATCAATGCAACCAGGAAGAATAAAATCATAGGTAGTACTTTCCTTGAAATCGTTGCGACCGGAATCTCCGTGAGAGTACTTGCAATAAACAGGTTTACACCAATCGGCGGTGTTACAAATCCGATTGCAAGGTTTACGACCATCATGACACCGAAATGAATCGAATCCATTCCAATTCCCTGTGCGATTGGGAGAAGGATTGGTGTCAGAATCAGAATCGCCGGTGTTGTATCCATCACCATACCTACCAGCAGCAGGAAGATGTTGATAATAATCAGAATCACCACTTTACTCGTAAAGTTGTCAAGAATCCATCCACTGATTACCTGTGGTACCTGCATCAGTGTCAGCACTCTGGAAAACGCAACCGATGCCGCCAGAACGAAGAGGACCGGTGCATAGGTCTTAACACCTTCTGCAAATACAGAATATAATTGCTGAACCTTCAGAGACTTATACACACAGATACTGATAAACAGTGAATAAAACACTGAGATTACTGCCGCTTCTGTGGGAGAAGCAACTCCGGAATAAATACACCCCAGAATGATGATCGGAGACAGCAGGGCAAAGAAACTGCTCTTGAATACTTTCCAGATTCCCTGTTTTCTCAGGCCATCCACATGGGCATTGATTTTCTCCTTATCCTCACCATAACGTTTGCAGTATACAAATGCGTATGCCATCAGGAAGAATCCAATCATGATTCCAGGCACGATACCCGCAACAAAAATATCACTGACAGACACCCCGGATGCCATACCATACATAATGAATGGAATACTTGGCGGAATGATGACCCCCAAACTTCCCGCAATGGCAACCATAGCCGTAATAAACTTCTTATCATATCCTAATTCTACCAGAAGCGGAATCGTCATGCTTCCTACCGCCGCAACTGTGGCAATTCCAGAACCTGAAATCGCACCGTAAAACAGACAGGTAACGATAACCGCACACGGAAGACCTGCTGTGAACTTTCCGATAAAGTATGCAAATAAGTCAAACAATCTCTTGGAAATCCCACCGCGAGCCATGATGATTCCGGATAATACGAACATCGGAACCGCCAACAGCGGAAAACTGTCCAACCCGCCAAACATAGAGCGGATAACATAAGTGGCACTCGCCGTAAAAGACGGATCAAATGCCCCCGGTAATATCGAAACGATTCCCAGGGATATAGAAATTGGAATCGCAATCAACAAACATACAAAGAATAATATTAATACAACACCTGCGGACATGCCTATACCTCCTCTTTCAGTTCTTCCATAATCTCTTCTTTCGACTTCAACAGTGTGTCTTCTCTTCTGCCCGTCAGAATCTGGATTCTCTGCACCATCTTCTGCACCAGTCTGATATCACACAACACAAAACTAAACAGTGTTGAAAGCTGAATAAAATACATTGGAATACTACATGCCGGACTCAACTGTCTGCTCGTAACTGCCGACTGCACATAAGATACTGCGAAAGGAATCAGGTAGGTGAAAAAAATAATCTCGATCGTATAGCTGACTACTCTCAACAAATGCGTTACTTTTCTTGGGAAAGCGGATACCAACTGTTCAATCTTAACAGAAGCTCCCTTCTTCACACAAAAACTTGCACTTAAAAATCCGGACCAGATAAAAAGATATCTTGTGATTTCCTCTGACCAGGAAAGTGAGCTGCCTAATGCATAACGTGCAGTTACCTGAATTCCCATGATCAACATCATCAGACATAACAGCACAACTAATACAGCTTCTTCAAAATACTTGTCCAACCACTTTAATACTTTCATAGCTCTCTCCTTTGTTAAATAAATTTCTATTTTGATTGTTAATTAACTAACAAATAGAACGCGAAAATAACCGATTTAACTTACTAAAGTATTATATCTCTTCATTAGGTATCCTGTCTAATTGGTTTTTTCTATAGAATCCATTCACATAATTCATATATATTGATAAGTTTTTTCCCCATTCTTATTACATTTTTATTATTTACAGTACCTTTTAATAATATATATGGCATAAAAACTTTATTTTTCTTTTAAATTCAATAATTTTTTAATTCTCTTTTTTACACTTTTATAGATTAACGTGTGAAAGCTATCAGAAATTTATTCCAAATTGCAACAAGAATCCCCGCACGAAAGTGCGAGGATTCTTGTTGTATATAATATACTATTTGTAAAACCGTACAGAACCTTTTTCTTTATTCTGTAATTATTTGCTCTGTGAAAGTGGGCTTGTACCAAAAATCTTCTTGTACTGTCCAACAAGGAACAGTGAGCTTAAGATTGCAAGTACAGCGAATACCAAAAGCATACCCATCAGTGTATATACAGCGCTGCTCTCGCCGGAAGCTTTTGTGAGCTGAGCTGCTACTACCGGAATAGAGTAAGAAGCTGCACCCATGAATGTATAGTAGATACCTGTGTTTCTTCCCTTAGGACCTGGATTGAACTCCTGAACAACTCCAAGACCTGTCTGAAGAGCTCCGCCTGAAGCGAAGAATCCAAGTAATACAATTGCAATCTTGATGATTACTACTTCGTGAATGAAGAGTACACCTGCAAGTGCAACTGCTGTCATGATAGAGTCAATCAGGATAACCTTTAATGGATTCCATTTTAACTTAGCCATCATAATTGCCCAGAAGATTACTGCTGCAAGAGATCCAAGTGTGAACCATGTTGTAAGTGAAGCAGCTTCCATCTCCGGAAGTCCACATACAGCGATACCAAATGCTTTTGTATACTGCTGTGCACCGTACATAATTGCCATGCAAAGGAATGCATAGAACATTACTAAGAATACAACAACCTTTGAAGGTTTTGTAAGCATTGCTGCTTTTTGAGCTTCGATATCTGCTTTAACTGCATCAGATTCTTTCGAGTTACCACCTGCTGCTGCAGCAGACTTCTTCATATCGTCATATGCAAATGGAGCAATAACTGCAAGTGCAAGACAAACGACTGACATTACCAATGGAATGATAACTGATGTCTTCCAGTTTCCTGTGCTTGCCAACTGTACCGCAAGTAATGGATAAACCATACCTGATAATGAAACGAAGAACTTAATTGCGATAAGTGCTGCTCCAGGAGCTGCTGTGTAAGCTTCCTGTACTGCTGGGTATCCTGCTGCATCCCAAAATCCAGATGTTGCTACACCAGCCATAAATGCACATACAGCTGCAAGTGTTGGGTTTGTTGTTGTAAGAAGACCTGCGAAGCATAAGATGTAAAGTGCTGCTCCTGCGATCATCATCTTTTTACGTCCGATCTTATCGGAAATCTCTCCACCAATCCATACACTGATGAACTTTCCTAAACCTGTCCAGGCGATTGCTGAACTTACAGCTGCGATACCTGCTGCATATACTGTAGATGTTGGGTCTGACATGTCAAATCCCCACTGTGTAGCGAAGTTGACATTGTTTTGGCTCAGAATCAATGCCTGAATACCATGTGTTAAGTAGCACATGTATACACAGATCATCGACCATAAGTATTTTTTTGCCTTCATTCTCATTTCTCCTTTTAAAAAATTTTTAGTTTCCTTTATGTAAATTATATCTGGACATAATTGTTAAAATCATATCACAACATAATTGACAATCGAATCTTTTTTCTCATTTTTCAGATGAAATATTTTGCTGTGAATCCTTATTTTGCTTGTTCTGCCTGAAATGCTTCGTAATCTGCAGTTGGGAATTCTTTTCCTACGAATAAGTCATAGTTAACAACACCCTGTTGAAGGAGCATACCTTTACCGCCGATAGCTTTGCATCCTGCTTCTTCTGCTTCTACGATCATCTTTGTTTTCTCTGGACTGTATACTGTATCAGCTACAACGAGATCCTTGCGGAATAAAGATTTGTCTACTAACGTAACATCCTGATGAGGTTTCATTCCCATGATTGTTGCATTGATTACGATATCACAGTTGTTGATTGCATCTGCTAATTTTGCACTGTCCGCAAGATCATCTACTGTTACAAGACACTCTGGGCATTTCTCAGCTAATTTAGCTTTTGTACCTTCTGCTCTTGCGTAGAAATCATCTTTGATATTGAAGATCTTCACTTCTTGTGCACCGTCCAGTGCAAGCTGTACCTGGATTGCTGTTGCAGCTCCACCGGCACCTAATACTACAGTCTTCTTACCTTTTACATTAAATCCGCTGAGTTCAAGATTCTTTACAAAACCAACTCCGTCAGTGATGTGTCCTGTAATCACACCGTCATCATTAACGAATACGTTGCAGGCTCCGATAATCTCTGCTGCCGGAGACAGTTTATCCACTAACTCTGCTGCGATGTTCTTGCATGGCATCGTGAAGTTTCCGCCTCTCATGTTAAAGAGCTTGATTGCTTCAAATGTCTTTGCCATCTCGTCTACATTCACATCAAATGCAAGATATGCGTAATCCAGTCCGTCATGCTGGAACGCAAAGTTGTACATTGCCGGTGATCCTGAATGTCCAACCGGTGTTCCGAATAATCCCATTAAACCTGTATGTCCTGAAATTCTCTTTTCCATTGTTATAATCCTCCTGGTAATTTCAAAGATGTTCTCAGGAGCTTTGCCCCTGAATCCATCTTATTGTTATGTTCTACTATAGATCTTACATTTGTTTTCTAATAACTAGATCTGCATTGCTGCTGCGTAAGCTTCTTTTGTTGCATCGAGTGCTCTGCGGGCTCTTGTTGCGTCACCTACTACATAGGTTTCTTTTCCAAGTGCTTCAAGCTGCTCTGCAAATGGATTGTAGTTTCTGTATCCCATGGAAAGTACTACAGAGTCGAATCCTCTCACGTCATGCTTCTCTCCGTCAGGAGACTCATAAGTCACGCCATCTTCGTAGAACTGGCAAACCTTAGCACTTGTAATCTGTTTGATACCATAGTTTTCAAAGTCTTCCATAAGGAATACCTTATGCTCATGAATTACATCAGCACCACATTCATCTCTGAACTCGATGACTGTTACGTCATGCTGCTGCTCTCCAAGAAGTGCTGCAGTTTCACAGCCAACCATACCACCACCGACAACAAGAACCTTCTTGCCTGCTGCTCTCTTACCGTCAAGTAAGTCACCACCATGGATGATTGCTTCATTTTCAATTCCAGGAATTGGAAGAATCAATGTCTTAGAACCGGAAGCTACAACAACTGTATCTGGGTTCTCTGCTTTGATAAAGTCAAGGTCAACTTCTTTGTTCATCACAATCTTAACACCGGCTTTTTCAGCTCTTACAATATAAGCACGGATCATGTTTGTGATATCACCTTTTCCTGGTGGGAATGCAGCGAGACGCATGTTTCCGCCTAAAATATCTTTTGCTTCATATAATGTCACTTCATGTCCACGCTCCGCACAGATAAATGCTGCACATAAGCCGCCGACACCACCACCGACAACCATAACCTTCTTCTTGGTATCTGCTTTTTTATATCCGTCTACTTCATATCCTAAGAATGGGTTGGTCAGACAGCAGATTGGTTCCCCAACATACATGTTGGCAACACAGCCCTGAAGACAAGCGATACATGGATTCATGTCTTCTAATTTTTCTTCTGCAGCTTTATTCGGCATTGCCGGATCAGCAAGTGACTGACGTCCAAATGCAACTAAGTCTGCACGTCCTTCTTTTACAAGAAGCTCTGCATACTGTGGCTCTGTGAAACGACCAACTGTGATAACAGGAACGGTAACTGCTTTCTTGATTTCCGAAATGAGTTCCGCAGAAAATCCAGCATGTACAGCTGTTGGAGCCCACATGAATTCATCTTTCAAATGTACGGCACGTGAGACATGCAGTCCATCGATACCACATTCATTCTCAAGGTATGCAGCGATTGCAGCACTGTCGTGAACATCGATACCACCCTGCATCTCATCTGCACTGTTGATACGGGCAATGATTGCAACCTTATCTCCAACTACAGAACGAATCTTCTCTACGATAAGTCTTGGGAAACGCATTCTGTTTTCAAAGCTTCCGCCAAATTCATCTACACGTTTGTTTGTTCTCTGTGAGATAAATGAGCTCACCAGATAGCCATGAGCCATGTGGATTTCAAGAACATCTGCTCCAGCTTCCATCGCTCTTCTTGCTGCGTCACCATATCCGTCTACCAATTTGTATACATCTTCTGTCTTAACAGCTTCCGGTGTGTCTTTTCCAAACTTGGATGGGATTGGAGATGCTGCCTGGATTGGTGCACCTGCATTCTTCGCATTTCCATCCGGGCCTGCGTTCTGAAGCTGGATAGAGACTTTCGCGCCTTCTGCATGACAGGCGTCAATTACTTTCTTGAAGCTTTCGATTGAGCTGTCGTCAAAAAGACAAGGCTTACGTGGGCCTCCTTTTGCACCTTTATGCACTACAGTTGCTTCGATTGTAATCAGACCGAAACCACCCTTCGCTCTCTCTGCATAATAAGCAACAGACTGCTCGCTCATTGTACCGTCTGTGTTTGCGAAGTTATTCCCCATTGGTGGAACTACGAAACGGTTCTTAATTGTAACATTCCCCATTTTGACTGGTGTAAACATTGCTTCAAATTTCATACTTTTCTCCTTCACTATCGTTGTTTTGTTTTTAACGTTTATTTTTTAACACTTTTCCTCTAAACGACACCAGACTTATCAGTCTGATGGATATAGAGTTTTGTGTCCTCGTCAAATTGATAAGTCTAGTGATGTCCATAATATCTGCCGCCGCCTGCTTTCTTAAAAACCTGCGTGACAGATATTTATATTATTTATTAGATTGTTATTAGTATGTATTCCTTGCGGATTAGTCTTCTAATAACTCTGGCCAAACCTCTGCCAGTACTTTCTTTGTACCTGCATAAGTCTCTTCTGCTGCTTCTTTGATTCCCTTGGCAAGGATTGAATCAGAAATAACTTCAACGCCAACCGCCTTAGGATCTACGCCAGCTTCTTTGATCATCTTAACAAATCCAGCTGTGTCTTTTGCACCTGTTCCAGGAGCAAGACGATCATGCATAGATTCATCTCTGAGGATTGAGAATGCATATGGTCTCTCATAAGCATCGTTGATCTGGATAGAAATAGTCTTGGCAGCCTGCTCTTTTGTGAGGATATCATAACCCTGGTCTGCACGTACCCAGTGCCATGTATCTAAGATAAGGTAAGCATTCTCTGCGCCAGACTCTTTTACTACTGCCCAGCCCTTCTCAAGATTTGGAATTCCTGAATATGGCATTGGCTCAACACCGATGATGTATTTGCCCGCTCTCTGACATAATTCTTTCAGTTTCTGTGCTGTATGCTCAACAGAGTAGTTCTCCATCAGTCCACAGTTGATGTGACCAACGTTGAATAATTCACACATATGGAAGCACATCTGCTCTTTGTACTTCTCTTCATAAGAACGATTGTCCTCTGCCCACTGTACGATATACTCTACTTCTGTAACCTTCATGTCATGCTTCTCTAAGATAGCTAAGATATCTTCATCGAAAAGTCCCTCGTTTAACGCATCAACATAAGTCTCTGCACGAAGTCCGATTCCATCGTATCCAGCCTCTTTTGCTGCGATGACACGATCCTCGAATTTACACTGATCTCCTAAAGTCCATGAACTTACTGTAATTGGATGTTGTTTTGACATAATACCTTTTCTCCTTCCATAAATGAAATTGAACGATTTCCCTATCAATACCGCTCAATTATGTAATGATTAACTATGATGTTATTATAAAATACTGTTAAAAAAAAAACAAATTGGTAATGTCGAGTCAATTAATAGATTTTGTGAATAGTTTATGTTATAATTTATTTTATCTATAGAAAACGTTCTTTTTGTCTATGGAACGTTACAACAAAGGAGGTTTCTTGATGAACCTATATCATTTACGTTATTTTGTGACACTGGCGCATTTAGAACACTATACAAAGGCAGCAGAGATACTATCCATCACTCAGCCCAGCCTCAGCCACGCGATTTCCTCTCTTGAAAAAGAGCTGGGCGTAAAGCTTTTTGAGAAAGACGGCCGAAACGTAGTCCTCACAAAATGTGGACAGACCTTTCTCACTGAGACAGAACAATCGCTGGCTCTTCTGGATTCCAGTGTGGAAAAGCTTCAGCTGACAGGCACCGGCGAGGGAGATATCGACATTGCGCTGCTCCGGACACTCAGTTCTAATTTTGTTCCAAAACTTGTTCGTGATTTTCTGAATGCCAGACCGGATAAAAAGCTGAATTTCCGTTTCCACAGCAGTACCGGACTCACTCCGGATTTAATCGAAGGGATTAAGAGCAGGGAATTCGATGTTGCTTTCTGCTCCAAGATGGAACATGAACCAACCGTAGAATTTATTCCGGTCTCCTCCCAGGAGCTGGTCCTGATTGTCCCGAATGACCATGAGCTCGCCTCCTGTGACAGGATTAATCTGAGAGATACCCTGCAATATCCTCATGTCGGGTTTTCAAAGCGCAGCGGACTGCGCTCTGTTATCGACAATATTTTTAAGGAATGCGGCGGTATGCCTGATTATGTATATCAGATTGCAGAGGATGAGGCAGTTGCAGGACTGGTTTCCCAGCATTTTGGAATCGCGGTCGTTCCCAACATGTTGATTCTCTCCTCACTTCCGGTGAAGATTATCCAGATTGAAAATACCGGCTGGCAGCGCATCTTTTATATGGCCTATCTGAAAAATGTATATCAGGCCCCTGCCATTGAAGAATTCAAACAGTTTGTCATTGACCATACGGATATTTAAGCAACAGAACGTTTTTGGTATCCTCGTGGACTTCAGATAAACTTTAAATCATTTTCAGACCATGCAAAAGGAGTGTCACAAAATCACATTCTTAGTGATTCCATGACACTCCTTTTTATTCAATACAGGGATACTATCCGAGATTTCTCACCTTGAAATCCCGCTGTGCCTCCCTCTGCATATCTTTCTTTGCGATATCATTTCGCTTGTCGTACATCTTCTTGCCTCGCGCAAGACCGATTTCCATCTTTACGAGACTTCCTTTAAAATAAACCTTCAGGGGAACGATTGTGTTGCCCTTTTCTTTTGTTTTCCCAAGGATTTTATCAATCTCTTTTTTATGGAGCAGAAGCTTTTTCACACGGAGGGGGTCTTTATTGAAGATGTTCCCCTTTTCGTATGGAGAAATGTGCATTCCATAGATGAACATCTCTCCATCCTCAATCCGGATAAATGCTTCTTTGATACTGCACTGTCCCATACGCAGAGATTTCACTTCTGTTCCGTGGAGCACGATACCTGTCTCATATTTTTCTTCTATAAAATAATCATGATATGCTTTCTTATTATTGGCAATCAATTTGCCGTCTGTCTTTTCTGCCATTTCAACTCTCCTTTATTGCATCTTTTGCAGTTCCGGAAAAGACTTCAGAGATACGGTTGATAAAACTACTCTTCTTCTGATTCCTCTTCGCAGAATTCAAAATCGATGGTTCTGGATATCTGATCTACACCCAGCACCTTAATATTTACTTTTTGTCCAAGCTTGTAGGTCTTGCGCGTATGCTCCCCTACCATCTCGTAGCGCTCTTCATTATAATCATAGTGATCATCATGCATGTTGGTCACGTGAATCATCCCTTCGATTGTATTCGGAAGTTCCACATAAAGCCCCCACTTGGTGATGCCGGAGATAACACCTTCATAACACTCTCCGATACGCTCTTTCATATATTCTACCTTTTTCAGCTTGATAGTCTCACGTTCCGCTTCTTCCGCCCGACGTTCCATCTCACTGGAGTGAGAAGTCACTTCCGGAAGAATCTGCTGGTAATGCTCAATACGCTCGTCCTTCAGCCGTCCGCGGATACTTTCTTTGATGATTCTGTGAATCTGAAGATCAGGGTATCTTCGGATGGGAGAAGTAAAATGGGTATAATACTTGGCTGCCAGCCCGAAATGTCCCAGATTCTCCGGCATGTATCTTGCCTGCTTCATGGAACGCAGCGCAAGTCTTGCAATCATTGGTTCCTCAACTGTCCCCTCTACATTTGCAAGGAGCTTCTGCACTTCCTTCGGCTTCACTTCATCATTTGCTACATGAATATGATATCCGAAATTATTGATAAAGGTACTGAGACGTTTGATTCGATCTTCATCCGGTGCTTCATGGTTCCTGTATACGAATGGCAGTTCTCTCCAGAAATATTCCTCCGCCACAGTCTCGTTTGCCAGCAGCATGAAATCCTCGATAATTTTTGTGGCTACATTCCTATCGTATGGCTTGATGTCAATTGGCTTGCCGTTCTCATCAAGAATCATCTTTGTCTCCGGAAAATCAAAGTCAATCGATCCACGCTGTTTTCTGTTCTCTCTGATGATAGAAGAAAGCTCACTCGTCAATTCAAACATCGGTACCAGCTTTTCATACCGCTTCGTTTCTTCCGGGTCTTTTTCCACAAGAATCTTCGCCACACTAGTGTAGGTCATTCTCTCGTCCACACAGACTACTGTCTCTGCAATTACATGATCGAGCACATCTCCTTTGGGACTGACTGTCATAATACAGCTCAGTGCCAGACGGTTTTCCCCCATGTTCAGGGAACAGATTCCATTGGAGAGCTTTCTCGGCAGCATCGGGATGACGCGATCCACCAGATATACACTGGTTCCCCGGTTCAACGCCTCATGATCCAGTGCACTGTTCTCCTGCACATAATTGGAAACATCCGCAATATGCACGCCCAGTTTATAATTTGCCCCTTCTTTTGTCAGGGAAATTGCATCGTCCAGATCCTTTGCATCCTCGCCGTCAATGGTAACCATCTGCCATTCCCGCAGATCCATGCGGCCTGCCATATCGGCCTCGGAAACTTCATTGGCAACACGTTCCACCTGATTCATGACTTTCTCCGAGAACTCCACCGGCAGATCATGGTTCTTGACAATGGACATAATATCCGTTCCCGGATCAGAAATGTGTCCGATAATCTCCACCACTTTTCCCTCCGGCTTTTTTCCGTCTCCGCCGTAAGATGTAATCTCAACTACAACTTTGTGGCCGTTCATCGCACCCTTTCTCTTTCCTTCCGGAATATAGATATCCTGCAGAATTCGCTGGTTGTCCGGCTTCACAAAGCCAAAGTTCCTGCTTTCCTGATAGAGTCCGACCACACGGGTCATTCCATGAGAAAGAATCCGCACGATTTTTCCTTCCTGGCATCTCCCCTCCGGTGAGTTTGTGACAACTGCCTCGACCTGATCTCCCTGGAATGCACCATTGACATCATCGGCCGGAATAAAAAGATCCTCCTCTTCCTCCTCAGACATTACAAACCCGAAGCCCCTGGCATTGGACTGATAAGTTCCCACAAAATGCTTTGTCTCACCTTTGATATATTTGCCCTTCTGGGTAATGGTGACTTTTCCTTCTTCCACCAGTTCCGTCATGAGATCACGCAATTCCCCGCGCTGATCCTTTGGCACCTGGAGCATAATTGCCAGTTCTTTTAGTTTCATCGGGATATAAAGTTCATCGCAGATTAAATCATAGATTACCTTTTTGCGCTTATCCTGTTTTGTCTGGTCTGCCGCACTCTTTGGTATTCTGTCTTTCCCCAAAGTCTGCTTCTGTCTGTGCTTTTTTTCTTTGTTTCCTTTTTCTTTGTGTCTTTTCTCTTCCAGATTCTTCTCTCTATGGCGTTTTTCTTTATAATCTTTTTTCTCAGAGCCTTCTGCCTGTCTTTTGGAGTCTTTCTTCTCTGTCCCTTTTTCCACATGACTTTTGGACTTGTGATCCTTTTCATAGTCCAAATCGGCACTGTCTCTTCTCTTCACTTTTCTGTCTCTCAAATAATTTCCTATTCTCTTTCTCATACCTTCTCTTTTCTCTTCTCTTCTTTTCTGCACTTTAACAGTATAACTCATTTAACATCAATAAGGAACTTGTTTTACCGAAACCTTACCAAAACTTCACTTGCACAGTCACGCGGATACCCGGAATCCATCTTCCCAAGCTTTGGAGCAAAGGACATCTTCTTCGTGGTTATATACAACTAAAAAGAACACCCTGTCTACTACAGAGTGTTCCCAATTCTCATCTTATGATTCTTAGTTAAATACACCTAAGTTCAATACTAAAGCCAATACCATAAATAAAATTGCCAAGAATTTTGTAGATTTTACTAAAGCACCTTCCATAGAACGTCCTTTGTTCTGTCCCCAGTATGTATCTGCTGCTCCACTAATGGTTCCAAGCCCTGCAGACTTACCTTCCTGAAGAAGAATAATCGCTGATAATGCAATACAATCTATTACAAAAATAATGGTTAATACAATTTTCAAAATATCCATTGATCTTACACCTCCTGTAAATACGCAAATCCAATTTTACCATATTCATCCGAATTCTGCAAGTGTTTTGTGGAAAATGTATTGTTTCAGTCTATCTGAGGTTTTGGCAATTCCCCAAAGCGTATCTTCACATATTCCTTGATAATCTCTCCGGTCTTCTCAAATCCCACTTTGCTGCTGTCAATGCTGAGGTCATAATTCTTCGCATCATCCCATTCCAGCCCAGTGTAGTATCGGTGGAAAGCTCCACGATACTTATCAATATTCTCAATGTATTTTTCCAGTTCTTTACCGGTCAGTGCCACGCGCTCTCCAGCCTTTTCAAGACAGAACTCCTTGTTCGCATGAACAAAAATGCTGATTGCATTTGGATTGTCTTTCAGCACAAACCCGGCACAACGGCCGATGATAACGCAGGATTCTTTCTCTGCAAGCTCTTTAATGATCTTTGCCTGATAGTAGAAAAGATTCTCCGATGAAACAAAATCATCTCTTCCTGGAGGAATCAGCTGTCCATCGTAAATATGTTTTGAAGTTCCAAAGAGTTTTCCGGTTTTTATCTTCTCATCTGCTTCATTAAACAGTGTCTCATTGATTCCGCTGTCATCAGATGCCATTCGGAGAATATTTCTTCCATAACATGGAATCCCAAGCTCCTTTGCCAGTTCTTCTCCAATTGTCTTGCCGCCGCTTCCAAATTGCCTTTGAATCGTAATAATGATGTTACTCATAGGTATGCCTCCTTGTATAATGTGTAGACTTCATTTCACAGGTCTCCAGCGATAAATTTTATGCATGATGACCTTGTTCTCCTGGTTCTGCTCTGTCAGACAACTCTAAGCTACTCACCAAGATATGCTTTCTTGGTGGACTCGTCATTCATCAAGTCCTTTGCAGCGCCAGTCAATACAATGTTACCGGTCTCAAGAACGTAAGCTCTGTCTGCAATGGAAAGCGCTTTCTTCGCATTCTGCTCTACCAGAAGTACTGTGGTTCCCCCGGCACTCACTTCCTGAATAATATCAAAAATTTCGTTAACAAAGATAGGGGAGAGTCCCATCGATGGCTCATCCATCAGGATAATCTTCGGATGGCTCATCAGTGCCCTGCCCATGGCCAGCATCTGCTGCTCGCCGCCGCTGAGGGTTCCTGCCAGCTGGTTCTTTCTCTCTTCCAGTCTCGGAAATCTCTTGTAAACCATCTTGAGCGTCTCTTCCATCTCATTTTTATCAGATCTGGTGTAGGCACCGAGCTTAAGGTTCTCATACACAGAAAGCTGTGCAAATACACGCCTTCCTTCCGGAACATGTGCCATTCCCATGGAAACAATCTTATGTGCCGGGGTCTTGGTGATATCCTTTCCCTCGAACTCGATCTTGCCTGCCTTCGGCTCGATCAGTCCTGTTACTGTATGAAGAATCGTGGTCTTTCCCGCTCCATTTGCACCGATCAGTGCAATGACTTCTCCCTCATTAACCTCGAAGGAAATACCTTTGATTGCCTGGATGACTCCGTAATAAACTTCCATATCTGTTACTTTTAACATTGACAACGATCTCACCTCCTATTCGCCTAAGTACGCTGTGATTACTTCCGGGTTGTTCAGTACTTCTTTGGTGTTGCCCTGAGCCAGAACCTGGCCAAAATTCAGCACAGTCAGCTTTTCGCAGATACCACCGACCAGTTTCATGTCATGCTCAATCAGAAGAATGGTCATGCCAAATTCCTTCTGCACGAACTTAATGGTATCCATCAGTTCATTTGTCTCATTCGGATTCATGCCAGCGGCCGGCTCATCCAGAAGAAGGAGCTTTGGCTCTGTTGCCAACGCACGGGCGATCTCCAGTTTTCTCTGCTTACCATATGGAAGATTCGATGCCAGATAATCGGCTTCTTTGTCAAGGTCGAATACCTTCAGAAGCTCCATCGCTCTCTCGTCCATCTCTTTTTCCACTTTATAATATCTCGGAAGTCTTAAGATTCCCTCCAATGTGCTGTATGGATGGCCATTGTGAAGACCGACCTTTACATTGTCCAGCACGGTCAGTTCCTTGAACAGACGGATATTCTGGAAAGTCCTTGCAACTCCTGCTTTGTTGATATCAATGGTCCTCTTTCCTGTGATGTCTTTGCCATCCAGAATAATCTTTCCTTCTGTTGGCTGGTATACACCGGTAAGAAGGTTAAAAATCGTAGTCTTGCCCGCTCCGTTCGGTCCAATCAGACCGTAGAGCTGTCCCTGTTCTATGGTCACATCAAACTCATCTACTGCACGAAGACCGCCAAATGAGATTCCTAAGTTCTTTACTTCTAATAATGCCATCTTAGTTGCCCTCCTTTGCTGTCTGTTCTTTCTTTCCAAACATTCTCTTCAATGAATGACGTGCCTTCCAATCCTGCGCCTTCGGACTCCAGTTAAAGAGCATCATTACAATCAGTACGATTGCATAAATCAGCATACGGTAATCATTCAGTCCACGGAGAAGCTCCGGAAGTAGGGTCAGCAGCACTGCCGCGATAATGGATCCGCGCATGTTCCCTATGCCGCCAAGTACAACAAATACCAGAATCATGATAGACATATTGTAGCCGAAGTTCTTCGGAAGTGCGGTAAGTGTCGCCAGATTATGTGCATAGAGCACACCAGCGATACCAGCTAGACTTGCGGAAACGGAAAATGCAAGAAGCTTGTATTTTGTAATGCTGATTCCTACTGATTCTGCTGCAATACGATTGTCACGGATTGCCATGACCGCACGCCCGGTTCTGGAATTCATCAGATTGAGAATAACAAACAAAGTAATCAGCACCATGATGACTCCGATGGTAAATGTAGAATTCTTCGGTGTGCCCGAGATTCCCTGTGCTCCCTTTATGATAACGACACCGTCTGTTCCAAGATTCAGTGACATCTGATCCTTTAGAGAGAAATGGAATCCTGCGGAGTCCTTTCCAATGAACAAAACATTCATGACGTTTTTGATGATTTCCCCAAATGCCAATGTTACGATTGCCAGATAGTCGCCACGCAGACGGAGCACCGGAATGCCAATCAGGATTCCGAAAAATGCTGCGACAGCCGCACCAAGAACAATGGCAAGGAAAAACCGGAGACCGTCCGGCATGGCACCCTGGGTACATTTTGAAAAGAATGCGCCGGTAAATGCACCGATACACATAAATCCGGCATGGCCGAGACTCAATTCTCCCAGAACACCAACCGTCAGGTTCAATGATAACGCCAGAATCACATAGATGCAGAGCGGAACCAGAAGTCCCTGCATCAGACTGGACAGGCTTCCGGATAACACCAGTGCCTGCACGATTACATAAGCAATGATTACCATCGCATAAGTGATAAAATTATTTTTTGTTGTTTTTGACATTTTCTTCTTCATCTCATCCACCTACACTTTCTCACTGATCTTCTTGCCGAGAATACCGGTAGGCTTCACAAGCAGTACAATAATCAGCACACCGAACACGATTGCATCCGAAAGCTGAGAAGAAATATATGCCTTGGAGAGAATCTCGATGACACCAAGAATCAGTCCGCCAATCAGCGCTCCCGGAATCGACCCGATTCCACCGAATACAGCTGCAACAAAGGCCTTGATACCAGGCATGGAACCTGTGTAAGGCGTCAGTGACGGATAAGCAGAACAAAGCAGGACACCTGCAATTGCTGCCAGTCCGGAACCAATGGCAAATGTCAGGGAAATGGTTGCGTTGACATTCACTCCCATGAGCTGTGCTGCCCCCTTGTCTTCAGATACCGCGAGCATTGCCTGCCCCGGCTTTGTCTTCATGAACATGGACAATGCTGCCATGATGACCAGACAGCTGACAATAGTAACAATCGTCTCTCCTGAAATAATCAAATCGCCACCGACCAGGTTCAGCGCCGGGACCTTCACAACAGAAGTAAAAGACTTCGGATTCGCCCCAAACATTAAGAGTGCTACGTTCTGCAGCAGATAACTTACACCAATTGCAGTGATCAGTACTGCCAGCGGAGACGCATTACGAAGCGGTCTGTAGGCCACCTTCTCGATTACAACACCGAGTACAGTACAGACAACAACTGACAACAAAACTGCAAGCAGCGGATTCATTCCAGTGGCACTGGTAGCGGTAAACACAACAAAACCACCAATCATGATAACATCACCATGGGCAAAATTGAGCATCTTGGCGATACCGTAGACCATGGAATAGCCCAGTGCTATGATTGCATAGACACTGCCAAGGCTTATGCCATTAATTAAATACGATAAAAAACTCATAGGACACCTCTTTCTCATTCTTTTCTCTTTCATGTACTGATGCGTTTATTCTCAGCACACACATTCACGCAGACTCCCCCGTCCGCATTGCTGCCTTATCTCTTGGAAGTTCGTTCCATCACATCGGAAATACAACAAACCGGAACGATTGTATTAAGAAAAATACATATGTAAAAGTATAGCATACACTGAAATTCGAAACAATGATTTTTCCCAAAAACCACTTTCTGCTTAAAACAAACGAAAGGCCGCCTGCTGGCAGCCCCTCGTCGAGTTCCTTTATTCATTGCTCCGGCATCTTAGCGATGTCATACATTGACTTATTGCATTGCTTTGTAAGCACCATCTGTGATAACAACGGCTTTTGGCGATTTGTTCGGCTCTCCGTCAGCTGTCCATGTAATGCCGTCTTCTCCGGCAGTCAGACCATTGACTGTAATTGATGTCATACCTGTCTTTGCTGCTTCACAGATATCAGATACACTCATATCCGGTGTTACTTTTTCAGCTTCAAATGCCGCTTTGATTGCGTACATTCCATCATAAGCATCTGCTGCAAACTGATTTGGTGTATCACCATATTTCTCTTTGAATGTTGATACAAAGTTCTGTGTTGCTTCATCCTCTGCATCTGCTGCAAATGGTGTCAGTAACATTACACCTTCTGCAAGTGATGTGTCAAAGTTCTCA
Source organism: Hespellia sp. (assembly GCA_028689735.1). GTDB lineage: Bacteria > Bacillota > Clostridia > Lachnospirales > Lachnospiraceae > Hespellia. The sequence continues at coordinate 30,987 of JAQVCP010000013.1, read as the reverse complement.
ACAGAGAGGATTCCGTCCATACCATCACAGCCAAAGAATTTCGGCGCATAGCCAGTTTTATTTGCCTGGTCAAGAATCAAGGACGCTTCTGTATAATAGATTGGTAAGAATACTAAGTCTGCACCTGCATCCTTTGCCTTCTGAATCTGTGTAGAGAAGTCCTTATTATTGTCTGCTGTAAATGCTTCTGCTGCCACAATCTCAAAATCCTGGTTCTTAGCTTCTTCTGCAAACTTCTCATAGATTCCAGAAGAATATACATCGGAACTGTCATAGATAACTGCTACCTTTGTAGCAAGCTTGTTCTCACCGATGTACTGTGCTGATGCAAGTCCCTGATTCGGATCAGAGAAGCATACACGGAATACATTGTCATTGGCTACACATTCTACTGCGGAACCTGATGGTGTAAGCATGAACATGTTGTCTGCTGCCGCTTCGTTTGCAACTGCAATACAAGGTGTAGATGTTACAGTGCCGAGAAGTGCCTGCATCCCCCAGTCTTTTAATGTGTTATAAGCATTGACGGATTTTTCTGCATCATGCTCATCATCCTGATAATTCAGTTCTACCTGATAACCATTGATTCCACCAGCTGCATTGATTTCATCAATTGCAAGCTCCGTAGCATTCTTAACTGCCTGGCCATATACGGCTGCTGCTCCGGTGATTGGTCCGATTCCACCGATTTTAAAAGTTGCTTCACCAGAACCTGATGCACTGCCTGACGTACCACTGTTTGACGAGTTACCACATCCTGCCATACCAAGTACCATTGCACCTGCTAAGAGGACACTTAAAATTTTTTTTCCATTTTTCATAATACTTTCCTCCTTATATTCTTCTCAATCAACTTCATTGATACTAATATTAGTCAATGATACCTTTGCAGTTAATTTTTGTCAATAGTTTTTTGGAGTGTACTCTGTTTTATTATTTTATAAGCGATCGTCTTGAAACGGATTCTGGTACTTGGCACATTCGCCAAGCTGTTCTTCAATGCGAAGCAGCTGGTTATATTTTGCAGTACGCTCTGCCCGGCATGGTGCTCCGGTTTTTATCTGACCGGAATTTACTGCGACAGCAAGATCTGCGATAAAGGTATCTTCCGTCTCGCCGGATCGGTGGGAAACAATGACATGATATCCGGCTTCCTTTGCCTTCTCGATGGCATCCATGGATTCTGTCAGAGTTCCAATCTGATTTACTTTTACGAGAATCGCATTGGCCACTTCTTTCTGAATCCCTTTTTCCAACCGCACGGTGTTGGTCACGAAAAGATCATCACCCACCAGCTGCACCTCGCCCCCCATCCGTGTGGTGAGCAGTTCCCAGCCGTCCCAGTCCTCTTCATCCAACGGGTCTTCGATGGAACAGATTGGGAATTCCAGGGCAAGTTCCTCGTAGTAATCGATCAGTTCTTCTGCTGAGCGAATGACCTGATGGCCCTGCATCTTACTCTCTCCCGGAAATACATATTTTTTAAAATCCGAATCATAAAGCTCCGATGCCGCAATATCCAGTGCGATCACGATTTCCTTTTCCGGCTCATATCCAGCCTTCCTCACTGCCTGCAAAATGAACCGCAGTGCTTCCTGTGCACTTGGCAGATTAGGTGCAAACCCGCCCTCATCTCCTACCGCTGTCCCAAGTCCATGTTCTTTGAGCAGGTTCTTCAATTCCTGGTAAATCTCTGCACACATCTGCACTGCCTTTGTAAAATTCTCGGCGCCAACCGGCATAATCATGAATTCCTGGATATCTAGTGTGTTGTCTGCATGGGCACCACCGTTTAAAATGTTCATCATTGGAACTGGCATCTTCAGCGCATGGACACCGCCAAGATAAGCATACAATGGCATCTTCAGTGCTTTTGCGGCTGTCCTTGCAGCTGCCAGAGAGACTCCGAGAATCGCATTTGCCCCCAGATTCATCTTGTTTCCTGTTCCGTCTGCCTCCAGGAGCAGACGGTCAATATTCGCCTGATCAAAAACGTTACAGCCGATGATTTCCTGTGCAATCCGGTTGTTTACATGGTCAACCGCCTTTTTTACGCCTTTTCCATGATAGCGCTTTTCTCCGTCGCGCAGCTCTATCGCCTCGTATTGTCCAGTTGAGGCTCCAGACGGAACTGCCGCCCTGCCCACATACTTTTCTCCTGCAAGTACCTCCACTTCAATTGTTGGATTTCCTCTGGAATCCAGGATTTCTCTTGCGTATACGTCTGTAATTGCTAAAAAATTGTGCATATCATCTCCTCCATTCTGAGAAGATAGTATGCACAATTTCCTTTGAAATATATGAAATTATATGGATTCACTTTTATTTTTCACTTTTTTGTCTCTGCATACCCATGTGCCTTTACAAGCTTATATGCTTTTACTTCCTCCTGTGTCTTCACATGCTCATAGGTTTCAGATTCCACAGCGTTGCCACACACTGACTGCCTTGCAGCTTCACGCTGCGCTTATCTTCAGTCGGGTAATATCTGCTAGTCATCACCTTTTCCCCATGGTTAATGTAAATTTCAACAGCAGAACGATCAAGAAAAATCTGCATGTCCTTACAACTCTCTATATTACAGTGTCTGATTCTCCTTCCGCTGCCCAGTGCAGCATCTGTGAATTCCAAGGTCACACAGTGCTCTTTGGGCCAATAACAAATGTTCATTCCATCCGCAATGATTACGGTAAAGCCTTGGTCTTCCTGATTCTGAACCAGCAATTCCGCAATATCAAAAAATATAGTTTTTTGATTTTCAATTACCACACTTCCGGTCCGGAGTTCTTTGAGTTCTTCCACCGGTTTCTGATAGATGACCCCGCCTTTTTCTGTAAGCACTCTCGGAATCGTCAGCCCATGCTGCCATCCTCTGCGCGTCGTTGGATTCGTATAATCTGCATCCGGAATTCCCATCCAGCCAACCAGAATCCTTCGTCCCTTATCATCGGAAAATGTCTGCGGCGCATAGAAGTCAAATCCGTGATCCCACTCTGTGAATTCCTGAAGTGCGTATCTGCCGATAATGCTTCCGGACAGCTTGTAAAAACCGGACTGATATACATTTTCGTAATCGTGACCTGCGGTTTCAATGCCCTGCGGTGAAATCGACAGAAGCTTTACACCGCCCACTTCAAAATAATCCGGACATTCCCACATGTAACCAAAGGGTTCTTTCGAACAAATGTCCTGAAGGAACGTCCAGTCTTTCAGGTTTGAGGAGGCATACACCAGAACTTTTCCAATGTCGTCTCTGTCGCGCCCGCCAAGTACCATATAATAAGTATCTTTTTCTTTCCAGATTTTTGGGTCGCGCACATGGCAGGTGTAATACTCTGGATAATCTGCATTTGTCAGCACGCACTCCTTGGAAATGACCTCTCCTTCGGGTGTGTAGATGGCATGAATCTCATTGGCACCGCGACCAGCCGTGATGTAGTCATAATCACCCTCTTCTTTTACATTTCCGGTATAGAAAAGGTGCATCACTCCGTCTTCCACGAAAGCCGAACCGGAATAGGCGCCATCCTTTTCATAGGGTTCTTCCGCCCGAAGGGGAATTCCAGTAAACTCCCAGTTCAAAAGTTCCTTGCTCTTATAATGTCCCCAGTGCTTCAGACCACCATTCACATCATCCGGTGAATATTGAAAAAAAACATGATACTCACCCTCATACCAGCACAAACCGTTGGGATCATTGAGCCACCCTTCCGGCGGCATCAAATGCAAACCTAATCTCCAATTATCTTCCATGTTCCTGCTCCTTCTTCCACGACTCCTATGAGCCTCTCTTGCATTCGTTTCAAATGAATCCACTCCCCCTACTCTACTGTGACAATTCCAACTCCACACTCTGCGTCACCGGAGGCAATCATCTCAATCCCGTGGTATGCATCTGTATTGGCAACAATCATTGGTGTTGTCAGATTGTAGCCGGCCTCTGTCATCTTTTCCATATCAAAGGTGAGAAGTAAATCACCCTTTTTCACGATGTCACCATCTTTGACTGACGTTGTCAGATACTTTCCTTCTAATTCTACCGTGTTAATTCCAACGTGAAGGAGCAGTTCAATTCCTTCCCTTGAAGTCATACCGATTGCGTGCTTTGTGTCATAGACCATCTCAATCGTTCCGTCACACGGTGCTACTAATCTGCCTTCTGTCGGGACGATTGCCGCGCCTTTTCCAAGTACTTCGCTGGCAAATGTTGCGTCAGGAACTTCACTCATGGGAATCACTCTTCCCTTTAATGGACTTCCCAGTATGACTTTTCCAGCAAATGTACCACAGGATGCATTATCTTCTGTATTAACGACAGCTGTATTTCTGTCCGTTGTGCCATTACTCATTGCAGCACTGCCTGCCATTTCATCTTCTGTCATAATTTCAGAAGCCATCTGCTTTGCTCCTGCGGGTATCGGCGCTTCTTCTTTAAAAAGTACGAAGGAAATTGCAAATCCGATTCCTGCTGACACCAGCATCATAATGATATATTGTACAAAATAATTCGTTGTAATCAGGATTCCAAAGATTCCTGTGATTCCATAAGCTGTCGCTTTGATTCCCATAATAGAGCCAAGAAGTGCTCCGCACGCTCCACCGATGATGCCTGCTACGAATGGTTTCACATAACGGAGGTTCACACCGAAAATTGCAGGCTCTGTGATTCCCATAAATGCCGAGAGAGACGCCGGAAGCGCGATGGATTTCGTCTTTGCACTCTTTGATTTTACTGCTACTGCAAGTGCTGCTCCTGCCTGTGCAACATTTGCCGCTGTCGCAATCGGCATCCAGATATTAAAACCTGTGGCACTGATAAGTCCTGCTTCCAGCGCATTGTACATGTGGTGAACACCTGCTACTACGGTCGGTGCGTAAACTGCTCCGGCTGCGAATGCTCCGATACCAAATGGAATGGTGATCAGATACTGCATTCCGTTCAATACTGCAGATTCGATGGTTGCAAATACCGGTCCAAAGATGGTCAGTGTACAGTAACCTGTCACTAACACAGTTACCAATGGTGTGACAAATAAGTCTAAAATTTCAGGTACAACTTTATGTAAACGTTTCTCGATGAAACACATGAACCATACTGCGATGACAACAGGAATTACATGTCCCTGGTAGCCAGTAAGGTTGATGTTGTAAAGTCCAAACCATGCAGAAGCTGTCGGAATGGAATCTGCGGAGGCAACGCTCCATGCATTTAGCAAATCCGGGTGAATCATAATCATACCGATTACTGCGCCCAGATAAACATTTCCCCCAAATACTTTTGCTGCACTCATTGCAATCAGTACCGGCAGAAATACGAATGCTGCATTGCTGAACAAATGAATGATGGTGTAGGTTCCGGAAGAAGCCATCTCCGGAAATACATTACAGAGTCCTTCCAGCAGTCCCATGAGAAGACCGCTTGCCACAATTGCCGGAATAATTGGTACGAAAATGTCTCCCAAGGTCTTGATTGCACGCTTGAACCAGTTCTGCTTCGATGCCGCTGCCTGCTTCACGTCGTCCTTAGATGCTTCTGAGATACCGGAAATCTTAACAAACTCGTCATAAACCTTGTTGACAGTTCCTGTTCCCAAAATAATCTGAAGCTGCCCCGATGCGATGAACACACCTTTTACTCCGTCAATTCCTTCGATCGTTGCCTTGTCGACCTTCTTCTCGTCTCCAAGTACCAGACGAAGTCTTGTTGCACAATGAGCACCCGATACCAAGTTCTCCTTCCCTCCGACATATTTGTAAATCTTCTTCGCACATGCTTTGTAATCCATGTTCTACCATCCTTTCCCTTTGTTATTGCTCTGACGATTACTCTGATGTTTCAATTCATTCTGAATTTTCTAATTCTCTTTATCTGTTTTTGTTATGAAATCGTTCTCATATTTGTTTTTTAAAAAATAGCTCTTTCTGCTATTTTTAATCAATATTTTTCGTATGAGAACGTTCTCATCTTTAACTACATATTAACTGATTATTATGTTTTTGTAAAGTTGGGATAATGCACAACTTTACCTTTATCATTTTGTGCATTGTGCCCATTTTGGGGATAATCCGGGCAGTTTTCTCCCCACTGTAAAGAAGAAGGAACCAGACTGGGACTCTCTACTTCCAAAAGGATTGTAGAAGCGCATCACGGGATGTCGACCTGCAGCTCGACTTACGGTAAGGGGACAACTTTCATGTTGACAGTCTAAAAAGGTCATGGAATCGGATGTTTTTATCCGAACTCCATGACCTTTTTCATTTGTTTTGTGTGCCTTATAATTACAGCTTACTGTGCATCATCAATCTGTGATGCAAAGAACATATTCGAAGAATCTACGGTCTGATCCAAGTCTAATGTGACTGTGATTCTTTCACCTAAAAGAATTCCATTTGCACAATTTACCGTAGCTCCGTCTGTGGAGATTGCAAGAACTGCGTTGTCATCCGTCACGAGAGCAAGTCCATTCATACTTGCGCTTTGGATGGTTCCTGTAATCTGTGACTGATTATTGGTGTTCGCTACTGAATCAACAACAGAATATACCGTTGCATTGGCAGAATCTGATAAATCACCAACGTATGTAACCGTTACTTCATTGCCGACCAAAATTCCGTTTGCATAGCTATGCTGTGCATTCACAATATTAAATGAATAATCTGTTCCATCTGAATCAATCACTAAAGTGCCATCCCCAAAACTCACTACAAATCCTGTGACCGTTTGCTGTGTTGGTGTGTCATCGGTATCACCTGTATCCGTTGTGTCTGTTGTATCGCCTGTATCTGTTGTATCGCCTGTGTCTGTTGTATCTGTTGTATCGCCTGTATCTGTTGTATCTGCTGGCTGTGCTGGCTGTGCTGGCTGAGTCTGCTGTGCCGGTTGCGCTGGCTGAGTCTGCTGTGCTGGCTGCGCCGGCTGCGGATTGCTGACCGGTGCCGCCGGAGTGGTAGGTTCTGCCGGTGCTGTCGTTGTCAGATACTGTGCATAGATATAAGCTGCATTGCCATTGTAATCGATACGTGACCATCCATTATCACAGGTTCCGGTTCTTGTCACTTCGTCATTCACTTGCAGTGTTCCGAGAACATTTGCATTTGTTGAATAGTTATCACGAACATTGACAACTGCGGTTGCCCATACTTTCTCGTTTACATCTTTGATTACTACCTTGCTCTGTGCTTCCTTGACATTGGCATCATCATCGGTAATCTTCACTACTTTCACACCGGAAGTATCTGCTCCGTTAATGTCTCCTGTATAAGTAACATGAATCCAGTTACCCGGCTCAATTCCATTTTTATATTCCTGCGCCGCTCCAACGATGCTAAAGCTGTAGGTCGCTCCATCTGCTGTCTTAAGTGTTAATGCATTGGATGAATATGTGACAAGTGTTCCGACCATCTCCTGTTTCTCTGGTGCTGCAGGCTCGCCTTTATCATCTACATTTGTAACGGTAGCCCCTGCTGTATCCGTGCCCTTTACCGTTCCCTCATAACTGACCGTAACATTATCGCCAGCTAACATATTTTTACAATTGAATTTTGCTTTATCTGTGATTGCAAAGGAAACATCCTTTTCATCTTTGTTCGTGATAATTAATGTTGCATTCGTGAAAGACTTCAGTGATCCGTCCATCTCCCCCAAGGACTCCGCCGTAACAGACCCCTTCTCTGCTTTCTTCGTTGAACAGCCTGCCATAGAAAACACCAGAACTGCTGCCATCGCTACGTATAACCCCTTCTTCATATTAATCCTCCTTCTTCATATTTGTTGCTATTATATCGTGACCGCAAGCGGCCATGATACCCGCTGGAGGATGCGCAGCAAATTTCTGTAATTCTGCAGAAACCGCTCTATGCGCAATGATATAATTCGCATTTTCTTAATTGTACCATATAATTAAGGAAATGTGCATTATTAAGATTTTTTATAAATCTGCTACTTCAGCCTCGCCTACAAGACCATTTCACACGCCTCACTTCTTATTTTCTTAATGAACCGCCTTCCACAATGCGAAATCCCATCTTGATCTCGCGCACTGCCCCATCTTTCTCATCCAGCAGTTCCAGAATAATCCGGGCAGCTTCTTCCCCGCTGGTCTTATAAGCAAAATGTACCGTGGCAAGCTTCGGTTCCAGTACTCCGGCAATTTTGGAATCACCAAATCCGGCAATTTGTACATCCTTTGGGATCTTCTTATGCTGTTCTTTCAGATACTGTATGGCACCCACCCCCATTGTATCCGTAGCACAAAGCACAGTGTCCGTCTCCGGATGCTCCGCAAATAATTCTTTCGTTAATTCATAAGCCGATTCTGATGAAAACTGTGCTTCTTTCATGGCTGTTTCTTCTATAGAAATATCTGCTTCTGATAAGGCTGATATAAATCCTGCTTTTCGCTCCTGTCCGACTGCCACATCTCTTCCCGTTGCTCCAATCAGTCCAAAGTGCCTACCACCCGCCTCTATGAGCCGCTCTGTCATCGCCTTCGCCGCACCTCTGTCATCGTGATATACGACAGAATAGCCTGGAAGATACTGCCCTACAATTACAATCGGAAGCTTCAGTTCTTTCATTAATTTCTTATGCTCCCGTGTAAAGATTGTGGCCACCAGAATGATTCCATCCACGCGATTATCCTGAAATAGCTGCAGATATTCCAGTTCCTTCTTCTCATCATTGTCTGTATTGGCAAGCAAAAGATGATAGCCTTGCTCCGACAGCACCAGGCTGATTCCGGCAACGACCCTGCTCATACTCTCTGAATGAATCTTCGGCAGAATCACCCCGATGAGCTTTGTCTTTTTGGTCCGAAGTGTCTGCGCATGGGAAGATGGGACAAATCCCGTCTCGGCAATGACTTTTCTGACTGCCGCCGCTTTTTCTTCGCTGATATAGCCGTCGTTCAAGTAACGGGAGACAGTTGCCCTCGATACTCCTGCTAATTTTGCGATTTCATTAATATTCATAGTTGTTCTCTCCCTTTGAACATCGGTGGTGTCAGGTTTTCATGGAAATCTTGACACCACCAATATAACCGTGCTCATTTTATCTACTTCGTCTTCATAATCAAACGAGTATTAGCCGATCAATCTCATAAGAATAGTATAAAGCACGGGTTGGGAGTGCGCAAGAGATTTTCTGTCAGGCCTCACAGCTTATGTCCTATCGTGCTAAAACCCTATATGCCGATAGGTGTCAAACCGAAGAAACTGCTTCCAGTCTTCCTGGTTTTCTTCTGCTTTCAATGGATTACAATTTTCCTCTCCCGTCCCTACTTTCGTTTTCTGAACTGCCTGTAAAAACGTGATAAGCTCCTGCTTCGTCTCTGCCCGAACTTCAAATCCTTCCACCGTAACCCTTGCAGGCACTTTCCTTTCCTTTACTTTTTCTTCTGCTGTAATGTACGATTCCAGCGAGAGAATTCTCTCAAGTTTTCCTTCTGTAATCTGCGCAACTGCTTCGTTTTCCACATCGATGACATCCAGAGTTTTCGGATAGCTGTAGGTGCGTCCTCTCAGTTCTACCCGCTCTCCAATATTGTAGCCCTCTCTGATTGTCTTTCTCCGCGTCACACTCCGGTGCGCAAAATCATAATAATACTCATCAAATAATGCATTTCCCACGATTTTTCCATTTTCTGTAAATCCCGTCTGTTCTTCCGAGTCCGCCAGAATCTCCTCGATGACGCCGCAGGCGGAGGTCATATTACTGATGCGGTCTATGAGAATAAATTCACCCAATGATTTATGACGGTCAAACCGATCAATGACGATTTTTTCTAACAGGGAAATATCACATACCGCAATCTGGTTCTTTGTGAGTGCCCTGGACTCCTGGTGTGCACCGGAATTCACATTGATTTCATAACGAATATCCGTGACGACACCGACAATCTGTTTCGTTCCGACCTTGACCACATACTCCTTGCCAATAGACAGCATCTCATCATCCATCCAAAGCAGGGTTGCTGAAAATGTATTGGCAGCCTTCAAACTGGTTCCCGATACAAGCACACATCCTCTGGACACATCCACTTCCCGGTCTAACTGAATTGTCACAGGCTGACCTGCCCGGGCTCGTTTCTTTTCAGCATCACCCACCAGAATTGATTTTACCTCTGCCTGCTCGTTGCTTGGAAGCGTGACCACTTTGTCCCCAACGGACACGGTTCCTGTCTCAATCTGCCCCTGAAAGCCACGAAAATTGTGATTTGGTCTGCATACTCTCTGAACGGACAGATAAAATCCTTCCTCTTCCTGATCCGTATCCGCATCCACATTTTCCAGATAGGAAAGAAGGGTTGGGCCTTGATACCATGGGGTATTCTCCGATGTTTTCGTAATGTTGTCCCCTTCCGTAGCAGAAACCGGAATCAGAACGATGCTCTCCAGCATCAATTCATTTTTCAATTCCTCTACCTGCGCCTCTATTTCGTGGAAACGTTCTTCCGTATAATCCACCAAATCCATTTTGTTGACAGCAAACACAAAATGCCGGATTCCCATCAATGCACAGATTCTTGCATGTCTTCTTGTCTGTACCAGTACCCCCTGTTTGGCATCAATCAGGATGATGGACAAGTCCGCAAAGGAAGCTCCAACAGCCATATTTCTCGTGTATTCTTCATGCCCCGGTGTGTCAGCCACAATAAAACTGCGGTGCTCTGTCGTAAAATATCTGTAAGCCACATCAATGGTGATTCCCTGTTCACGCTCAGCCATCAGACCGTCCAGCAGAAGGGAATAATCAATTTCGCCTCCGCGGCTTCCCACCTTACTGTCCAGCTCCAGTGCTTTTTCCTGATCTGCATAAATCAGTTTTGAATCATACAAAATATGCCCGATCAAAGTGGATTTTCCGTCATCCACACTGCCACATGTAATAAATTTTAATAAGCTCTTCATTAGAAATATCCCTCCCGCTTTCTTCTCTCCATGCTGCCTGCCGCTTCATTATCGATCACACGTGTGGTGCGCTCAGACTCTACCGCACTGAGGGTTTCTTCTATGATTTCATCCAGTGTCACGGCATCCGATTCACAGCCGCCAGTCAGCGGATAGCATCCCAGCGTTCGGAACCGGACTTTTTTTAATACTGCTTTTTCTCCCAGCTGAAATTGAAATCTGTCATCGTCCACCATGATGATATTATCGTCCCGGTACACCACCGGACGTTCTGCCGCAAAATACAGCGGAACAATTTCAATTTTTTCCCGTTTGATGTACTGCCAGATATCATTTTCTGTCCAGTTTGAAATCGGAAAAACACGCATACTCTCACCTTTGTTGATTCTGGTATTGTACAGCTTCCACATTTCCGGACGCTGATTCTTTGGATCCCATGCCTGTGCTTCATTTCGGAAAGAGAAAATCCGCTCCTTCGCCCTGGATTTTTCTTCGTCTCTTCTGCCGCCGCCAAACGCTGCTGTAAATCCATATTTTTTCAGACCTTGTTTCAATGCCTGTGTTTTCATGATATCTGTATAGGCCGCTCCATGTTCAAATGGATTGATTCCCTGATTGATTCCCTCCTGATTGCTGTATACAATCATCTCAATGCCCTTTTCTTTCGCTACACGGTCACGGAATTCAATCATTTCCCTAAATTTCCAGGTCGTATCAATGTGCATAAACGGGAAAGGAGGCTTTTCCGGGTAGAATGCTTTCATTGCAAGATGAAGCATGACCGAGCTGTCCTTTCCTATGGAATAAAGCATGACCGGATTCTCGCATTCCGCCGCAACCTCGCGAATAATATAAATCGCTTCTGCTTCTAATTTATCAAGATGTGATAATTGTTCACTCATGGTCGTCCCTCTTTCTTAATATTGATTTGAATTTTTTTTGTTGATTTGAATGGTTTTGACAGAGCCGTCGGATTTGTGAATGATCCAATGACGGATATCGCCTTCTTCCTTTGTGAGCATCCAACTGCCCGCTCCGCCAATGTCTGCCCCAAGAAAAAACTCAATCGCATTGACACTGCACTCTTTCACACAGGAGGTGCACCCCCAGCATTCTTTCGGATGGCGAATCTGCGCCTTCTTATCCACTCCGATTTTGATCAGATTTCCCGGACATACTTCCCTGCACTTTCCACAGGCGACACATTTTTCTTTGTTGATGCGTATGCTCATATCTCTATGTCCCCTTTCTGAAGTGTGCGGTAAATAATCTGGATTCTTCCATCTTTCAGCACGGAATTAACAAATTTCTCATACTTTTTATTTTTTCCCGGATAATCCGAATGCTCCCCAAAGCTGTGCCATCTTGTTTCTTTTCTTGCTTTCAGGTGAGCAATCAGACTCCTGCAGACAATCAGCCTCTCTTTTATTTCATAGATATGCAAAAGGTCATCCATATCCTCTGCCTTCAAATCCATTGCAAGCTTCTGCAGCAGTGTGATTTTTTCATCTGCAAGATCCAGCTGTTTCTCATTGTATCGATATCCACTGCCGATTCCCCCAGCATATTGATCCATGACTTTTTGCATGGCCTCCTCTACTTGATCGATGCTGTATGGTCCGGGTTCCTTTTTCAAATGATGGCTGTATATTCCCCGGATGGCGGCCGCGGCCTGATTTCCGGCTGTCTGACCTGCAAAATACCTGCCTTGGTCTGCCCCCGACTCTTTTAAATCCTTTTGAATTGCCTTGGCAGCAAGTTCCCCTTCCACCAGTGCTCCCGTCACATATTTCTGTGGACATCCGCCTGCCACGTCCCCCGCTGCATAGAGTCCCGGAAGGGTGGTTCTTCTCTCCCTGTCAATCCAATATCCGCTTGCTGTGTGACCGCCTACAATATATGGCTCCGTCCCTTCAATCTCCACATCCTTCTGGGAAGGATTTTTTTCTTCCTCTATCCATTTGAGCGTCTGACTGGGTGCCATATTCAGATAGGCCTTCAAAAGCTCTTTGTCCTGCTCTCCGGTAATTCCTTCTGTATGCAAGTAGCAGGGACCTCTTCCTGCCCGGTTTTCTTCCACGGTCCCATAGACTCTCTGGGACGTTGTAATTCCATAATTCTTTTCATAGTTCTGACCAAACACATTCACCTGTTTCGCTCCAACTCCCTGGGCGATGGTTCCGGTGGGTGCAATCGTATCCTTGCAGCGCAAGGCAATAAAGCGCATTTCAAAGGTCGTCATCTCTGCCCCTGCCTGAATCCCCATTGCATACCCCGCTCCGGTATTAAATGGCGGATACCACATCTTATGCCGGGAAAATCCCGGATTGTTAGGTCTGTATAGCCCAGCCGCGCCTCCGGTGGCACAAAGCACTGCCCCTGCATGAATCTCATATACGGTGGAATCATCGACATGGAATCCCACAGCGCCGCAGACTCGTCCATCTGCCAATAGCAGGTCTGTCATATTCACATGATTGAGAATCTGCACGTTATCACATTTTCTCACTGCATCCGCAAGAAGCGGTTTAATATTTTCTCCGTTTATCTTGATATTGCGATTGCCCCGTGCAGCATATTCGCCATTTTCATTCTTTAAAATGACCAGACCAAGCTCCTCAAGCCGGGCAGTTACACGATTCAAACCTTCTGACATGGTCAAAAGTAGATCCTCACGTACAATATTTTCTGCATCTTTCTTTGCGTATTCCACATAATCCTGTGGGGTTCTTCCCTTTATAATATAGGCATTGAGTGCATTCACCCCCGCCGCCAGGCATCCACTCCGTCTGATATTTGCTTTTTCTGCAATTAAGATCCTTTTGCCGCCTGCTTCACTGGCAAGGGTAAGTGCCGCATAACATCCGGCTGTACCGCCTCCGATAATCAATACATCGGTCTCGATTTTTTCTGTCCGCATCCTTTTCTCCATCCTTTTTCTCCGCCGCCAAACGTCCGTAGCCGGTGCAAATCAATCTGTTCCGATCTGATTTACAGGTAAACCATGTTTGCCGTATTCAGAATTTCATTTTCCAGAACCTGTACGCCTGCCGCTTCTTTTCCAGCTGCACCCTGATAAGCATACATCCGGTAAATGAATACGTGCACCAGTTCTCCTACTGCAATGGCTGCCTCATCCACACCGCGAATTGCGGTCACCAGCTCCTGTCCAATGCGAATCTTTAGTTCTACTTTGCTTCCGCGAAACAGTACCCCCTCGACGACTCCGTCTTCCACAGACACCGGATATTTACTCTGTTCCGTTCGTTTTGTCACACTGATATTTTCCGGACGAATCACTGCACGCTGCCCTTCTCTGGCATAATCAAAGCCTTTGAATTGATGTACATTTGCAATCTGAATGGGATTTCCGATAAACTGTGCCACAAAAGGCGTCTGCGGATTCCGGTATATTTCAATCGGTGTCCCGATCTGCTCCACTCTACCCTGGTTCGTCACGATAATCTGATCCGCGACTTCCACCGCTTCATCCTGATCATGGGTAACAAAAATACTGGTGATTCCTACATTTGTAATCATTTCCCGAAGCCAGCTTCGAAGCTCCTGCCTTACCTTGGCATCAATTGCAGCAAACGGTTCATCTAGAAGAAGCAGCTCCGGATTCGGCGCCAGAGCCCTGGCAAATGCAACTCTTTGGCGTTGACCTCCCGACAACTGGTTCGGAAACCTTTTTTCCAAGCCTTTCAGTCCCACCAGTTCAATCAGCTCGTCCACTCTGCGTCTGATATCCGGCTTCTTCCATTTGTTCACAGTCAGGCCAAACGCGATGTTGTCATATACCGTCATGTAACGGAACAGGGCGTAACTCTGAAAAACAAACCCGATTCCTCTCTTGCTGGCCGGAACATCGTTGACCACCCTTCCGTTGATGATGATGTCTCCACTGTCTGCACTCTCGAGCCCTGCAATCATGCGAAGAATCGTTGTCTTACCACTTCCGCTGGGACCGAGAAGTCCGATCAGACTTCCCTGCGCTATACTGAAACTGATCTGATCTGACGCTTTGTAATCCTGAAAAGTTTTGTTTATATTTTTTAATCTCACATAATCTTCTTTGTGTTGTTCCATGCTTACAATTCCTCTTCCTTCCCTTTGTATACCAGAATGCTCTTTATCACCAGAATAATGACTGCCATCAATACAAGAATTGCGGAAACTGCAAATGCTCCCGAAAAATCATATCCCTGGTACAGCAATTCAATATACAGCGGCATGGTCAGTGTCTTTCCTTTCAAATGTCCTGATAACACAGATACCGCCCCGAATTCCCCCATTGCACGGGCAGTACATAGCACGATGCCATAGAGCAGCGCCCATTTGATGTGGGGGAATGTCACCTTGCGAAATATCATCGGAAATCCTGCGCCCATCAGCGCCGCAGCTTCTTCCTCATCTGTTCCCTGTGCCGTAAGCACCGGAACAATTTCCCTGGAAATAAATGGAAACGTCACAAAAATTGTTGCCAGAACAATTCCGGGAACCGCAAAAATAATGTCAAAACCAGATGCTTTTACGTAAGGGTACAGGAAGCTCTGCCTTCCAAAGGTCAATACATAAATCAATCCTGCAATAATTGGTGATACTGTCAAAGGCAGATCCATCAGTGTAGAAATGATTTTCTTCCCGCGAAACCGGAATTTCGTGATGGTCCATGATGCAAATATTCCGAACAGCGTGTTGCAGATGACCGTGATGAGAGTGACCTCCAACGTCAGCTTTATGGATGCGACTGCATATTTGTCAGTGACTGCTGCTGAAAATGAATGCCAGCCTTCACGAAAAGCAGTAACCATCACATAGATGAGCGGCAGAATCAGCATCACAATTAGAAACGCGCTGCTAAGTCCAATCAGAATCCACCCATGCACTCCGCATTTTTTCTTCTGTTTCATTTTTTCTCCTGCCTTTCCTAGTCAATTCCACTGACAATTCGAGATGCCCTGCTCTGAATCAATGCATTGATAAATAAAATGATAAATGCGGCAAACAACATTACAAGCGCGATTGCCGTAGCACTGGAATAGTCAAATTCCTGTAATTTCGACATAATCATCAGCGGGGCAATCTCTGTCTCAAACGGTGTATTTCCCGCAATAAATACCACGCTCCCATACTCTCCAAGCCCTCTTGCAAAGGACATAGTAAATCCTGCAATCAACGCCGGAGAAATCTCAGGCAAAATAATCCGGCAGAAGGTCTGCCGTGGATTTGCACCAAGGATATTTGCTGCTTCTTCATACTGTCCATCCACTTTTTCCAAAACCGGCTGCACAGATCTTACAACAAACGGGATTCCGATAAACACGAGTGCCACTGTGATTCCAATCCTGGTATATGCAATCTCAATACCAAATCGATGAAAGATACTGCCTACCCAGCCATTTGCAGTTGTCAGATGTGTCAGTGCAATGCCTGCAACTGCAGTCGGCAGTGCAAAGGGTAATTCAATCAAACCATTCATGATTTCTCTGCCGGGAAATTCATACCGGACAAGGACCCAGGCAATAACCAGCCCCGCCACAGCGTCAATGACTGCGGCGAAAAAGGCTGTCTCAAAGCTTACTCTGTAACTTGATAACACTCTTGCTCCTGTTACGGTCTTAAGAAACTCTGTCGGTGAAAGTTCAGCCGAGAAAAGAACCAGCGAGCACAATGGAATCATAACCACCAAACCAAGCATAGTTATCGTGATTCCAAGGGATACTCCAAAGCCCGGTATTACATTTTTCTTTTTTCTCTTCTTTCCCATCTATTTATTTTTCTTCATAAATCTGATCGAAGATTCCTCCATCTGCAAAATGTTTTTCTGTTGCCTTGCTCCATCCATCAAAATGGCTGATGTCAGTCAGATTAATATCTGTCTTAATCCATTTTCCATCAGATGGAACCTCCGTGATGGTATTGCTTTCATCCGCCGATGTAAAATCGGTAAGCACGGTCTCATCGATTGGACGATAATAGTTTTCAGCCTCCAGCTTCTGCGCATCATCAGAATACAGGTATTTCAGGTATGCCTCAGCCACATCTCTTGTTCCTCTCTCATCCACCACCTCATCGACAACTGCAACTGTTGGCTGGCACAAGATGGATACCGATGGAATGACGATATCATAAGCATCCGGGTCTTCTTCCAGGGCAAGGAATGCTTCATTTTCCCATGCAATGAGCACATCTCCCTGCTGATTTTCTGTAAATGTCGTTGTCGCTCCTCTTGCTCCGGAATCAAGCACCAGTACATTGGAATACAGCTTTTGGATATTCTCCTTGATCTCGTTCTCGGATAGTCCCTGCTGTTCAAAATAGTACCAGGCCGCAAGATAATTCCAGCGTGCACCTCCACTCGTCTTAGGGTTTGGTGTAATGACACCAACATCACTATTCAGTAAGTCTCCCCAATCTGTAATGTTCTTCGGGTTTCCCTCTCTCACCAAAAATACGATACTCGATGTGTAGGGCGAACTGTCATTATCAAATTCTGAAGTATAACCATCTTCAATGAGTCCGGCATCCTTCACCGTATCGATGTCTCCTTCCAGAGCCAATGTCACCACATCCGCTTCCAGTCCATTCGCCACCTCAAGTGCCTGCTTGCCGGAACCGCCATGTGACTGTGTAATCGTCACATCCTGCCCGCTCTCCTCCTTCCAATAGTCTTGGAATAAGGTGTTGTAAGACTCATACAATTCTCTCGTTGGATCATAAGAAACATTGGTAATCTCCACCGCATCTGACTGCGCCGCAGTGCTGCCGCTATCTGAACCAGCATCAGAAGTGCTCTTGCTTCCACATCCTGACATCACCCCCATCACCAATACTCCGGTCAGTGCAAGACCAATTGTTCTTTTGCTAAGTGTTCTGTTTTTCATATTATCGCTTCCTCTCTTTTATGAAATACATCGGCATACCCTAAAAGCAACTTCCTCTTTGTTAAACTTTTATCCTGCGATGTAAGACAGAGTATACTCCTTTATTTCCTATTATGTCAATATGAATAATAGGAAATAAACCTAAAAAAATATATGAAAAAGTAATAGCTGGCCATAGATTAAATCTATAGCCAGCTATTATAGTAATTTTGTTCAAATAAAAACTCTAACTTCTCTTCGCTGCTCCCGCGTAACCTGACACAGCTTCATAACATCAATTTCTATTTCTGATGCATTCTAAAAATCGGGCTGATTTTCTTATAAATCAGGAATACAATCAAGGACACTAAAAATCCCTTCAACAGATTAAACGGTGCAACTGCAAACAGTACGAATGTCAGCAGACTGTCGATATTCGGGTTTACCGCTGTTCCCATTCCTATCAGTGCATCAATTGGCATCTCAAAAGCCTTTGCATATGTTGGAAGTAACAGATATGCGTTCAAAAATACACCTACTACTGTCATAAGAAGTGTTCCGGTTACCATTCCAACCAATGCACCTTTTCTTGATCTCATCTTACGGTAAATAATCCCTGCCGGTACACAAAATGCACATCCGATACAGAAATTCGCAAGTTCTCCAACTCCTGCTGTAATCGTTCCATTGATAATAAAGTTCAGAACGATTTTTACTAATTCAATCACTGCTCCCGCAACCGGTCCCATCACAAAGCATCCGACAAGTACCGGAACCTCACTGAAGTCAATCTCATAAAAGCTTGGTGCAAATGGAAGCGGAATCTCAAACAACATCAATACGGTTGCGATTGCCGCAAGCATCCCCACCTGTGCAATTGCCTGCACTCCGATTTTTGATTTGGCGTTAGCCGCCTGTACCTGATTTGCTTTTGTCACTGTTTCTGTCTGTGTGCTCATACTCATTTCCTCCTAAAATTCAATTCTAATTTGCTGCCGCCCGTCCCACCACCTGATGCTTTTCTTACCAGGAATGACCGCGCTGCATGTTCAAGTTCATCTTTTTTGAGGAATTGCTGTATTGGATCGCCACATCTTTGATATAGCGTTATGAATAAATAAAACCCCGAATATAAATATTCGAGGCTGTCGTACAATCCAATCATACAATTTCTTCTCTCATCCAGACTTTACTGTCGGTTTTGGAATCTCACCAAATCAACCACCTAAGTGGGTCGCGGACTATACCGCCGGTTGGGAATCACACCCTACCCCGAAGAACTTTTATTTAATTTACGTAGTCATTATAACTCTTTACCATCCATTATACAAGCATTTTTATTTTTTTGTATAAGAAAAAGGACTGCCAGCTTTTGTATCTTCCTTGGCAGTCCCCTTGCTTATATGACTCTTATAAATTTTCTACAGTATAATTTCTTCCTTTAATTCTTCAAAAGGTCCACAGACTGGAAAAATTCCTCTATGCTTTCCAAAATAGTCCCGATTAAATACGATTGGAGTCCCATCCGGATTTTCAAACTTTTGCTCCGGTTCAAATGCTTCTCCCAAAATGGATGTTGATATCATTTCCAGTTTACTTTTAGGAAGATATTGAAATAGATTTGATTTTAATATATATTTTCCATTATCATATTTTATCTCCCATTCGATGTGATTCTCTGAATCTATCACACAATTTTCCTCTTTGTCACATGGTTTCGCACCATTATAATAGATATTCCCTCCTGTATACACTGGCAAATGATCATAATACAAATCAGCATTTGCCCCATATGCCGCGGTTTCAAACCTGCTAAAGTATTCTTGTGATGTGGGATACCCATCATATGGTTTCGTTCCGCAAACTAAATTTATGTAATCCAGCGTATCCTTTTTTTCAGCTTTTGCAAACGACTCCAACATCGTACGTACAGGTTTTTGTATAAAGATATTATTGTAAAATCTTGCATCTCCATGTAGAATTGTCATGAATCCAGCCACCTCAGTACGATGCTTCATATGATAAGGAGTATACCTTGGTGTTGGAAATTTTACCCCATCGTTATCTACACCCTGTCCAACATAGGTAAAAGATCCCGCAATCAAGTTATGTACAAATGCCAACCCCTGAGTACTTAACCGACCTGCACAATCAGACAGCAACAGATTATTATCAATCAACGTAGGACCATGTGATACTTCCACAAATATATCCTCACCCAATGCAAGTTCACCCGCAATTTCAGTATCGTTAGGCGGCATATTATCATGAAAAACATTTCCTGTCACTCTCGTTCCCTGCGCCTGCCAATCCAGCCAAATTCCTCGGGTGCAATGGTGAATATGGTTTCTTTTAAAAACCACGTCAATAGCCGCATGCATTTTTATTCCGCCTATTTCTGCACCTGCCAGTTCCTGCTTATTATTAATGTGATGAATGTGATTGTCCTCAATCACTGAGAATGCACCTCCCAGATGCCCCACAATACCGGTCTGTCCACAGTCATGTATATTGCATCTTCGCACTATGTGAGAACCTATACTCTCTTTTGACCACCCCTCTGCTTGAGCCTGACAAATAGCATCCCTCTCCGTCTGTGTTCCAGCTTTTGTATATTTTGTTGTCCATTTGTTATCATTATCTGGCTGCAAGTATTTACCCAGGGAGATACCACTGCACTTTGAATCTGAGATTTCACAATCCTCTATAATCCAGCCTTTTGACCAATGCGGTCCCACCATACCTTCCTGATATGCAGTTGGTGGTGCCCACTGCGTTGCCGCCTTACTAATTGTAAAACCAGACAAAGTTATATATCCCACTCCGGTTATAGAGGGATAGAAACAATTTCTTCTCACATTTATTTCTACTTTTTCCTCATTTGGATTTTTACCTTGGAAGTTTGCATATAGAACCGTCATCCCACAATCCTGCTCAGTATACCAGCATAAAGTAGTCCCGCTTTGATCCCATGATCCCTTATATACTTCTGGATTCATGACTTTTTCTAATTCCATAACCTCATACATTGATTTTCCATTTAAATAGACTTCTCCTGTATGAAGAGGCTTAATCGCCCAGTACCAGTCTCCTGTAACACTCACAGTGTATGGATTATACTCTCCAAAGATGCCATTGGGGACTCTCACAGACCAGACATCTCCTTCATATAACCGCCAGCCACTTACTGGCTCTGCACCGGTTATCACTGCTGCCTTGTTTACCACTGAACGGTATGTAATCCGTTGTTCACTTGTTCCCGCATTAACTGGGTCAACCGATTCGCGATAAATGCCGGGTTCCACAAGAATTTCATCTCCTGCCACAGCTCTCTTTGCTGCTTCGCTGATTGTCTGATAAGGTTTCGATTTTGAACCATCGCCTCCTCTGGCCGCTTTCTCTGACACATAAATTTGCATACTGTTTCTCCTTTTTATCCTTCACTTGGCTGAAATCGTGTGTATTCACTGCACGGATTTCTGTAGCTTTACTAAGAGTCCACCCCAAACCCTCTTGATTGAATATAAGATTTTTTGAAATCTTACATATTTTTCTTGAGGAATTGTTCAACTAAATCTAATACTGATTTCTTTAAAAAAGCGTCGCCTCCGTGATCAGCACCTTCTAGTTTGTAGAGCTCCACCTTCTTGTCTAATTTTTTTAGTTTTTCATAGAGAAGTACACTTTGCCGAAACGGAACCACACAATCTTTGTCCCCATGAACAATTAATATAGGTCTAATTTCCTGGTCCCTACTAATATGGTTCATTGGATTAACCGCATCTGTCCATTCAGGACTGTTATCAACTGGACGTTTTCCAATTAATCTGCCTTCCGGACTTTCTGGTGACATATGATCTTGTGTTGAGTTCTGATCATTCATTTTAGTAATATCTACCGGACCGTAAAAATCAATAAATGCTTTAACATTAAGCTTTCCTTTCTCATCATTGTATTCCCGTTCCATAGTCGCAGCCACCATAACACAGGTATGTCCGCCGGAAGAATCTCCCCATACAAAAATATTATCTCTGTCTATATGATAATCATCTGCATTTTCTTGCAAGAAACGGATTGCAGTTTTCGCATCTTTTACCTGCGCAGGAAACGGTGCAACATAAGATGGACGATACTCTACAATAGCTACAACATAACCTCTGGTTGCAAATTCGCATAAACCGTGTATTTTTTCTCCCAGATTCTGTTCCAGCCATGCAGACCCTTGAATAAAAACTACCAAAGGGAATTTTTTCTCCTTTCCCATCATATCCTCACATTCCATTGGTGGAAGAATAATTTGGAGATGTAACGGCATTTTGTCCTTTTCTGCATATTTTACATGAAGTTTAGGCATCGCAAATTTGGGGGATCTATCTGCCTTAATAATCTTTATTCCTTCCGGTGACAGTTCACTTGCCGGAAATTCTTCAAAAGAGCTCATTTCTGTTTCCATTATAATACAACCTTTCAATAATATTCCTATTTTTGCTAATACATGCTAAAGCTGTTCTCAAATCTCTAGCCTAACTATTTATTTCATACCGCCTTTGCCATGTTAGTGATTATCAGCATATTTACGCTCCAAATGTACTTTTACTTCCGGCATATATTTTTCAACATCCAAAAGGATAATACAAACCAAAAGAAAAATTGATAAGATAGCTCCTAACCATCCAAATGTAAACTTGATTCCCATAATCGCTTCTGCACTCTGTTTGGAAGCCCCGCCCACATATCCAGTTGCAGCAAGTATCCCACCAGTCATTGCAGAACCAATTCCAATACCGATCTTAGAGCCGATACTCTGAGCTGAACTAATCAATCCTTCTGTCCTAATTCCTGATTTCCATTCACCAAAGTCTGCTATATCTGCTATGTATGCAAAGGCTCCTGCAATCACTGGACTTATTCCTGTGCTTCTCAAAATGGTTCCAATTAAAGTCATTGTACGATTTCCATCCGCTAACCCCAGGATTATAAAGCCAACCAAACACATAAGCACCCCAAACAACATAAAACGATGCTTTCCAACTTTTTTAGATACTATTGGCATAAAAAACAGAATTAATATGCCTGGTATCTGTCCAATACTCATCAGCTTTGTCATAAACATCGGATCTCCAATAACTTCATTGCAATAATATACCATAGAGCTAATTGCATTTGCATTTAGAATTAACATAAATATTCCAATCAGCATCATGATATAAAAATATTTATTCTTTAGCACTATAGGAAGAGCCACCTTCATTGGAACTTTCTGTGCATTCCTCTTTTCGGTTGATTCATCAATTCCAATTTTCTCCTTAACGCCAAAGACTGTAATCAACAATAAAACACCTGATAAAATTCCTAATATCACAGAGCTCTTGGACCATCCCAGCTTCGATACCAGAACTGGAATTACACTTCCAATCACAACTCCTGAAATATTATTGCAAATAGAGCATATAGCACTGGTCAATGCCCGATCCTTATAATCAATAGTCATACGTGCCAGCAGTGTCGGATATGCGATTCCATGAATCGTACATACAATGCAATTTAAGAAAATGTAGGTTAAATAAGCATATATTAATTTCCCCGAATCCGACCACCCCATTGGAACATTCAAAATCAGAATTATCCCAATAGGAGTTAATAGTGCCGCAAGAAACAGCCATGGTCTTGCCTTTCCCCATCTGGTATTTGTTCTATCAACAAGACATCCCATAACAACATCGGTCCCAGCATCTAAAAATCTTGCCAATAAAAGCATGGTACTTATCGCTGCAACACCTATTAATGCGGTATCCGTATAGTATGCCAGCAGGAAACTTCCCAAAACAGTATTTATAACATTTGAACTTGCAGCTCCACTTCCATAGCATAACCTGACTGACATTGGCGTTTTTTGTTTCTTCTCCATAAAGATAATAACCTCCCATATATCATTATTTTTCTGTTGTTAACTCGATTTTCTCACTTTTTCAGAAATTTACCTGAAGTTAGATGGTGTATGCACTTCCATTTAGCCTATGATTCTCCTACGCCAGATTGTTGCCCTGATGGAATAAAATCTGACTATCGATTCTTCATGGGATTCTTTGTGTGTTGTTCCTTCCGGCACCTCTCGGTGGACGTCTTCCGAAATTTCCATTTATGTTTTATGCTTCCTGTGGGTAGATATTTGCGGGTGATTTTGCCCGTCATATACTGCATTCCCATAACTTCTTCTTTATTATAGCCATAATCGCCAATTTTTTCTTTCCTTCATTTAACCTGTTTTATTCCCTTTTTTAACCTAAAAAAGAAACCCATTATTTTATGGATTTCTTTTTTCTATATTCATTCGGAGTACTTTTATATTCTTTTTTAAACGCAGCATAAAACACTTTAATATCAGTAAATCCGCTTTCCAACGCAATTTCTGATATTTGCTTATCTGTCATAAGCAATATCTTTTCTGCTTCCAATAGCCGCCGTTTTGTCAAATAATCTTTAAAATTTATACCCATATATTTTTTAAAACTGCGTGAAAAATATTCTTTACTAAAATGAAACTTATCAGCAAGTTGTTGCATCTTTATGTTTTCTCGATAATGATCCTCTATAAACTGAATAATTAATCGATATCGTTCCGCATATCTCTGTGTTTTCATCCCCTCATTTTCATTACGAAAATCTTTCAGCAATAAATAAATAATCTCATTCGCTATATTGTTCAGTTTTATATGATAAAATTCATTTCTACTTCTCCTTTGATAAACAGAAAGCAGTCCTTTCATATACCATTTTAGTTTTTCAAAGGAAGGATGCTGCTCATCCAATACGAAATAGCATTGATCTACTTTTTTATATAGCGTTTTCAAATATTCATATGAAATTATAATTGTGCATCCTTTTGCTTGTTTGGTTTCATAACAAATTATTTGATGTGGTTCATTGCTATTCACCAATACGATCCCCTCTTCTTGAATATGAATTGTTTTACCATTTATCCATACTTCACTATTTCCTCCCACAAAATACAGAATTTCAATTCCCGTATGCCAATGGCGAAACACCGTTTTTTTTCCTGTCGCATACTTGTCAACATGAGGAATCAGCTTTACTATTTCCCAGTCCAAAAAACGAATAATTTCATAATTTCCTTTCTCCACAACACCCCTCCTAACAACTGCCGTTTAACATATATCCAATCATAAAAAAGGCCAGGGCATCGCACTAGCTGATTAAATTCAGCGGTGCACAGCTCCTTAAAACATAAAATTTGTACTATTTTTTATTCTCTGATACCAAAGTCATTTTCTATTTTCGAAGAATGTCCACCGCATGTGCCCCTGCTCCGATCAAATCTGCTCGTTCACAGACCGCCGTCTGGTATTGGATGAACCACTCAAATTCTTCATCGGTCAGCTGGTTCAAAAAAGGACGCATGTAGTTGGCAGGCCCATCCGGGGAGAGAATCTTGATTCTCTGAAGTCCCACAGCTTCATTCAGACGGTCCATGTCCTCCACACGAACATAATCATAAATATTTTTCTCTTCCGACAGGGTGTGAAAATCTTCAGATAAACGATTCTCTGCCATGCACTCCCCTATATGACGCTCCTTGAACGCATAGGTAATCACACCGTACTCATTCATGCAGTATGCAACCAGAATCACACCACCGCTTTTCGTCACCCGTTTCGCTTCTTCCAGTGCTTTTTTCTTGTCCTCGTATGTAAATAGATGATACATCGGTCCAAACAGCAATGTCACATCAAACTGTTCATCCGGAAGCTTTGACAGATTCAGTGCATTTCCCTGTATGGCTTTGACAGTGCTTCCTTTGGATTTCAAGATTCCAAGATTATATTTTACCAGCTCTACGGCCATCACGTCATATCCCTCATTTGCCAGGGCAACGCTATAACGCCCGGTTCCCGCCCCGATATCAAGGATATGGATTTCTTCTTTTGGTTTATCCAGCTTCAGATATTCATGGATATACTTCATGGAAATACGATATTCCACCTGTCCGTGGCGGGAATTCAGACGCTTCTCTTCGTTAAATTTATTATAATATTGTTTGATCTCGTCCATTGTAACATGCTCTCCATTCCTTCTCTTTTTCTCACATATTTCATAATGTAGCATGTCAAATGTTTCTCGTCAAGCAGATGCCCGGAATCCGCTTTGCTATTCCTTTACAAAATCTTGCCTGAACATCTCAGCTTCTCCTGAAATAAATTATTCTTTATCATCTTTCAGCGTATTGACATCTTCCTTTGCCTGTAAGTACCCATAGATAAAGCTCAGTACCAATATTGCTTCCAGCGAATTCTTCCCATTAATGGAAGTATCTGCAATATACCTGATCATCCTTCCATCAATCTGCATCATAATATCTGAATCCATATGAATAATTTTGTCATATATTTTCTCTAATTTTGTCATCTTCTCATCCTCCTTCATCTGCTTCCAAATGTGACGCTTCTCTGTATCATACAATTCCCCAAAGACCGGTTCCATATGCTCCATTCCTATGTCCTTATTATTTTGTTTTTCTTGTTGTTTTTATTTGTGATTTATTCTATTGTACCTCATTTGAGTATGATTTTACAGTTCATAGTAATACTATTTTTAGATTCATTTGAGTACTAGTATAGTACTATATTATGTCATTTGCTGTAAGGCTGATCATATATACACAATAATATGAGTCAGGCGGATATTCGTAATCCGCTTCTCTACTTGATCCTAACCTTATTGCAGCTCTTGTTACTGAGTGCTCCTCGCACTTGAAACAGAAAGCTTGCTTGATAAGGTTAAAAATTTATTACTATACTAATTGAGGTGAAATCATGAACCGTACTGCACAGCGCATTAAGAAACTCCTTGATGAACGAGGCTGGAGCGAATACCGCCTTGTCGCCGAGAGCACGCTTAGTTCGTCTACTATTTCCAATATTTTTAACCGAGATACGATTCCGAGCATTCCCACATTAGAGGAAATCTGTCATGCCCTTGGTATTACGCTTGCACAGTTCTTCACGGAAGATGAGTCCTTTTATCCATTGACATTAGAAGAACAGGATTTGATGAAAGAATGGGCGCAGCTTACACAGCAGCAAAAGATAGCCATTTTCACAATCATGAGAAACTTTAAAACCACAAAATAAGAAGAAACCTGACAACTTTTCATATGTCAGGTTTCTTCTTATTTTTCTGTATACCACTGATGAGTTTACTCTCTGCGCAGTGCCTCAATCGGGCTGAGCTTCGCTGCTTTTCTTGCCGGATAGATTCCAAAGAATAATCCGATTCCACAGGCAAACAAGGTTGCCCACAGTGCCGCACTCCATGGAATGACCGCAGTCATATGGAGAATTCCACACACGATGAGTCCCAGAACCACCCCTGCCACAATACCGATTCCACCGCCGATTCCCGCAATAATTGCAGATTCTGACAGGAACTGTACCATAATCGATGTGGTTCTTGCACCCAGCGATTTACGGATTCCGATTTCTCTGGTTCGTTCAGTCACGGATACCAGCATAATATTCATGATTCCGATTCCGCCTACCAGTAATGCAATAGCCGCAACCACCGTGATAAATACTGTAATCATGCTGAACATAGAAGTCATCTGATCCTGCTCGCCTGCCGCTGTGTAGGTCTCGAACATTTTCTCATTGGTGAAGCCATGATTCCTGTTAAGAATATTCATTGTCTCCTCTTCCATATAGGAAGCCTCTACTCCTTCTTCCGCTGAAATATAGATTTGTGTTGCATAGGAAAAATCATAGCCCCATACTCCCATTGCACTCATAGGCATGTAGAGAGTAACCTTATCCGTCGTTCCCATCATCATTGCCATGATTCCACTGGTCGTCCGAGATTTGCTGACGCCAATAATCTCTACTTCCTGAAGGCCGCCTGCCACTTCCACCTCCAGCTTCTGTCCTACAACTTTCTTCGCTCCAAAAAGCTTCTGTGCATCATCTTCCGGTATCACGCAGACCATACTGCCGCTGTCTGACTGGCTGTCAGAAAAAAAGTTGCCATAAATAATGTCCAGTCGATTTGTATATTCCAAATCCGGATTTCCAACGCTAATACTTGCATCAAACTTTCCTTTTCTCGTCTCCAGTTTCCCACTGACGGCATCGGTCGGAGTCACACCCGTGATTCCATTCAGTGCTCTGATTTCTTCCATATCTATTTCCGTAATCGCCTCAGGAGAAGTTTCCGCATCCTCGCCGGGCCATACATACATGACATTTCCAACGGAACCATACAGATCCTTGATCGAACCCTGCAGACCATTTCCAATGGTCGTAATCATGATAACAGAAGAGATTCCGATGATGATACCAAGCATAGTCAGCAGCGTCCGCCCTTTGTTGGACCGGATGCTGTCGATGGCCATTTTAAAATACTCACCAAATCGCCCCATTCTCTTACTCCCCTTCCGCTGTCTTTGCTTCTTTTGACGCACTCTTCTGTGCTGTCACTACACTGCCTTCCTCAACACCATCCGGAAGTTCACGAATCACCTGGTCACCTTCCTTGATGCCATCCTTTACCTCTGTAGAATCGGATGACCCAAGTCCTACCGTCACATTTTTGCGGACCACCTTACTGTCCTTACCGACGACATAGCAGAAATCTCCGTCAGAATCCGTGTTGATTGCTGCAGAATCCACACAGAGAACATTCTTCACATTTCCTACGTTCAGCCGGACCTTCGCCTGCACACCCAGGTAAATATCACTGTCAGCATTATCAACGCGAACCTTTGTATAAATGACTTCGGCACCCTTTTCTGTCTTGGTTGCAATTTTGCTGATTTCTGTCACAGTTCCCTGATATGCCTTCTTTCCAATTGTGATGCCTGCACTCTGACCAACTTCTACTTTATCATAATCAGATTTTGAAACTGGAACTTTGACATAAACATTTTCGTTACTTACCACTGTGAACAGCTCCTGACCCTGTGTCACAAGTTCGCCCTGTTTTACTTTTACATCAGTAAGGACGCCCTTGAATTCTGTCTTCATTCCTTCCTGACCTTTTTCCAGAAGCTGCTCGGTTGTGAGTGCAGCCAGTTCGGAAAGGTTATTCTGTGCATTCATCTGCTCCTTCGCTGCCGATGTCACTTCAGCGGTAGCCACCGCTTTTGTCTCACCCTGTGCCGTTGCAAGCTCTGCCTGAAAACTGCTCAGTTCTGCCTGCGCAGACGTCAGTTCATTGTTCCACGCTACAATCTGTCCGTCAGTTGCAGGTGTCGCTGTCATTCCGGCAACTCTCGTCTTCTCATTATCCAGAGACCTCACCTCTACAGTCTTTGCAGATATCGCTTCCTCAAGGGTTGCTTTTTCCTGGGTCAGCTGAGCCTTTGTGTCATCATATCCTGTCTTCTCTTCCTCTGTTGCTGCTGAAATCTTTTTTTCCAAATCCTCTAACTGTCCTTCAATGTCCTTCATTCTTGAAGTCATAGTGTCAAGTTCACTTGCAGCATTCTGATATGCAATTGTGGCATCCGTCATACTCTGCGTAGAATCGGATGCCAGCTCGTTCGTCCGCTCAGCAATCCAGCTGTTAAGCTCCGCTACATGAGCCTGGGTGGAATCGATGTCTGCCTGGATGGAGTCCTCATCCCGGGTCGTTCTTGCACTGGCCTGATTCGCTTTTTCAATCACATCCTGGTTTCCACTGGCAGTCACAGTATTTTGCAGCTGTGCTTTCTGGTTATCCTGTGCCAGTGTTGTCGTATCATAACCGATGATCAGCGCCCCACTGTCCACCGTAGTTCCATTTTCACCGTTACACGTATTGATGGTGGCATTGACTGGGGAGAAATAGGTCTTAGTGTTGGCACTGGTCACATCTCCTGTAATATTCAGGCTGCTTACTACATCCCCTTTCTTTACCGCTGCCACTTCCACTGCAGTGCCGGAAGCCGAAGAGTTCATTGACTGCACCGCAAATGCAATTCCCCCAATTACAGCACAACCTGCAATGACTGCTATCACTGCTTTCTTTTTTGGTTTCTTTCCCTTCTTTTTTATCTGATCTGCCTGTTCATTCTTATCTTCCAGTTCCACCTGATCGAGGTCACTCTCATTTTCCAGCTGTTCCGCCTGATCAATCATGCTCTCCTGTTCCACCTGATTTTTCTTATTTCCCTTCCTAAACATTCGCTACATCCTCCTCATTTTCATAATCTGATTCAATTCGTCCATCCTCTATCCGAATGACCCTCTTTACCTGCCTTGCAATATCATCATCATGCGTAATCAGGATGACGGTTCTGCCCGATTCATACAGGCCTCTCAAAATTCCAAGAATCTCTTTACTTGATTTTGAATCCAAGTTTCCCGTCGGCTCATCTGCCAGTATCACCGGAGGACTTGCCGCAATCGCTCTTGCAATTGCCACCCTCTGCTGCTGCCCTCCCGACATCTCAGAAGGCTTGTGTGTCATACGCCCTTCTAGTCCCACCATCTTCAATGCATCCACCGCAAGCTTTCTCCGCGTCTTCTTCCCAATTCCACGGTAAATCAGCGGAAGTTCCACGTTGCCCGTCGCATCAAGATTGGAAATCAGGTTGAATCCCTGGAAAATAAATCCAATCTCCTCATTGCGAATGTTGGACAATTCATTGTCATCCAGGCTAAGTACATCATGTCCGTGCAGCTCATAGCTTCCGGATGTCGGCGTGTCCAGGCATCCCAGCATATTCATCAGTGTCGATTTTCCCGAACCGGAATGACCCACAATTGCCACGAACTCACCCACATTGATATTCAAATCCACATGATTGAGCGCTCGCACTTCATTGGCACCCGGATTATATACCTTGCTTATGTCACAAAGTTTGATTAATGTATCCATTTTTAGCCCTCCGTTACTATGTCTCTGGAATCAGGACTGTTTCGCGATGCACTGCAAAATGTTGACTGCTGCCAGCACACGGATATCCTATCCATAGTGTACATAATAACAGCGGCAAGTTTCGATTTCATTAAATAAATCTTAAGCTTTCCTTAATAGAGCAAAGAGTTTGCCTGCGAAACTCTCGCGCCGAAGCGTGGTCACCTCAGTGACCATATTGTTGATTGTCAAGTAAAATTGACCCACTTTTTCGTTTAAATCTGACCCACCCTAGTTTTGAAATCGGTGGATCAGATTTTTTTGTTATTTCTGTTTTTTACACTGTGAATTGACCCACCCTGTT
>JAQVCP010000155.1 GCA_028689735.1 Hespellia sp. | reverse complement strand
GGGAGGGTATCAATCTGGCAAGTTGGTTAGAGAAAAGGCGGGGAGAAACAGAAGTAAGTGAGAAACACCCCTATTACATTTAAAAAGTGGATTTTCACAAGATGGGCGACCGCGCTCCGCGTTCCTCCCAAGACCAGCACGTGCCTGTCGCACTAGCTGAGTCAAAACGGATATTCGCAATCCGCTTTGCTACTTGCTCATAACCTCATAGCAGCTACGCTGCTTGTCAGTAGGAGCTTGAACTCCTACTGACACAAGCAAGTCCCCACTCACTTCAAGTGCGTAGAGCACTAAGTGGTGGGTAAGAGTGTGAGATTTCGGGTAAAAGAAAAACAGAAGGTATGATATATGAGCTGCATATAGCAGCAAAATAGCATCCTACAACTGGAATACCTGTGTGGCAATCGTGAAATAAATCATAATTGAGCAGGTATCCACCAGAGTCGTAATCAGCGGTGCTGCCATGATGGCAGGATCCAGACCGACTTTCTTGGCAAAAAGCGGAAGCGCACAGCCGATTATTTTGGAAATGACAATGGTACAGATTAGAGAAAGTCCGACAACAAGCGCCATTTTAGGATCATGGTACATGATAAAGATACGGATTCCATTTGCAAGGGCGAGTGCGACACCTACAAGTAGTGATACGCGGAATTCCTTGAAAATGACTTTCAGAGTATCTTTAAAATGAATCTCATCCAGTGCGATTCCACGGATAATGAGGGTGGAACTCTGGGAACCACAGTTGCCGCCTGTATCCATCAGCATCGGGATGAAAGAAACGAGCAGCGGCAGAACGGCAAATGCATCTTCGTATTTGGTGATGATCTGTCCTGTGATGGTTGCTGAGAGCATGAGCACAAGGAGCCAGAGAATACGGTTTCTGGCATGTTCAAACACGGAGGTATCAAAGTAAGTCTTCTCGCTTGGGTTCATAGCAGCCATCTTGGTCATATCTTCGGTGGCCTCTTCTACCATGACGTCCATTGCGTCATCGAAAGTGACGATTCCGACCATCATGTCCTCAGTGTCCAGGACCGGAAGGGCGAGCAGGTCATATTTCCCGAAAATCTGTGCAACTTCCTCCTGATCGGTGTGGGTATGCACAGCAATGAATTCTGTATTCATCAAATCCTTGATCAGCACATCATCATCTGCAGTCATCAAGTCCTTAGCGGTGACAATCCCGATCAGCTGCCTGCGGTCTGTGACATAGCAGGTGTAGATAGTCTCCTTGTGAATTCCGGTCCGCTTGATGTGGCTCATGGATTCTGCGACAGTCATGTACTGGCGGAGTCCCACGTACTCGGTGGTCATGATGCTTCCGGCACTGTCCTCCGGATAATTCAGCAGAACATTGATCATATCCCGCTTCGTCTGGCTGACCGAATCCAGAATACGGATGACCAGATTGGCAGGAAGGTCTTCCAGCATATCCACAGTGTCATCCAGGTATAAATCATCTAAAATTTCTTTTAATTCTTTTTCCGTGAACATCTCCACAAGATATGTCTGCATGGAGTTGTTCATATTAGCAAATACATCGGCGGCTTCATCCTTGGAGATGAGGCGGAATGCCAATGCAAGTTCTTTGTCATCAAGTTCAGAAAGCAGTGCGGCAATGTCCACTGCATTCATTGCATTTAAAATACTTCTTACAGCCTTGAATTCCCGGTCCTGTAAGAGCTTTACAAATAATTCTTTTTCCATTGTAATATCCCCTTTTTTCTATGAATGTTTGCTTATAGTGTCCCGAAGGATAACTGGCACCAGCGTCCACTGCCTTCACCACCTTTCTTAATATGATTTGTATTAAATATTCTGATTTTGTACACAATTCTTGCTATGCGCAAAAAAATCCCCGCCAAAGCTTCATGACAATGGCGGGGATAAAAAATATCCCATCTCGTATAGAACCTGATCTATATGCATCCATCGTTTGAGCTTTAGTATCACAGGGCATATAAAATTGCGTTAGGTTATGCCTTATCTCGACATAGCCTGCTAACCAACTCGAAAGTGTCTCCACTCTTTTCGCGGCAGCAATCTCAGGAAAATCCTAATCCCTATGGTAACCTCACCTACCGAAGTTTTCCAAACCTAATTGTAGTTCACATGGTAAACATCTGTCAAGTACTATGTGGAAAAATGCGGGAAAGTGTTGAAAATAATGCTTGAATGACGTATTCTAGTTATATGCAAATTTCACGGCCATAGCCGCGAAAAAGAAAAGATAATACAGGAATAAGAATGAGGTCAGGAAATTATGGAAAGAGATGTGAAGCTGGAAGAGATTTCAGACGGAAGGCTATATACAGCCAATGATCTGGTCAAGGCAGATTGCGGCGACTGTGCGGGATGTTCTGCATGCTGCCGCGGGATGGGAGAGTCCATTGTTCTGGATCCACTGGATATCTGCAGGATGACGGAAGGCATGGGCGTGTCCTTTGAGGAGCTTTTGCAAAAGGAAATCCAACTGCATGTGGTTGACGGCGTGATTCTCCCCAATCTTAAGATGGAGGATAGCTGTAGCTTTCTGAGTGAAGAGGGGCGATGCAATATCCACAGCTTCCGCCCGGGAATCTGCAGACTGTTTCCTCTGGGAAGATTTTACGAGGATGGGAGCTTTCAGTATTTTCTTCAGGTCCATGAGTGCAGGAAAGACAATCGAACAAAAGTAAAAGTGAAAAAATGGATCGATACACCGAATCTTAAGCAGTACGAAGCATATATTTGTGACTGGCATTTTTTCCTGAAGGATATGCAGAAAGTGGCAGAGAGCGCCGAGGCGGACATGGCGAAGGCGGTCAGTCTGTATGTTCTTCAGAATTTTTATGTAAAGCCCTTTGGAGAGACTCACTTTTATGAGGAGTTTCAGAGAAGGCTGGAGACAGCGCAGAAGCAATTCCTGTCGCAGACAGGACAAATGGAATAAAAAGTGCACCATTGATGCTTCGCAGAGCAGTACTGCTTTGCGGAGGACGGGGCAGACAGGTGGGAGGAAAAAGAGTGGACGCATATACAAGCTTCGCTTCCGTTTACGATACTTTCATGGACAATGTGCCATACGAAGAGTGGTCAGAATATCTGGAAGGATTTTTGAGAGAATATGGAATAAAGGATGGGCTGCTGTTGGATCTTGGCTGTGGAACCGGAACTATGACCGAGATATTTGCAGCCCGCGGTTATGATATGATTGGAGTGGATAATTCCGGAGAGATGCTTCAGATTGCCATGGAGAAGCGGGAAAAATCGGGGCATGATATTTTGTATCTTCTGCAGGATATGAGAGAGTTCGAGTTGTATGGAACGGTACGTGCAATTTACAGTGTCTGCGATTCTCTGAATTATATTGCAGAGGAAGAGGACTTAGAGCAGGTGTTTCGCTGGGTCAACAATTATCTTGATCCTGCGGGGGTATTTATTTTTGATTTTAATACAGAATATAAGTACCGGGAAAT
>JAQVCP010000074.1 GCA_028689735.1 Hespellia sp. | reverse complement strand
CTCTGCGATATTCTCCAGAGCCTCCTTTGTAAGAAACGCCTGGTGAGAAGTAATCAGTACATTTGGCAGTGACACGAACCGACTAAGTACCTCATCCAAAATAATCTGGTTGGAATTATCCTCGTAGAACATATCTGCCTCTTCCTCGTACACATCCAGCCCTGCCGCCCCTACTTTTCCGCAGAGCAGTCCCTGCAGAAGTGCTTCACTGTCAATCAATGCACCTCGGGAGGTATTGAGGATTACCACGCCCTCTTTCATCTGCTCAATAGCAGCCTGATCGATGATGTGATAGTTGTCCTTCGACAACGGGCAGTGCAGAGAAATGACATCGGACTGGGCAAGCAATTCTTCCAGAGCAACATATTCAAAATCCACGTCTTTTGCCGGATAAGGGTCAAATGCAATGACTCTCATGCCAAAGCCTTTACAGATATTGATGAAGCATCTGCCAATCTTTCCGGTTCCGATGACACCTACCGTCTTGCCGTGAAGGTCGAATCCGGTCAGTCCGCTCAGACTGAAATTGAATTCTCTCGTACGATTGTATGCCTTATGGAGCTTACGGTTCAGGGTCATGAGAAGTCCAACTGCATGTTCTGCCACCGCATAGGGTGAATAGGCCGGTACACGGAGCACATGAATTTTTCCATAAGCCTCCTTGAAATCGACATTGTTATAACCGGCACAGCGCATGGCAATCAGCCCGATTCCCGCATCCACCAGCTTTTTAATGGTTTTCTGGTTCAGATTATCATTCACGAAAGCACAGACTGCATCACTGTCCTGGGCAAATACCGCCGTCTTGGAATTCAGCTTCTCCTCATGGTATTCTATTTCATATCCATATTTTTCATTCTCTTTATCAAAAAATTCCTTGTCATATGATTTTGCATCATAAAAACTTATTCTTTTCATGATATCTCTTCCTTTCTGCCTGATACTGTTTTTATGTGAAGCGGAGAAATGTCTTATCTTTCCCTTCATAATAGTATCACCAAAACTTTCCAAATTATATGATATATGTCACACATCTTGTTTTGTTTCGCATTTCTGAAAAGTTTCCTTTAGTTCTCTGCACGATTTTCTTGTTGGTCTTTTGCATACAAAATCATTTTTTCAAAGGATTCCCCGAACCTTTTGTCATCTTCCTCGGTTCGCTTGGATGGACCTTTTATATGGTGCTTTTTCTTCGACATTCTTGCCTTTTTCGCCATATGACGTTCCATCAGCATCATATCGATATTCTCATTGGTGTACCATTTGCCACTCTGATGGATTCCATAAGCTCCTTTTCCCAGAATCATAGCTGCCACACCATAGTCCTGAGTTACAACGATATCACCTGTTTTGCAAATCCCGAGAAGTGCAAAATCCACGGCATCTGCACCTGCACCGATTACCTTCACTTCACTGTAACTTGATTGAAGGACGTGATTCGTGTCACAAAGAAGCGTCACCGGGATCTCATTTTTCTTTGCGATCTGCTCAACAATCCTGGTAACCGGACATGCATCCGCATCTACTAATATTCTCATAAATTCCCCTTGATTTCTTCTGCTGCATCCTTTTTATCTTTTGCTTATATTCGTTGCTGCACATCGTATGGTTTTGCACATCTTTTCACGAATACATACACCGATTCATCATATCTGTCTTCATCACTTTGGGTGCCATGTACTGGTACTGAATCCCCTCGTAAGAAAGGATTGCCGGGGAAATGATTATCCGCATATTTTCGCTTCCCACTCGGCCTGACGAAATCCAGTCAGCACATAATCTTCACCAATGACAAGCGGTCGCTTCACTAGCATCCCATCGGTGGCAAGAAGAGCATACTGCTCCTGCTCACTCATCTCCGGTAATTTATCCTTCAGCTGTAATTCTTTGTACTTCATTCCACTGGTATTAAAGAACTTCTTCAGTGGAAGTTGGCTTAATTTATGCCATTTCTCCAACTGCTGCGCTGTCGGATTCTGTTCTTTGATATCAAACAGTTCATAAGTTACATTTTTTTCATCCAGATAATGCAGCGCCTTTTTGCAGGTACTGCATTTTGGGTAACAATATACGATCATCGCTCTTTTCCTCTCTTAGAATTTTCCACCGCCGCCACCGTGAGTTGCGCCGCCGCTGCTTGTATGGCTGGAACTTCCGCCACTGGATTTTTCCGCCTTCTTCTCTCTTGTCACATTCATGTACATAAACGTATCTCTCTGTCTGGTCAACTCGTAAGAACCATCTTTTTCATAGCTTGCAGCCTGAGTCTGCGGTCTTGCAGTATTCATCTGGGATTTCATGACCATGACGCATACAAAGCCGATTCCCAGCGATACCACCAGAGCAATCAGTTCGCGGAGAAAATAATTCTTTGGGTCTTCGTACTTATTGTCCACATCGTAAGGAGTTCCGGCCTCTGCCGCATCCAGATATTCCTCCGTCATGCTCACAAATTTCTCAAAACCGTCAAAATATTCCTCATCTGAAAGATAAGATGCTACATGATCACCAATCTCTTCAATTCCATAATCCGTAAAAGCGTCCAGTCCGTATCCGCAGGTGGATGTATAATAATCATGGTCTTCCATACTGACTAGAAAGAGTACGCCGTCTTTGTCCTCTCCCATGCCATAGCCATTTTCATCATAATAATCATCCGCATAGCTCTCCGTGCTCTTGCCCTCCAGCCCCGGCACCGTCAGAATGACAATATCAAAAGAACGTGCCGTCACAATCTGGCTGATTTCATCATCCAATTGCCTCTCTTCCTCATCTGTCAGCAAGTCTGCCTCATCCACGACCTGTCGAAAATCCCCAGACGCCGCATTCGCCTCTCGTTCACCGATCAGCGCCCACATACAAAGAGTCAGGATAAGAGCTGACATTACGTAATTCCATTTTTTCTTCACACTTATCTCCTCCTCTAAATCAGCCATACAGCCAACTGGCCGATTGCAAATGCTATCGCAGAAATGCCAAACATATATTTCCAGGCTTTTCCTGTATCTACCGGGAGTTCTCCAACCATTTTTCCAGTCTGTCCGTTCATGGCAAATGTATAGACCTTGTCTTTGTATTTTGTACTAAGCATCCAGACTGGCATCATCACATAGCTGACTCTTCCGTTTTTTATATTTACATTGGAATTTCTCGGTGTCACCATCTCGTACCCCTTAACACTTCTCCGAAATGCCTCCTCAGTGCTGTTTTTCACCCGCTGGTTTACCCGGGGCTCATTTTCCTTGGAACTGACATCATATTTATCTGCAAAATAACCAGACAGGTAGTTTGGCGAAAATTCCGTCAAATCTCCATAATGAAACGGCTCAAGAGAATCCATGTAAGCATCATCCAGCTTGCTTGACCCGTCTGCCGGAATCCGCTCAAACCCAATCTTTCCCTCTCGGACAATCGCATAATGGCGGGTTTCTGTATAGTTATACTGACTGTCACTGTAAAAGCGTACCCTTGTGGCATCGTATGTAATCCGTGCGTCCGCATCGCAGTCGAATAACCAGAACGGCGCATAGACTCCTGTGATTTTCTCAATCCGGTTCTGGGCTGCAAATAGACTGGGGAGGAGTCTCTTCCCCTTGTAAAATCCTTTGAGTGCTTCCTTTGCAGCTTTTTTGTCAAGCTTAAACGGAATCACATAGTCCGGACAGTAGACACCATCGATGTTCTCGGTCAGAATCGTTGGACTTCCACAATACACGCACTGGGTGGCAACCGAATTCTCGTCCCCGACAATCTCTCCGCCGCAGGACTGACAGATATGTATCTTCATGTGTTCCAATTTTCTGCCTTCTGCCTGGGTGTCGTAATCCCCCCATTCCATTTGTGACTGGGTGTTCTCCGCTGTGCTCTCTTCTTCAATTACCTCAATCTGCTCCTCTGTAAATTCGGTATCACAGTATTCGCAGACCATCTTCTGTTTCTTGCTGTTCCAGGTTATGGTTCCGCCACAGCTGGGACATTTGTAACTAATTGAAGTATCCATACATTCCTCCTCTCCCATTACCTTTTTATATCTTCTTCTGTAAATGGATCACCACATTCCGGGCAGAACTTTGGCGGATTTTTGGGGTCTTCCGGTTCCCATCCGCATTTATCGCACTTGTAAAGCAGTGCACCTGCCGGTTTTGGGGAACCACACTCTGAGCAGAACTTGCCCTTGTTCACCGCTCCACAGGAACAAATCCAGCCTTCTTCCTGTCTTGGCTGTGCACAATTGGTGCAGAACTTCCCAGTATTCACCGTACCGCAGGAACAGGTCCAGCTTCCCTGTGTTGACGGGGTATTCGTGTCTGCCGGCTGATTCTGCTGCATTGTCTGACCACTCATTCCGGCACCCTGACCTGACTGCATTGCCTGTGCATTCTGCTGCCCCATTGTGTAGAGCTGCTGGGCGTCCATACCACCTGCCTGTTGGGCCATTCCCATGCCCATGAATCCCATCATCGCACCATTCTGATTGGCTGCCGCAGTTCTCATGGCGTCACCCTGTGCCCCCACCAGTGTGGCTGCCGCCATCGTTGGATCACGCATAACGGCACTCTTTTGCAGCTGCTTAATCATGTCCTCGTCTTCTTTTGGCGCAGTCACAGAATTCACGCCAAAGGATGCAACCACAATTCCCCGCAGACCATTCCACTTCTTAGATAATACCTCATTCAAAGCATCCGCAATCTCCATGGTATGTCCTGGAAGCGCACTATAACGGATTCCCATCTCGGAAATCTTGGCAAATGCAGGCTGCAGCGCCGTGAGCAGTTCTGACTTGAGCATGCTGTCAATCTCTTCCCTATCATACTCGGACTCCACATTGCCGCATACATTTGTATAGAAGAGAATCGGATCGATAATCTTATAA
Source organism: Hespellia sp. (assembly GCA_028689735.1). GTDB lineage: Bacteria > Bacillota > Clostridia > Lachnospirales > Lachnospiraceae > Hespellia. The sequence continues at coordinate 11,499 of JAQVCP010000074.1, read as the reverse complement.
GAATACTCACCATTGCATCGAATGGAAATGTCCACATCCAGTCCGATGTTCCGGTCTACTACTCTGAACGGTACCGGATTCGGCGTGCCATATTTGTTGCCTACAATTTCCTTCGTATTGAAGAAATAGACCCTCTGGTCCTTCCCCGTATCGCCGCCAAATGTAAACCTCTTTCCGATATTATTGAAAGTTTCATTCACAGAATCGGACAAATTGCCCGTAAAAATGCTGGGCTCTGTGGACATGTCATACACATACTCACCTGGCTCGGCGCAGACATCCACTACCTTGCCCTGCTCCACGATGATCATACACTGCCCGTCATTGACTGCAATCACAGAACCGTTGGAAATGATGTTTTCCTCGCCCTTTGTATTGCTGCTTCTCTTTGAAGATGTCCGCTTTGTCCCTTTGACCACCAGCACATCCGCATCCATTGCATCACAGTAAAAATACTCTTTCCATTGATCCGCCAGCACGCCACCAAGTGCACCTGCTCCTGCTTTTAATAATCCCATATCTTCCCTCCTATCTATAGTCTGACTCTTACATTGATTCCACAATCTGTTTTGCAAAATTCTTCAGTTCTTCTGCCCGATCATTTTTCAGGGTGGATTTAATTGACAAGCACTGCTCCAGTACCGTCATTTCCTTCATCTCTTCCAGCTTCTTAATAATCTGCTTTCCGGCAGTCACCACCCAGGTTCCGTTGTCCATAATCGCAACCGTACGCTTCTGCACTGACAGCGCTTTCATGTCACTGAGCAGGTTTTCCATCGGTGGATAAATACCTCCGTTATAAGTCGGGCATGCCAGAACCATATGACTGCACCGGAAAGCTTCGGCAATCAAATCCGACACATCCGTTGTGGAGACATCATAAACCGAGATATTCTTCAAGCCATTTTCTGCCAATTGGCTTGCAAGGGCATTGACTGCCGCCTCCGTATGTCCGTAGATAGAACCGTAAATAATCGCAACTGCCTGGTCTTCCGGCTCATACTTGCTCCATGTATCATATTTTCCAATGAAATAATCCAGATTACTTCTCCACACTGGTCCATGAAGGGAACAGATCATCTGAATATCCAGTCCTGCTGCTTTCCCCAGCAGTGCCTGAACCTGAACTCCATACTTTCCAACGATATTCGTGTAATATCTTCTTGCATCGTCAATCCAGTCTCTCTCAAAATCAATTTCGTCATTGAAAATATTACCGTTCAATGCACCAAATGTACCAAATGCGTCTGCTGAAAACAGTACCTTCTCCTTCTCTTCATAACTCACCATAACCTCCGGCCAGTGAACCATCGGAGCCATCACGAAATTCAACTTATGTTTTCCAAGAGAAAGCGTATCTCCCTCTTTCACCAGCACAACACGCCTCTCCGTATCAATATCAAAAAACTGCTGAATCATCTGTACCGTCTTTGCATTGGCAACCACCTGCATCTGCGGGTACTTACTCATCATCACCTCAATATTGGCACAGTGATCTGGTTCCATATGCTGCACCACCAGATAGTCAATTGCCCGATCTCCCAGTACATAATCTATATTCTCTATAAACTGCTGTGTCACCGATGCGTCCACTGTATCCATCAGCGCAACCTTCTCATCCAGGATCAGATAAGAGTTGTAAGAAACACCCCTAGGAATTGGAAAAAGGTTCTCAAATAAAGTCAATCTCCTGTCATTACATCCAACCCATATGATATCTTCTGTTACTTTTCTTGTACACTGCATTGCTAAAATCCTCCTAGTCTTGTTATTCGTCCTGCCTTTTTTAATCGTTTTGTTTTCACAAACAATACGTGTTCCAGTAGTTCCAAACTATATTATCATTTTTAGTATATCACGTTTTTTCTTCTTGTCACATAGTATCTCTTTTTCCGAGAAAAAATATGGAATAAGATAGCTTGAGCAGTGGGGGACTCGTTTCTCTAAACTAATGGCATAATATAATTCACCCAAAGCCAGCTAATGGGCATCACAATCACCATCGCCGGTATCATATCTGCAATGGGGAACATTTTCAGCTTCACCATACGAAAACCGGTTGCCAGCATCAGAAAACCACCGCAGGCCTTGAAATCATTTACCATCGTCGGTGTGGTAAGTGGAAGGATGGACTTCGCGCATATGAACAGAAGAAAGAAAATGATAAACTGCGGAATGGCGACTGTCGATACCACCAGCCCCAGGCTGCATGCAAAAATCGCCGCAGTAAATAAATCTAAAATCGATTTGGAAATCATAATCGTGTGATCTCCGCTCATTCCTGCCACCATCGAACCATAGATTCCTGTGCCGCTGGCGCAGAATAGCACAATAATCGTAACCAGCGTATCGGTAAAATCCTCTTCGGATAAGCTGGATTTGTTGTTTTTAAATACTTTTGAAATGCCTTGCTGCATTCCAATGGCACTCTTGTTGATCAGGTTGCCCAGATGAATCGCAAGACCGATTCCCGTTCCGATTACAATGGAAAAAATCACCGCCGGCATATTTTCCATTAAGACGATGGAACTGATTCCCATTCCCATGGAACAGATTCCGAAAATCAATGAAATCTGCGTTTTGAATTCATCCGTTAATTTGTGTCCTACGACCGCACCGAGCACACCGCCGATAGCGACAGCCAGTGTGTCAATTATTATTCCTGTTGGCATTTCTTATCCTCCATTTTCTCCCCCCTACTCTTCCAAAACAACCGCCTTACAAACAATCGTAGACCGGGGCTTCAACAAATAATCCCCATTGGTCAGATAAATCCCTTTTTCCTCCATCAGACTCTCCTCATAAGTCGTATCCAGAATCAGCTGCCAGCACCCTCTCGCCAGTGCCGGAAGACGAATCGTCGTCTCCTCCCAGCCCACATTCAAAAAGACATAAACAATATCCTCCGACCCATTTTCCAGCCGACCGGCATACAGAATCCCAAGACCTCTCTCATCCCCGGACTGATCCGGTTCCCACGGATTTGCCTTGTGGGCACTGATCGGCGGGATTCCGATAATCGAAGATTTCTGATTCTGATAAATGACCGGATTCTGTTTCCGAAAATGAATCATATATCGGTAGAACTCATGGTAATTCTGATACTCGCTCCTGCGGTTCCAGTTCACCCACGCAATGGGGTTATCCTGGCAATACGCATTGTTATTCCCATACTGGGTATTGGCAAACTCATCCCCGGAAAAGAACATCGGAGTCCCGCGGCTCATCATCAGAGCCACACACGCATTTTTCATCATGCGGAGCCGAAGTGCTTTGACCTCCTCATGATCGGTTTCCCCTTCTTCGCCGCAGTTCCAGCTCAGATTGTTATTGTCCCCGTCCGAATTCTTCCAGCCATTTTCCTCATTATGCTTGACATTATAAGCATATAGATCATATAGAGTAAATCCGTCATGACAGTTCAGAAAATTGACCGATGCATCCCGGCCTCTTGTCTCCGGGTCATAAAGATCCGGGGAGCCCATCATCCGGAGCGCCGCCACAGCCAGCTTTCCTCCGTCTCCCTTTAAAAAGCTCCTCATGTCATCCCGATATTTGCCATTCCATTCCGCCCAGCGGTTCCAGGATGGAAAATTGCCAACCTGATACATTCCGCCTGCATCCCAAGCCTCCGCAATCAGCTTGACCTTTCCAAGAATCGGATCAAAAGCCAGATTCTTAAGCAGTGGCGGCTGCCTCATAGGCGAACCGTCCTCATTGCGCCCCAAAATAGAAGCAAGATCGAACCGGAATCCATCCACCCGGTAGTGAATCGTCCAATAGCGAAGACAGCTCAGAATCATATCCTGCACCACCGGATGATTACAGTTCAATGTGTTGCCACATCCGCTGAAATTATAATAATATCCGTCCGGCGTCAGCATATAATAGACATTGTTATCCAGTCCCTTAAAAGAAAAGAAAGGACCATGTTCATTTCCCTCTGCGGTGTGATTGAACACCACATCCAAGATTACCTCTATTCCATTTTTATGGAATTCCTGAATCATGTCCTTCAACTCTCTGCCCTCACGGTTATATTCGATGGCGTTTGCATAGCTGGTATTGGGCGCAAAGAAGCAGACGGTGTTATATCCCCAGTAATCTAAGAGTTCCTCTCCGTCTTCCCGCTTATGTCCCTTACACTCGTCAAACTCAAAAATCGGCATCAATTCCACTGCATTGATTCCCAGATCTTTCAGATATGGAATCTTCTCCTTCAACCCTGCAAATGTCCCCGGTGCCTCTACTCCGGAAGAGGGGTCTTTCGTGAATCCACGGACATGGAGTTCATAGATAATCAGCTCTTCCATGGACAGATTCGGCCGCTCCTGTGTGCCCCAGTCAAAATTATGCCGTACCACGCGTGCCTTATAGCTGGTCCAGGCATCCTGTTTCGTGCCCCACTGGCTCTGCCCCACGACCGCCTTGGCATACGGGTCCAAGAGATACCGGCTCCGGTCGAAAATCAGTCCCCGTTCCGGACAATATGGTCCATCCATACGATAGGAATACTCAAATTCTTCAATGTCCAGTCCGTACACCCGCATGGAAAATACATGCCCGATCCGATAGTGCTCTGGAAATGGAAGCACTGCATATGGCTCCATCGCCCCACGGCGAAACAGAACCAGTTCACAGTAGGTTGCCTGGGTGGAAGTGACCGTAAAGTTCACCGCTCCCTCTACCGGCGTTGCTCCGTTCAGCTCATAAACTCCCGGGCGCACCCGGAATCCGTTAATCATGTCAAATGTCTGCGCCATAAAAACTCCTTTCCAACAATGTGCCACGCGCTTCGTAAGCAGCACAATGTACTCAGCAGCGGGGGGATATTCACAGTCCGCTTCGCTGCTTGCCTGATAGGGTAAAAAAACCAGGAGAGCTCACGTCTCTGCCTGGTCATTCTCACGTTTCGATGCTCTTATTCCATTATAGCATCTTTCATCGCTTTTACATATTCATAAATGTGCTCTGCCGCATCGTTTCCATACTTCTCGATAATCTTCACAATGGCACTGCCTACAATGGCACCGTCAGACTTATCTGCCATTGCTTTTGCCTGCTCCGGTGTGCTGATTCCAAACCCGATGGCACAAGGAACGTCCGTCACCTGACGAATGGCTTCCACAATCTTGCCCACATCCGTCGTAATCTTCGTTCTCACTCCGGTCACACCCATTGACGATACCACATAAATGTATCCGGCAGCTTCCTTCGCAATCCTCTGAATCCGCGCATCGGAAGTCGGCGCAATCAAGGAAATGACATCCACACCATGTGCATTTGCCGCCCCTGTAATCTCCTCCTTCTCTTCAAACGGCACATCCGGGGAAATAATTCCGTCCACACCCAGTTCCTGGCATTTTGCAAAAAATGCTTCATAACCATAATGAAAGACGGGGTTGATATAGGTCAGAAATACAATCGGGATCTGTGTCTTCTCACGAACCTTGCGCACGATTTCAAAAACACCATCCGTTGTGATTCCTTTCTTTAAGGCACGGATATTGGCATCCTGAATTACCACGCCCTCTGCCGTCGGGTCAGAAAACGGAATGCCGATTTCAATCAAATCTGCTCCTGCACGCTCTAACTCCAAAATAAATTCCACCGTCTTGTCCGCACAAGGGTCCCCTGCCGTCAAAAACGGGATAAATGCTTTTCCATTTTCAAATGCTTTTCCTATCTTACTCACTGATTTGTACCCCCTTGTATCTTGCGATTGCTGCCACGTCTTTGTCACCACGTCCTGACAGGCAGATGATGATACTGTCCTCCGGGCTCATAGAGCCTGCGATTTTACGAACATGAGCCACCGCATGTGCACTCTCAATGGCGCAGATGATGCCTTCCTCTCTCGCCAGATATTCAAAAGCGTCCACCGCCTCGTCATCTGTCACAGGCACATAAGTTGCTCTTCCTGTGTCATGAAGATACGCGTGCTCCGGTCCAATTCCCGGGTAATCCAATCCTGCGGAAATAGAGTACACCGGGGCAATCTGTCCCTGATCATCCTGACAGAAATAAGATTTCATACCGTGGAAGATTCCGAGAGATCCCTTTGCGATGGTTGCCGCATGAAGCTCGGTATCCACACCTTTTCCTGCCGCCTCGCATCCAATCAGCGCCACATCTTTATCCTCAATAAAATTGTAGAACATTCCCATGGCATTGCTTCCGCCACCGACACAGGCAACGACTGCCGCCGGAAGCTTTCCTTCTTTTTCCAGAATCTGCTCTCTTGCTTCCTTGCTGATAACACTCTGATAGTCCCTCACGATCATCGGAAATGGGTGTGGCCCCATAACAGAGCCCAGCACATAATGGGTATCGGATATCCGGTTGGTCCACTCGCGCATAGTCTCGTTGACTGCATCCTTCAGTGTCATGGTTCCGCTGGTCACCGGGTGAACCTTTGCTCCAAGCAGCTCCATCCGGTAGACATTGAGTGCCTGACGGTCGGTATCCTCCTTTCCCATGAACACTTCACATTCCATTCCCAGAAGTGCCGCCGCTGTCGCCGTTGCTACACCGTGCTGTCCGGCACCAGTTTCTGCAATGACTCTGGTCTTTCCCATCTTCTTGGCAAGCAGGCACTGTCCCAGAACATTGTTGATCTTGTGCGAGCCTGTGTGATTGAGGTCTTCACGTTTCAGATAAATCTTCGCGCCGCCCAGATCTTTCGTCATCTTCTCCGCGTAATAAAGCAGGGATGGTCTGCCCGCATATTCGTTGAGCAGCGTCTGTAATTCATCGTTAAACGCTTTATCATTTTTATAAAATTCATACTGTTCCTCCAGATGGATCAGCTCATTCATCAATGTCTCGGAAATATACTGTCCTCCGAATTGTCCATATCTTCCTTTTTTCATTTTCTTTTATCTCCTTTTGTTACCGCTTCCATAAAATCATGTATTTTGAAAAAGTCTTTTCTTCCATTGGTCTCCACACCGCTGCTTACATCTACCCCGAAGGGGCTGATTTCCATCACCGCTTCCCCTACATTTTCCGGTGTCAGTCCGCCTGCCAGAAGAAACGGTCTAGATGCTGCCCTCAAGCAGTCCCAGTCAAATGCCTCTCCGCTTCCTTTGCCGCTGTCAAGCAGCAGGATATCTGCTGGAGAGTCCATACCTGCTGCCACATCCGCCGCAGTTCTCACCTGGATTGCTTTAATGACCTGCCTGCCGCTACGCTGCTGAATGTATCGGATTTCGTCCGGTGATTCCCCGCCGTGGAGCTGGGCAATCTGAATGATGTCCTTCTTAAGCAATTCCACTACACGATCAGCCTCCTCATCCACAAAAACACCAACTCGGATAATTCCGGAATCCAATTCTGCCGCCAGTTTTGCTGCCAGTTCCTCACTGACCCGGCGTTTACTTTGGGCAAATACGAACCCCACATAATCCGGGTGCACGATATTGACATAAGACACATCCTCCCCCCCCATCAAACCACAAATCTTTATCTTTGTTTTACGCATCTGTGCTCCCTCTCTGTCGTTCTGTTCCTCTTCTATAATATAGCAGTCTCACATCCTGCTATCATCTGCCCCACGTCAGTTCCAGCCTCCCCAGGAAATGCACTTTATTTTCCCCGCAGCTCCTCTAACCTTTTCTTCTTATTCTCACTGCGCATCAGCGTCTCACCAATCAGCACTGCATTGGTTCCATTCTCACGAAGTGCCCGAATATCCTCCGCTGTCTTCATACCACTTTCCGATACAAAGATTACGGATTCAGGTACCAGTTTTCTCAGCCGGATGGAGTTGCCTATATCCACCACAAAATCCTTCAGATTCCGGTTGTTCACACCCACAATTCTTGCGCCGCACCGAAGTGCTGTCAAGACCTCTGTCTCGTCATGAGCTTCCACGATTGCAGAAAGTCCAAGACTGTGTGCCAGTTCCAGATATTCCCTGATTTCCTTCTCAGTCAGAATCGCACAGATTAGAAGCACTGCACTGGCTCCCATCACCTTCGCCTGGTAAATCATATAGGCGTCCACCGTGAAGTCCTTTCTTATGACCGGAAGCGAAATTTCCTGCACGATTTCCCGGAGGAATGCATCCCGTCCTTGAAAATAAAATGGTTCCGTCAGTACGGAAATGGCATCTGCCCCCGCATTTTCATATGCTTTCGCAATCTCCACATAAGGAAAATCCTCTGCAATCACCCCTTTTGAGGGTGATGCTTTTTTCACCTCGCAGATGAAAGAAAGCCGTTCTTTCTGAAGTGCCTGCTCAAAGGGAAATCCTGTCTCTGCTCCCAGCGCAAGTGCCTCTTTCTTTAGCTCCTCCAACGGCTTCTTTTTTTTCTCCTGGGCAATCCGTACTCTCGTCTTTGCCGCAATTTCATCTAATATCATATCTTCCCCTTACTCTTCGTTGGAGTATTTGATAAAGTCTTCCAGTTTCTGTTTCGCCTTTCCACTGTCAATCAATTCTTCTGCCATTGTCACACCTTCCTTGATGGACTCACACTTTCCAGCCACATACAGCGCTGCCGCCGAGTTCAGCACAACCGCATTTCTTCTCGGTCCTTTTTCTCCGTCCAAGATTGCTTTTGTAATCTCTGCATTTTCTTCCGGTGTTCCACCCACCAGTGCATCCTTCTCACATCGCTCAAGACCAAAATCCTCCGGCTTGATCTCATATTTCTTAAAGCTGCCATTCTTCACTTCACAGATGGTGGTCGGCGCACTCATGGAAATCTCATCCAGCTTATCCTGACCATAGACAACCAGTGCATTTTTGACACCAAGATTATAGAGTACCTGCGCCAGTGGCTCCACCAGGGCTTCATCATACACGCCCATGACTTCCATGTTGGCTCCTGCGGGATTTGCAAGTGGTCCGAGAATATTAAAAATAGTACGGATACTCAGTTCCTTACGAACCGGTCCTACATATTTCATAGCAATATGGTAATTCTGTGCAAATAAGAAGCAGATACCAATCTTTTTTAAGATCTCGGCACTCTTCTCCGGTGACACGGTAATCTTCACGCCGAGACTCTCCAGTACATCCGCCGCACCACACTTGGAGCTTGCCGCCCGGTTTCCATGTTTTGCAACCGGAACGCCACCTGCTGCAATGACAAGAGCAGAAGTTGTGGAAATATTGAAGGAGTTCGATCCGTCCCCGCCGGTTCCTACGATTTCCAAAACGTCCTGGTCATGTAACAGTTTCACACAGTGGTTTCTCATTTCCTGAGCAGAAGCCGTAATCTCATCGATGGTCTCACCCTTCATGCTCAGTGCGGTAAGGTAAGCACTCTTTTGTACTTCACTTGCCTCGTCACTCATAATTTCATTCATGACCTCTTTTGCCATCTCATAGCTCAAGTCTTCTTTTCTGCTTAGTTTTAAAATTGCTTGTTTAATCATCTTATTTTCTCCTTGTAATCTCTCTGACTCAGTCTATTTTTTCAATAAGTTTTCCAGTATCTGACCGCCCTGCGGCGTCAGCACCGATTCCGGGTGGAACTGCATCCCGTAGATTGGATATTCCCGGTGTTCCACTGCCATAATTTCCCCGTCATCTGCCGTTGCCGTTACCCTCAGGCACTCCGGCATGGTGTCTGCAAGCGCTGCCAGCGAATGGTAACGCGCCACCTGCACCGGGCTTTCCATATCAGCAAACACCTTACTCTCTTTGTCAAATGTAATATTGCTGGTCTTTCCATGCATCATTTTCTTAGCGTAGGAAACGGTTGCTCCGAAGGCTTCGCAAATGACCTGATGGCCCAGACACACGCCCAGAATGGGGATTTCAGCGCCCAGCTCTTTCACCACCGCCGGACAGATTCCTGCGTCCGCCGGCTTGCCTGGTCCCGGGGAGAGCACAATCATTTCCGGTGCTTCCTTCCGGATTTCCTCGATTGTGATCCGGTCATTTCTTACTACTTTGATCTCCGGGTTGATTGCCCCGATCAGCTGATACAGATTGTAGGAAAAACTGTCATAGTTATCAATCAGTAAAATCATAGTCGATTCCCTCCTCCGCCTTTTTCAGAGCTTCCATAACGGCTCTGGATTTATTTGCACATTCCTGGTATTCATTTTCCGGCACACTGTCTGCCACGATTCCCGCACCTGACCGCACATACACTTTTCCTTTGTGGGCAAATGCAAGCCGGATGCCAATACAGGTATCCAGGTTTCCGGTAAAATCAATGTAGCCGATGGCTCCGCCGTAGATTCCTCTTTTGTTATGTTCCAGTTCATGGATGATCTCACATGCCCGAAGCTTCGGTGCGCCGGAGAGTGTGCCTGCCGGAAGGATGGAGTCCACCGCATCCAGTGCATCCATATCTTCCCGGAGCGTACCGGATACCGTGGAACCGATATGCATCACATGGGAAAATTTCTCGATACTCATATATTTGTCCACATGGACCGAGCCGATGGTACTGATCCTGCCGATATCATTTCTTCCGAGATCCACCAGCATGTTATGCTCGGACCGCTCCTTCTCATCCGCCAGAAGCTCTGCCTCCAGATGCGCATCCTCTTCCGGCGTTGCCCCCCGTGGTCTTGTTCCCGCCAGCGGGAAGGTATAAAGTGCATTGTTCTCCAGCTTCACCAGCGTCTCCGGGGATGCCCCGGCAATCTCAATATCATCACTGGAAAAATAGAACATATAGGGTGACGGGTTGGTGGTCCGAAGCATCCGGTAGGTATCTAGAAGACTTCCTTCGATTTCAGCCTCAAAGCGATTGGAAAGTACGACTTGGAAAATGTCACCTTCCTTGATGTATGCTTTTCCCTTCTCCACCATCTCGCAGTATTCTTCTTTGGAAAATAGCCCTTTGAATTCTGATTTTAATTTCAACGGGCGATTGGGCTTCGGCACTCCTGTCATAATAAGCTTCGCCATGCTCTCCAGTTCCTGCTCTGCCTTGTGATAATTCTCTTCCAGATGATCCAGCTTCACATTTGCAATCAGAATGATTTTCTGTCTGTAATTGTCAAATGTGATGACCTTGTCAAACAACATCAGGTCCATATCCTTGAAGCTGTCTTCACCTTCTGCCTCGATCTTCAGGGTCGGCTCGCTGTATTTGATATAGTCATAAGAAAAATATCCGACCAATCCTCCGGTAAATGGAGGCATTCCTTCAATCTTCGGACTCTTATACTGATTCAGAATCTCGCGGATATATTTTCCGGGATGCTCCACGTCCTTTGTTATTGTCATTCCCGACTTAATACTGAGCTTATGATTATGACACGTAATCTCAAGCTTCGGGTCATATCCTAAAAATGTATAACGTCCCCACTGCTTATGATTCTCGGCACTCTCCAGCATGTAGCAGTGTCTGCTCACATGCTTTAGTATCCGCAGCACCTGCATCGGTGTCTTACAGTCTGAAAATAATTCTAATCTGACAGGCAGGATGTCATACTGATTTGCCGCTTTTATTTCTTTTGCCTGCTCCAATTTTGGATAGCACATATTGTTTCCTCCTTCTAAATTTCTAATTTTTCTGTTACACA
>JAQVCP010000154.1 GCA_028689735.1 Hespellia sp. | reverse complement strand
TTTTGCCGGCCCCTACACAATGCGCAAGTAATGTATTGTTACCATAAAGTACGTGTGCAACTGCATTCTTCTGGTGTTGCATCAGGGAAATCTCTGGTGTCATTCCCACAAATTGAATATGGCTGCCATCGTACTCACGAGGGCGGATACTGTTGAAAAGTTCATTGTAGATATGACACAAATCTTCCCTGCGGTCAATATCCTTGAAAATCCATTCTTTAAAGGCATCCTTAATCATTTCCTGCTTCTGCTGTGCCAGCATGGTTTCCTGCTTATTTAAGACTCTTCGCTCTCTTCCATCCCCATCTGTGACGGTATCGTAGATTTTGGTATCCTTCAGATTAAGTGCATCTTCCAACAGTCGATAGGCATTGGCTCGCTGTGTACCATATGAGGATGTAACAATGGGATTCCCAATATCGGATGTCTTTCCAGTGATTCCCCATGTTCCAGTGACCGAAGCATAATTACAGTTGATACTCTTACCAAGTCGATAAAATGGTGTTCGGAAAGTCTCTCCCATAAATTCCGTGATATACTCCGGTTTAATCCAGGTAGCACCCAGACGTACCTCAATCTCTGCTGCTTCCAGTTCTTTTGGCTGTACCTTTTCCAGATACTGCACATTGATGGCATATTCCGGATGGCTCTCTGCAAATCCTTTCGCTATTTGAAGCTTCTCTCTGACATTGCCGGATAAGTATTCATCGGATGGTTCCCATTTATCCGTCAGCGGATTCATAAAGATAACACCTGCTAATTCATTGGTGACTTCCTCTTCACTTTTTCCTGTGAGTTCTGCCATAAATGGTACATCAACTCTTGCTTTTTCACCAATACTGACCGCCAATGCTTCACTTGCCGTGTCCACACTGGTGACAGCCTCTGCTCTTCGGATAGTTCGCTTTGTGAAAATATCTGCTTTGCTTTTTAAATTGCCCTCTTCATCCAGAAGTTCCAATGAGGAAAGCAAACAATAGCTGCTATCCTGATTGAAGGCTCTGCGGTTGGCTGTGTTGCTGATTAATCCATATTGTGCCGTGAAGGAATCGTATTCTTCATTCAGTTTTCGTTGCAGGCTCTGCACCTGTTCTTCACTGCCCTCATTCATCTGACAGTCAATCAGTTCCTGCGTGATATTACGAATAGCAATCATACCAAGCACTCGTTCCGTAGTGACTTTCGGCAGTTCCATAAGATTCATTTTGGAATTTTCACGATAATAGACTTGACCATCCACATTTGTAAAACTGAAATTCTTTACTTTTGGGTCTGCAGGAATCGAGTTGTCTACTGCATCCAGTTCTGAATCTTCCAGTTCGATTTCTGTGATACTGCCATGAATATGACTAACGGCTTCTTTTAACTGCTCAGAAAGATTTGCTCCTTCAATGGCTTTTACCGTCAGTTCCTGCTTTCCATACTGTGTGCTTTCTGTGGTAAGTTCTCCCAGTACCATTTCCGGATGTTCCGCAAAATAAGCATTGATAGAGTGCCCTTCCTGTGTTGTTCCCAGTTCCACCCAGTCCGGTTTTTCCAACGATACCCGGTCTCTTTTCTGAAAGAATAAAATATCTGCTACAACTCCTGTATTAGCATTTCTCTGGAATGCATTGTTGGGAAGTCTGATTGCACCAAGTAAATCTGCTCGATTTGCAATGTACTCTCGTACTGAAGAACTCTGCTTGTCCATCGTTCCACTGGATGTTACAACTGCAACAACTCCGCCAGGGCGAACCAAGTCCAATGATTTTGCAATAAAATAGTCATGGATCATAAAATTATGGCGGTCATACTTACGATCTGCTACCTTGTATGCACCGAATGGCACATTTCCGATAACACAGTCAAAGAAACTCTCCGGATAGTCCGTGGTTTCAAACCCCTGCACTGCAATTCTATTTTTCTGATACAACTGGCTTGCAATCCTACCGGAAATACTATCCAGTTCCACCCCGTACATCTTTGATTCCTGCATACTCTCTGGTAACAGTCCCATGAAGTTTCCTACACCACAGGATGGCTCTAAAAGATTTCCCTTTTCAAGTCCCATATTGGCAAGTGCTTCATACATGGAATTGATAACCGTTGGTGAGGTATAAAATGCATTCAGCGTGGATGCTCTGGCTGCTTCATATTCATCTGAGGTCAACAAGCTTCTCAATTCTCGATATTCGTTTGCCCAGTCTGCATTTTTATCATCAAAGGCATTGGGAATACCACCCCATCCAACATAGCGAGATAAAATCTCCTGTTCTTCCGGATTTGCAAGTCTGCCTCCTGCTTCTAATTCCTGTAATACTCGAATGGCTTCCACATTTGCACGGTATTTTGCTTTCGGACCGCCTGCACCCAAATCAATATCTGTGATATGGAAATTGCGTCTTTCCTGTTGAACTACCTCTATAACAGTACTGCTATCCGTAATTTCATTATTACCCTCTGATTCCTCTATCGACTCTAATGGAAGATTGCGTTCCTGTCTTGCTTGATTGATTTCTGTACCATTCATAGCATGTTCTGTGAGAGGTTCTAATAGCTTTTCAAATCGTGCAAGCGTCTGAAATTCTGTACGTTCCATCACATCTGCGATTAACTGCATCTGCTCTGGTAGAAAATCCGGATTCAACAGATATCCAAGGGGCAGCTCTTTCTGCGCCGCAGCTACAATCACTTCCATCTGTTCAGGTGTAAAGTCCTGCGTGCTAAATCCTGCTTCCTCCATACTTTCATGGATTACATTACCAATTTCACTGGATAGAACAAAATCATCATAAACATAGCCGTCCTCCCACAGTTCCTTTGCTTCCTGGAACGATGGATACGCAGTTGATTCATCTGCTCCTTCATCTACCGTAGTTTGTTCCTCGGTTTCTATCTCACCAGATTCTTCACTTCGTTCTTCCAGTTCAGATTCTTTTTCTTCGGTTTGTTCCACAACTTCTGGAAGTACATCTTCTTTTGTATCAACAACATCACCAACATCCATATAATCAAATAAGGACATCTGTGCATTTCCAGGCTGTTCAATCTCTGCTTCTTTTACCGGAAAGACTGTATAATTGCCATCGGCATATTGATGAAGTTCTGTCAGCAACTTTACCTTACGGTCATATTCCTTGGTGTCTAATGGTAATTCTGCAAGTGCTTCGTCCATCTTTGAAAGCAGACTATCCATGCCATCCTCTTGTCCCATCAGACTGACGATATCATCCCGATACTCTGTGTAATCCACATTTCCCTGCCATGGTCGCATGATTTCCTGTGGCAGATAATTATAAAAAGTGATTACTTTACCAGCCATCTCCCTGCGTTCAAAATCAGCCATCTGGCTAAAATCCGTAGATTTCAGATATCTTCTCTGTTCGATCAGGTAATCCACACGTTTGGCTACTGCAGGCCATTTCATCAATACTTCCACCTGCGGACCGCCATAACTGCCTCTTGCCAGTTTCAATCCCTTTGCGTCATAGTCTGCATGAGAATGGTCTGCTCCGCTAAGGGCAT
>JAQVCP010000073.1 GCA_028689735.1 Hespellia sp. | reverse complement strand
GGTCCTCATGGGGTGCGCAAGCAGGCCCAGAGCGCAGACCATCTGGGACTGAACAAAAGTATTCCGGCAACCTGTTTTCCAACGGCGGCAACCATGGCGAACAGCTGGGATGAGCAGCTGCTGGAAGAGGTCGGCAGTGCGCTGGGAGAAGAAGCGGTGGATCTTAACGTTAATGTGCTGCTGGGACCGGGAATCAACATGAAGAGGAATCCGCTTTGCGGACGCAATTTTGAGTATTTCAGCGAAGACCCTTATCTGGCAGGAAAGCTGGCAGCAGGGATGATCCGTGGAATCCAGTCCAATGGAATTGCAGCCTGCGTTAAGCATTTTGCGGCAAATAATCAGGAGGAGCGGCGCATGGTCATCGACACTATTGTGGACGAGCGCACCCTCCGGGAAATCTATCTGACAGCATTTGAGATTGCAGTGAAGGAAGGGCATACAAAGGCAATCATGAGTTCCTATAACCGGCTTAACGGACTGCATGTCAACGAGAATCCACATCTGCTCAGAGAGATCCTTCGTGAAGAATGGGGATTCGATGGAGTGGTGGTGTCGGACTGGGGCGGTAATAATGACCGGGTATCAGGACTGCTGTGCAGCAATGATCTGGAGATGCCGGGAGTCCAGGGTGAATCCGATCTCCAGGTGGCGGAGGCAGTACGCGATGGAAGAATATCGGCGGAGGTGCTGGATGAATCCGTGGACCGTCTGTTGTCTCTGGTGTGTGACACCAGCAAGGATTTGGAGGAGACGGAAAAACAGCGCGCGGAGATTATACGCAACCCCATCGATCACCATAAGCTTGCCCGAAAGGCGGCAGAGGAATCCATTGTGCTTCTGAAGAATGAGGATCGGATTCTTCCCCTGGAAGCGGGGACGAAAGTCGCTCTCATCGGTGATTTTGCCCAGGTGCCAAGATATCAGGGCGCTGGCTCATCCATCGTCAATCCGACGAGACTGGACACGACGGTGGAACTGATTGGCGATACAGATCTGGAGTGTGTCGGATTTGCACCGGGTTATCAGCGAGGCGGCGGCAAGAATGAGGCGCTTGGGAAGGAAGCGGTGGATCTTGCAAGAAAAGCAGAAGTAGTGCTGCTTTACCTGGGACTTGATGAAACTTCCGAGGTGGAAGGACTGGACCGCTCTCATATGCGGATTCCTGAGAATCAGACGGCTCTGCTCAGGCGCCTCTTTCTGGCAAATGAACGCATTGTCGTGATTCTGTCCTGCGGTTCAGCAATCGAGATGTCATGGATTGACAAAGCATGTGCAGTGGTCCACGGATATCTGGGCGGGCAGGCCGGTGCCAAAGCTATGCTGAATGTGATCGAAGGAAAGGTGAACCCTTCCGGCAGACTGGCGGAGAGCTATCCGTACAGCTACAAGGATGTGCCCAGTGCCACACATTTTCCGGGAAAAGAAGTCAGTGTGGAATACAGGGAGGGATTGTTTATTGGATACCGCTACTATACCAGTGCAGAGGTTTTGGTGCAGTTTCCCTTCGGATATGGACTGAGCTATACTACATTTGCCTATGACAATCTGAAGGTGACCGGCAGTGAAGTCTCGTTTGATGTGAAGAACACTGGTGGAATGACAGGCGCGGAGGTCGCACAGGTCTACATCACAGCCAGGGATTCGGCGATTTTCAGGGCAAAGCGTGAGCTGAAAGGCTTTGCAAAAGTAAGGCTGAATCCGGGCGAGAAGAGACGCGTTACAGTCACACTGGATGATAAAGCATTTCGGTTCTACAACACGGAAAAAATGCAGTGGGATGTAGAAGCCGGAGAATACGAAATCCAGGTAGGGAAGAGCTGTGAGGACATCCGGCTGCATGACTGCGTGGAGATTGAGGGAAGCAGACTGGAAGAAATGAAATGTGAGCCTTACGATACAGGTGCGGTGGCAGATGTCAGCAGGCGGGAGTTTCAAAATCTTCTTGGCAGGCAGGTACCGGCTCCTGAATGGGACAGAAGCAAGCCGCTTTCCTACAATGACACGCTCAGCCAGATGCAATATGCCAAGGGCTGGATGGCAAGATTTGTCTATCACCTTATGAAGCTCATTTACAAGGTGAGCAAGAAGCTTGGGAAGACGATGGTAGTCAATATGTTCGATATGGTGGTATTTCATATGCCGTTTCGGGGAATCAATAAGATGAGCGGCGGCGCTTTCAGTGCGGAGATGGTTGATGGACTGCTGGTTGCGGTGAATGGCCATTTCTTCCGGGGAATGGGAATGATTCGGAGAGCGTCAAAAGAGAAAAAAGAGAAGATGAAGGGATGAGAGAGATGAGAATACAAAAGAAAAGAATCTTGCAGCCGTTGGTATTAGCTTTGGCTTTCTGCCTGACACCATTTTTGCCGGTACAGGCAGCAGATGCGGTGGAGATATCCATAACGACACCATCTGACGCAGAGGGGACGATTGCATCGGGACGCAATTTTTACGTGATGGGAGAGTTTACAAATGGGGCTGACATACCGGACAATGCGGTAGTCAAAGTGACGGTATCCCAGGGAAGTACAATCTGCCGTGAGGTGAGCACGAGTGTGAAGAAGAATCAGACCCTGAATACCGGATTTGAGAAACTCAGCTATTATGGAAATGATATTGCAGAACTGTTTGGCTCCGGAATGCCCGACTTGATCTGGGATGGAGCGAATTCAGATTCTATGCGAAATGGCGATATCAAATGCTATTATGATGAAGATGGATTTTCAGCATTGATCAGCGGTGGTGATGCCGGAGCGATGGATGTGGATGATCAGATGGGACTGGTAGATGGAAATGGAAATCAGTATGCGGTACTGTCAGAAGGCAACTATACCATAACGGTTTCTGTTTTGGATGATACCGGGGCAACCCTTGGAAGTGTACAAAAGGAGATTACCATCGGAAGTACACCGGATAAAATCCTCTCCCGTTTTTCGCCTTCCACACATTATGATGCGGTCAGTTCCTTTGCATCGGCCAATGGATACCGGATCTATAATGATGCATTTTCAGGTTACTGGTCCAAAGGAGAACTTTTCTGCGAGATTCTTCCAGAATGGCGTGCGAGTGATGCGATTGAGTACCTGACAGGAAAAGTACATTTTGTCATTTATAATGTAAAAGCAGGCAGCACGACATATTCCGTAGAGCTGGGAACACTTCAAAGAAGCAATGCCATCGACAATCCGGATCGTCTGGTAAATTATTACTACAGCTATGGCGAACCCCAGCTGCCGGAGGGGACTTCCAGCGAGATCGTTCCATTTGCGGCGGGAGATAAGGTTGCACTTACGAGAGCAGAACTTACAACCAAAGAGACAAAGGATGGAACGTATGATCAGGATACGCCTGTGGCAGAAGAGTATGACCTGAATCTGGAAGACGGAGTTACAGCAGATGCAGGCGAGACACTCTGTATCTATGGCGTGACGGCACCGATTCAGCTGGAGGCAGGAGACATCGAGGATAAGGGCGATAATTCCTATAATCTGAAGAATAAGATTACAACGCTCCGTTATCATATTACCGGTGATGGAGTGGATGAGACGCTGGACAAGGAAGTTACACTGGACAGAATCAGTGGTGGCTGGGATAACTATTCAGAACTGGAGTTCAAGCATGATATCCCGATTACAGAGAATATGCAGGGAAAGACACTTCAGATACAGATAAGCGGACTGGATGCGCACGGCAATGCGGTTACCGGCTCCGAGGAAATCCTTTCCTGCACGGTCAATAAATCCAAAGATTCAGAACCAGTGCCGACACCAGATCCAACACCGACACCGGACCCTGCACCCACACCGGATCCTGCACCAGCACCGGAACAGCCGAAGGCAGAACCGGAAGTGAAGACAAAACCTGTTGTGAAGATTGAAGAGAAGGACACGAAGGGCACAGCAGCAAAGACTGGAGATACAACTGACATTACCATGCTGTTATTTGTAATGGCGATATCGGGTGGCTGCGGACTTGTACTGGTACGACGGTCCACCGAAAATAGATGATCTGATTCATTTTTGAAAAAAAGGGAGCCGGAGGAGGTTGTATTATATATGGAGAGAAAAATGTTCGTAAGTCGGGAAGATTTTAGCCGCGCATTTAATATGAGCCTTCACGAGGCAAATAAAGAGGGGAGAACACACAGCCGCTATAAAAAAGAAAAGCAGTTCAATGGCATGATAAAGAATGGGGAAGTAGAGAAGCTGGAGTCTATTCTGGATGATGTTACCAACGGCAACATCGGGAGGATGTCCAAGAACCCCCTGCGTCAGCAGATGTATGAGTTTGTGGTCGGTGTCTCTGTTGCTACAAGATATGCGATGGACGGCGGACTGGCAGAGGATATGGCTTATACTTTGAGTGATCTCTACATTCAGCAGGCGGATGTGTGCATCTCCACGGAAGAAATCTGGAAGCTCTACCGTCTGATGGTCCTTGATTTTGCAAAGCTGGTGGCAGAGGCGCGAAATACCATAGAAAAGCGTTATTCACCAGAGGTGGACCGGGCCATGGATTACATTCTGATGAATCTGCACGGGGAGATCGGGCTGGAGGACGTGGCGGATAAGGTCGGTCTGAGCAAGAGCTATTTCAGCACGAAGTTCAAGCAGGAGGTTGGCGAATCAGTTACCGAATTTACACTCCGCAGCCGGGTGAAGGAGGCAGAACGCCTGCTGCAGTATTCGGACTTTTCTCTTGCGGATATCGGCCAGTATGTGGGGTTCAGCTCTCAGAGTCATTTTGCAAATGTATTTCAAAAATATACCGGAACCTCTCCTGGAAAGTTCCGAAAGACATATTTTAAGTCTTCATGGTAAAGAATAAGGGGCCGATAATATAAAGCGTGGATACACAAAAAAACGTCAATAAAAAGCAAGTGTGTCAAAAAACAATCATGGAGAGCGTGAGAATAAAACGATAGTAAAAAATGATGTATGAGGTGAAGCACCTTTTACATCATTTTTCTGTATCATAGGAAATTGTTTCGATCTTTCAATCATATAGAAATTCTTTGTTTTCAGTTATGCAAGGCAAGGTTTTAATGCAATGTGCTGCTTTCGCAAGATTCAAAACATTTTCCAATATATGTTAAAAAAGTGATACTAACTTTTTTAAAGGACAGAATAAATTTGACAAAACGAAAAAAAATAACAAATTACAGGAAGAATTTATAAAAAATCGTAAAAATATGAAAAACTTATGTCGGAATTATTGCTAGACTTTGACTAACAAGTGAAATCCTGAATCACACTATCGTTTCGGGAAGGAACTTTGAACGTTACTGTGCACGGTAACTTTTTAACAACGTAGAAAATGGGAGGAACAAAGGTATGTTAGCAATTAACATGAGTGACGTAATCAACGTATTGAATTCCATCAAGCCATATCTCATCGGATTCGGTGTGGTGCTTGTCCTGGCAATTATCGTTACGCTTGCAGTCATGAAAAAAGAAAAGACAACAAGAAAATTAATTCGTTCCGAAGCATGGATCGCAACATTATTAGCATTGGTAATCGTAGTGAACCTGATCTGCTTTATTCCAATGTCCAGTATGATTTCACTGGCAACTGGAAATGGAACCATCACAGAGGAGACATCCGAATCAGCAACGGCACTTTGTGAAGAAATCGCAGAGGAAGGTATTGTGCTGCTGAAGAACACAGACCATATGCTTCCGATGACAGATAACAAGAGCCTCAATGTATTTGGATGGGCTTCCACGAATCCTTGTTACGGGGGTACAGGTTCCGGAGCACTTTCAGATGCTTATGAGACAACAACGCTTCTTGGCGGACTAGAAGATGCAGGATTTGAACTGAATAACGATCTTTCCAAGTTCTACACAGATTTCCGTGCAGATCGTCCGGAAGTAGGAATGTGGGCTCAGGACTGGACACTTCCAGAGCCAACAGCTGATGCTTACACAGACGATATGATGAATGATGCAAAAGAGTTCTCTGACACAGCAATGGTAGTCATTACACGTGTTGGCGGCGAAGGTGCAGATCTTCCGACAGACGTAAGCCAGGTGACTTATGAAGATAACTCGAAGGACTACAAAGACTTTGAAGCCGGAGAGCATTATTTACAGCTCAGCCAGACAGAGAAGGACATGTTAGACCTTGTATGCAGTAACTTTGAAAATGTAGTTGTAGTTTATAACGGCGCAAATGCAATGGAGCTCGGTTTCCTCAACGACTACAACCAGATTAAGAGTGCACTGTGGTGCCCTGGAACCGGTCAGTCCGGATTCGAAGCACTGGGAGCAGTGATGAACGGTGAAGTTAACCCATCCGCTAAGACAGCAGATACATTTGTGGCAGACCTCACAGCAACACCGACAGCAGACAACTTTGGACTGAACACTTATGAGAACATGACAGACTACGGTGTAGCAGATACCTTTACAGGAGCAGTTGCTTCTCCAAGTTTCGTAAATTACGTAGAAGGAATCTATGTAGGTTACAAGTTTTATGAGACAGCGGCAGCAGAAGGACTGATCAACTATGACGAGACAGTAGTCTATCCATTTGGATACGGTTTATCTTACACAACTTTCACACAGGAAATGGGAGATATCACAGAGTCTGATGGAACCGTTACATTTGATGTGACAGTGACAAATACCGGCGATACTGCTGGAAAAGATGTGGTAGAAGTATATTATAACCCGCCATATACAAACGGTGGAATTGAAAAAGCTTCGGCAAACCTGATTGACTTTGCAAAGACTGATGTCTTAGAGCCAGGTGCTTCTCAGACAATCACAATCTCATATGCGGCAGAAGACATGGCTTCTTATGATGATGCAAATGCAAAGGGATACGTTTTGGAAGCCGGAAATTACACAATTTCAATCAATAGCGATTCTCATAATATCATTGATTCTAAAACTTATACGGTTGCCGAGACAGTTACTTATGATGAGAGCAGCAAGCGTGAATCGGATGAAGTTGCAGCAACAAATCAGTTTGACGATGCGGCAGGAGATGTGACTTACCTTTCCCGTGCAAATGCATTTGCAAACTATGCAGAAGCGACTGCAGCTCCGACGGAATTTAACATGTCGGAAGAGTATCAGGCAACGTTCATGAACAACAGTAATTATAATTCGGAAGACTATAATGATGAGTCAGACGAGATGCCTGTAACAGGTGCGAAGAACGGTCTTACGCTGGAAGAGATGCGTGGTCTGGATTATGATGATGAGAAATGGGAAGATTTGTTAGACCAGCTTACCGTTTCCGATATGGATACCATGATTGCATTAGGCGGATACCAGACATCCTCTGCATCAAGCGTTGGCAAGTTACAGACAATTGACTGTGACGGACCGGCATCCATCAACAACAACTTTACCGGAACAGGATCCATTGGATTCCCATCCGCAGTAATGATTGCAAATACATGGAATACAGACCTTGCTACAGCATTTGGCGAGAGCATCGGTACTATGGCAGATGAAATGGGAGTATCTGGATGGTATGCACCGGCAATGAACACGCACAGAAGTGCATTTGCAGGACGTAACTTCGAGTACTATTCAGAAGACGGAATCCTCTCAGGCTACATGGCAAGCAATGCAGTACTTGGAGCAGAGACACAGGGCGTATATGCGTACATTAAGCATTTTGCACTGAACGATCAGGAGACGAACCGTACAGGAATGCTTTGTACCTGGGCAAACGAGCAGTCTATCCGGGAGGTGTACTTAAAGCCATTTGAAATCGCAGTCAAAGACGGCGGAGCAAAGGCAGTGATGTCAGCATTCAACTACATCGGTACTACACCAGCAGGAGCAGATCCGGCACTTCTTAATACTGTACTTCGTGACGAGTGGGGATTTGATGGATTCGTTCTGACTGACTACTATGGTGTCTACGGATATCAGGATGCAGACCGTATGATTAGAAATGGTAACGACTGTATGTTAGTTGCTTACGATACAGAGACAAACCACGTATCTGACACCAAGAGTGCAACAAGCATCACAGCAATGCGTCAGGCTTGTAAGAACATCATGTATACGGTTGTAAACAGCCGTGCCTACGATGCAGAAAATATGCAGACAGGTCTTATGGCTTGGCAGATTGCAGCCATCGTGCTTGATGTGATCTTTGCAGCATTGATTATCGCCCTTGAAGTTCTTACAATCAAGAAGTTCAAGAAGAGAAAGAGCGAAGCGGCAGCAGAAGTAAAGGTAGAAGCACAGGAGTAACTGCAGAGCAGTAATCATAGCTGGAGGTCGGGGGAGAACGGAGATATCCGGTCTGTCCCGGCTTTTTCAAAAAAGGAGCAATATAGATGAAGTATCAGAAAATTATCAGTCAGATGACTTTGACAGAGAAAGCACTTATGATGTCCGGAAAGGATACCTGGAGTACAGTGGATTTTGAAAAGTACGGAATTCCGGCAATGCACTTGTCCGATGGACCCCATGGAATCCGCAAACAGGCCGGAGCGGCGGATCATCTGGGACTTAATGCCAGTGTTCCGGCCACCTGTTTTCCCACTGCCGCTACGATGGCGAACAGCTGGAATGAGAAGCTGGGGGAAGAGCTTGGTGTGTGTCTCGGCGAGGAAGCCGCTGTACAGGATGTGCAGGTTCTTCTTGGGCCGGCACTGAATATGAAGAGAAGTCCGCTCTGCGGAAGAAATTTTGAGTATTTTTGCGAGGATCCTTATCTGGCGGGGAAGATGGCAGCAGGCTATGTACGTGGAATTCAGAGTCAGGGTGTGGCGGCGTGCCCAAAGCATTTTGCAGTGAATAGTCAGGAGCTTCGGCGAATGGCCAGCAACTCCGTACTGGATGAACGTACCTTCCGCGAAATCTATGCCACAGGATTTGAAATCGCGGTCAAAGAAGGCAAGGCAAAATCTATCATGTCTTCTTATAATGAAATCAATGGCGTCTATGCCAACGAAGATGAACACCTGCTCCGCGAGATTCTGGTAGACGAGTGGGGATTTGACGGCTTTGTGGTGTCTGACTGGGGTGCGAGCAACGACCATGCTATGGGCGTGAAAAATGGCAGCCAGCTGGAGATGCCATCCACAGGTGCGGATGGGGCGAAGCTGATCATCGATGCAGTGAAGGATGGAAGCCTTCCGGAAGGGATTCTGGATGAGCGTCTGGATGAACTGCTGAACGTAATCTTTGCAACACACAAAGAAAATGCACCGAAGAGTTTTGACCAGGAAAAGCATCATCAGGTAGCGAAAAAAGCTGCTGCAGAATGTATCGTACTTCTGAAGAATGAAGAGGATATTCTCCCATTGAAAAAAGGGCTCTCAACAGCAGTCATCGGTGATTTTGCACAGACACCCCGTTACCAGGGGGCAGGCTCTTCTGTTGTGAATCCGATCAAACTGGATACCACACTGGATCTGATAGAAAGCTATGATATCAGTTACACAGGCTATGCCAGAGGATACGAACGGACCGGAGCGAAGAACGAGGCATTGATGAAGGAGGCGGTAGAGCTTGCCAGCCATGCCAATGCAGCTTTGATCTACGCCGGGCTTGATGAAATCAGTGAGACAGAAGGGCTGGACCGTGTGCAGATGAAGATGCCGCAGAATCAGATCGACTTGATTTACGAGATCGCAAGGGTGAACCAGAATGTCATTGTCGTACTTTCCGCAGGCTCTGTGGTGGAAATGCCATGGATTGATGAAGTGAAGGCAGTGATTCACGGCTATCTTGGCGGTCAGGCGGGCGCGGGAGCTATGCTGGATGTGCTGACCGGAAAGGTGTGCCCAAGCGGAAAGCTCAATGAGACTTATCCGGTGGTCTATGAGGATACACCGGCTTATCGCTACTATCCGTCCAAAGAGAGAAGCACGGAGTATAGAGAAGGCCTTTATATTGGCTACCGCTATTATGAGACGGCAAATGTTCCGGTTCGTTTTCCATTTGGCTACGGACTGAGCTACACTAGCTTTGCATATTCGGACCTGCAGGAAGAGAAGGACAAGGTTACCTTTACAATCACCAATACCGGCAAGGCAGATGGAGCGGAAATCGCACAAATCTATGTGGGGATGAGATCTGCAAAGATTTATCGTCCGGTCAAGGAATTGAAAGGTTTTACGAAAGTATTTCTGAAAGCAGGCGAGAGCAAAAGGGTTACGGTGGAGCTTGATGACAAGGCATTCCGCTACTTTGATGTGAGCAGCAACAGCTGGGAGGTCGAAGGTGGAACATATACCATCATGGTTGGTGCCAGTGTGCAGGATATCCGTCTGAGCGGCGAGGTCGAAGTGGAAGGAAGCAAGGCAGTTCAAAAAGAAATGCTGGAAGCACTGCCACATTATTTCTCGGGAAAGATTACAGACATCTCCGATGGGGAATTTGAAAAACTGTTGGGACATAAGATACCGGACGGCAGTTGGAACAGCAACGGGCTGCTCGATATGAACGATGCGCTCTGCCAGATGTACTATGCGAAGAATCCGGTTGCAAGGCTGGCTTGCCGTATTATGACAAATATGAAGAACAAGAGTGAAGCAAAGGGAGAACCAAACCTGAATATCCTCTTCATCTACAACATGCCGTTCCGCGGTCTGGCGAAGATGACAGGCGGAGCCATTTCCATGGAGATGGCGGAGGCGATTCTGTTTATGGCAAACGGACATTTTTTCCGGGGGCTTGGCAGACTGATAAAAGGCTTCTTTGCCAACAACAAGCTGCAGAAAACCATACAGGAGGGTTGATAGAATGAATAATTTAAAAGAATGGTGGCTGGACAAATGGACTGTATTTGAGATCGGACATCCAAAACTTTCAAAATGGGTATATCAGATTTTTTATTTCTTCGTATTCAGTATGATGGTTACGGTATTCCAGTATCTTGTATTTACCTTCATGCCGGGAATGCTCGGCAAAGGACTTGCTGGGACAGAATTCATGTGGCCGCAGGCGCATCTGAAGCTCTTCGGGGTGGAATTTACCTGGAGTCTTCTTGGTTACAATGTGCTGCGCGATGCCACAGGAGCTGTTCTCATCGGCGGCGGGCTGGGATACTTTATCAGTTATGAGGTAGGATCGTTTCTTGCACAGTGCATCAACTTCCCGCTGCAGAGAAATATTACATTTAAGAGCCACGGTAATCCGGCATATCAGGCCATGTGGTATTTTATCGCATGGATTGTGATTTCCCTAATCTGCAACGGGTTCAATAACCTGTGGATGCCGATTGCATCGGTGTATGTGGCTCCGGCGATTTACAATCTGCTGGTCACTTTTATCACCGGTGGAGTTTCGATGATTATCTTCTTCTTCGTATTCAAGATTATTTTCCCGGAAGGGGAGCCGAAAGAAACAGCAAAATAAGGAGTTATACCAGCTGTGAATAAGGAAGCGGGCAGACTGTGGTGAACGGTCTGTCTTGCAGGAAAGGTACTGCGCCGAGGGTGGTGTGGTGCCTTTTCCTATTCGGAAAATTGTCAAGTGCCTACAAAATGTTGTTTCGGCCAGATGGTTATGGTATGATAGTAGAAATCAAATATTCGGTTTGAAATGGGTTAGGAAAATATATTGGCAGAAGCCTGAAACAGATTACAACAGGAGGTACACCATGAAGATATCAACAAAAGGAAGGTACGCGCTGCGCCTGATGCTCGACCTTGCAGTGAACGGAGAAGGAAAGCCGATCAGCATCAAGGATATTGCTGCAAGACAGGAGATTTCCGAAAAATATCTCGAGACGATTATTTCTATATTGAATCGTGCAGGCTTTGTGCGAAGTGTGCGGGGAGCACAGGGCGGATACATTTTAAAAAGGGAACCGCAGGAGTATACCGTGGGGATGGTTCTTCGCCTGACAGAGGGGGATCTTGCCCCGGTTGCCTGTGTCGGTGCAGACAGCAATCCTTGTGACCGAAGAGATGACTGCGTGACGGTGATGATCTGGGAGCAGCTCAACGATGCGATCAATGGAGTGGTGGACCGCATCACGCTGGCAGACCTGGTGAGGTGGCAGAGCGAGAAGATGAACAGCAGTATAACCTTATAGAAGATATCTTCCGGCTTCTAAGCAAAGCGGATTCCGGGCATATGCTTGACCTAAGTGAGAGATGGGAAGGTAAGAACAGAATACAGCAGAAACAGAAGTAAAGGAACACCCTCGGATGTAAGAACGGATACCCGGCTATAGATAAAAACTATAGCCGGGTATCTTTTTTACATATTAGACAAATGATATGCTGCGTGATATTATTTCCTTGTAAACAGATAGGAATTATAAATAAAAAGTTCATGCGGATAAGAAAACAAAAACTTCAGAAATTGCAGTAGCGCGTGTGAACAGAACACAGTAGGCAAATGGACAATCAAAGAATTCAAATAAAAGAAAGAGTGAGGTATTTATTATGAGCAAAAAAACATACGCAGAAAGAAATTTAAAATTTGAGACACTTCAGTTACATGTAGGACAGGAACAGCCGGACCCGGTTACAGATTCCAGAGCCGTGCCGATTTATCAGACCTCCTCTTATGTATTCCGCAACAGCGATCACGCAGCGGCAAGATTCGGACTGTCAGATGCAGGGAATATTTACGGAAGACTGACCAATCCGACAGAGGATGTTTTTGAACAGAGAATTGCAGCACTCGAAGGCGGTGTGGCAGCTCTGGCAGTTGCATCCGGCGCAGCGGCAATTGCATACACGTTTCAGAATCTTGCACATGCAGGTGACCATATCGTAGCAGCGAAAAATATTTACGGCGGAACTTACAACCTTCTGGCTCATACCCTTCCGGAATATGGAATTACAGCATCCTTCGTAGATCCGTTTGACCTGAAAGAAGTGGAAGCGGCAATTCAGGAAAATACAAAGGCAATCCACATTGAGACATTGGGAAATCCGAACTCAGATGTAGTAGATATTCAGGCTCTTGCTGATATCGCACATGCACATAAGATTCCGCTGGTGGTGGACAATACATTTGCAACACCGTATCTGGTTCGTCCAATTGAATATGGTGCTGATATCGTTGTACATTCTGCAACAAAATTCATCGGCGGACATGGAACAACAATCGGTGGTGTTATCGTAGACAGCGGCAAGTTCGACTGGAAGGCAAGCGGCAAATTCGACTCACTGACAGAGCCAAATGCCAGCTACCATGGAATCAGTTTTGTGGACGCAGTAGGACCAGCAGCATTTGTGACAAAAGTACGTGCCATCCTTCTTCGCGACCTGGGCGCAACCTTATCTCCGTTCCATGCATTTTTCTTCCTGCAGGGACTTGAGACACTCTCCCTCCGCGTGGAGCGTCACGTGGAAAACGCATTGAAGGTAGTTCAGTATTTGAATAACCACCCGCAGGTAGAGAAGGTTCATCACCCATCCGTTTCAGACGACCCGCAGCAGAAAGCACTCTACGCAAAATATTTCCCAAATGGCGGAGGTTCTATCTTCACATTTGAAATCAAGGGCGATGCGCAGAAAGCAAAAGACTTTATCGACAACCTGGAGTTGTTCTCGCTGCTGGCAAATGTAGCAGATGTAAAATCACTGGTAATCCATCCGGCATCTACAACACACTCTCAGCTTAATGATGAGGAGCTTGAGGAGCAGGGAATTAAGCAAAACACTATCCGTCTTTCCGTTGGAACCGAAAACATTGACGATATTATTGAAGATTTGGAAGAAGCATTCAAAGCAGTGCAGTAAAGAAAACCTCTAAAATAAAAAAATATGGGAGCAGGCTGTGGGAGACTACAGCTTGTTTTTATGTAACAGGGTTAAGGTGTCAAAAGGGCATATTGCAAATTTATCTAGGCAGATTGTACAAATAGAATTTACCAGTCAATCATGCAGGTTTCCGTTTAAACAAAAATAGAAAAAGCTTGACCTAAAGTTAAGGTGAGCCTATATAATAGAACATAACTTGGAAATAAGCGGCAAAAAAGGCTGCGCAGTTTCATTTGGGGAAAGCGAGGAACAGAAAGCATGAACTATCGTGAATTGGGAAATACAGGAATTAAGGTCAGTGAGATTGGTATGGGGTGCGAGGGCTTTGTGGGAAAACCATACGAGCATGTGAAAGCACTGGTAGATAAAATGGAGGAATACGGTATCAACTGCATTGACCTCTACGCACCAAATCCGGAATTTCGCTCCAATCTGGGAACGGCACTTGAGGGACGGAGAGAAAAATTCGTCCTGCAGACACATCTCTGCGCTGTTTGGAAGAACGGACAGTACAAACGTACCCGTGATATCGAGGAAGTAAAGGCGGGATTTCAAGATCAATTGGAGCGCCTTAAGACGGACTATGTGGAGATTGGGATGGTTCATTATGTGGACTCGATGGCAGACTGGAATGAGGTAAAGAATGGGGAAGTCATCCGTTATGCACAGCAGCTGAAAAAGGATCATGTGATAGGAAGTATCGGGCTGTCCAGCCACAATCCGACCGTTGCACTGGAAGCAGTGAACAGCGGAACCATCGATGTGCTGATGTTCAGCGTCAATCCGTGTTATGATCTGCAGCCGTCGACGGAGGATGTGGAAGAGCTCTGGAATGAAAAAAATTATGAAAATGTACTGACCAATATGGACCCGGAACGCCAGAAGTTGTATGAACGTTGTCAGGCGCTGGGTGTTGGAATCACAGTTATGAAAGCATTTGGCGGCGGGGATCTTCTGGATGCCAAACTGTCACCGGCAGGAATGAAGCTGACAGTGAATCAGTGCATTCACTATGCACTGACACGACCGGGTGTGGCGACAGTCCTGTCCGGCGCACGTACACTGGAAGACCTGGAGGTCAGCGCCGCCTATGAAAATGCAGCAGAAGACGAGAAGGATTATGCCACCACATTTGCTTCGATGCCGCGCATCAACTGGCAGGGACACTGCATGTACTGCGGCCATTGCGCGCCCTGTCCAAAGGGAATCGATGTGGCGTCTGTCACCAAGTTTCTGAATCTGACCATTGCACAGGGAGAAGTTCCGGAGACGGTCCGTGAACACTATGCCGTGCTGGAAAGCCACGCGTCAGACTGTGTGGCCTGCGGTGCCTGTGAAGGCAGATGTCCGTTCGCTGTCTCAGTCATTGAAAATATGAAAAAAGCAAAAGAAATTTTTGGATATTAACCATAAAGAAGGGACGAAAGATTTAGGGAAAAGAAATCATATGAATACATATCAGGAAAAGTGTAAGAAATTAAACGAAATCATGGCAGAATATGCCAGAGCGGATGTGGCAGTTGCATTTTCAGGGGGAGCGGACAGCAGTCTTCTCCTAAAGCTGGCGGCAGAGCAGGCCAAAGAGCACGGAACGAAGGTTACGGCTATCACAGCCAATACAGAACTTCATCCATCGGGGGATCTTGAAGTTGCAAGAAAGGTCGCCCAGGAAACGGGAGCGAACCACTTCATACTGGAAGTGAAAGAGTTGGAACAGGCAGATATCCGGCACAATCCAGTGAATCGCTGCTACCGCTGCAAGACATTTCTCTTTCGCAGCGTAATCGATATGGCAGAGCGCTATCATGCAAAGGTTGTCATGGATGGGACAAACTGTGATGATCTTCTCATGTATCGTCCCGGTCTTAAGGCGGTGGAAGAGCTGGGGGTTAAGAGCCCGCTCCGCGAGGCTGGATTTACAAAAGCAGACGTCCGGGCATTGGCTGCAGAGTACGGAATCTCTGTGGCGGACAGACCGTCAGCGCCTTGCCTGGCAACGCGTTTCCCTTATGGAGATTTGCTGACGATGGAACGAATGAGAACGGTGGATCAGGGCGAAAATTATCTGAAGACCATCGGACTCTATAATGTCCGTATCCGCGTGCACGGAGAAATTGCAAGAATTGAAGTAGATGCAGAATATATGGAAAAGATCATCCGGCACAAAAGCGATATCACAGAATACCTGAAAAATCTTGGGTACAAATACGTCACGCTGGATCTGGAAGGCTTCCGCTCGGGAAGCATGGATGTCGGGCTGGAAAAAGAGTGAATTCCTTAAGAAGAGATGGCAAGTGGCTATAGATCCTCTTTTTTCAGAAACCGATTCCATTCTTCTGTATCGTGGCTGCCTTCTACTACAAGTGTATAAGTGTGATCGCAGGCATCGATATCGAAGATATAACGTGTTCCATCTTTTTTGATACTGTAGAGCGTAGCATCGGTCATATCCTTGAGCATTGCGTTGTATTCTTCCGGAGGTAGAATCCGGTCTGCTACTTCCTGCATCAATATTTCGTTGGCATCAAAGATTTTGTATCCTTCCTCAACGAAAGAAACAATCTGCCCCTCTTCAATTCGCAGAGTCAGGTTGTTCGTACGCATATCAAAAATATCCCGGTTACAGGAATTGGTCTCTAAAATGGTCACATTGTCCAGGATGGCATAAAAAGAGCTGTTCGTGATCTGCCGGATCTCGGAAATGTGTACTTCTCTGAATTGAAAATGTTCGAGTTCATCTATTGTCTCATAGCCCATGGTATTCTCCTTTGTCTGTGTAGTTTTTAGCCTATTGCATTGTATTATAACGCATATCCATCGAAAATACTACCAATTATTCTTC
>JAQVCP010000153.1 GCA_028689735.1 Hespellia sp. | reverse complement strand
TATTTAGTAATACATCGCTGGCAGGTACTACCTGTCAGCAAACCAGAAAGAATTATTGACACAAATTTAAGTAATATCTTGTCAGTACAAAAGAGCAAGATTGTGACAAGCGAGCAGGTCAGTAACAGTAGTTATTTAAAATAATTTTTAACAGAACATTTTTATAAATACTCATCTTAACACTTCCAAAAAGATTTCACATATCATGCAGAAAAATAATTTCTTGATTTCCCCTTTTTTAGCCCAAACATATCCATCGCCCCTTTTTTTCGAGGGAACATATCCACTACATTATAGCTGAAAAGTGGTGTAAATCTCATCCGTTACTGCTTCAAGCCACTCGTTTGATGCTCCCTCTGCTGGAACTTCTATTGCCAGATGTGAAAACCAACTATCTTTTGCAGCTCCGTGCCAATGTTTTACTTCTGCTGGAATATTAACAACATCTCCAGCCTTTAACTCTCGCGGTTCTTCTCCCCACGCCTGATAATAACCCCTTCCTCCCGTCACAAGCAGAATCTGACCACCTTTATGATGAATATGCCAGTTGTTTCTGCAGGTTGGTTCAAATACTACATCTCCAATTGAAACACCAATTGTTGTCAGCATATTTAAATAGGCTTTACCTACAAAATATTTACTAAACTGTTCTGGAAGAGGATTACCATTTTCAAATATCATCTGTTTCATCAATTCATCCTTGTTCATAATTATGCCTCCGGTTTCAATGGTCCATAGAAATAGCTTGCTGTTGCGCCACCATCAATGAGAAAATCTGCTCCTGTAATAAAGGCTGCTTTATCACTCATAAGAAGTTCTGCTACATTTGCAACCTCATCTGCCGTTCCCGGTCTGCCTGCTGGGCACTTAGCAAACATATTTTTGTAGAAATCACCACGAGGACCATTGAACTCATCAATAGCAAGGGGAGTGACAATGATTCCCGGTGAAATGGAATTGATTCTTGCTCCTCGCGCACCCCATTTTACTGCTTCTGCCATAACACGTTTCTCATTGCATCTCTTTGCCATCTGATAAGCATGAAGTGTGTCTTTAATATTCTCCGGCTGTAAAATTTCTAATTTCAATAATTCTTCTGTTGGTGTGATTGCCAGCTGCTCGTCAGCTTCCGCTGATAACTGTGGCATTCTGTGTCCTGACTGACTGGAAATTGTAATGCCTGCACCACCTTCTGCAATAACTTTTCCAACCTCTTCCAACAGAACGGCTGTACCATATAAATCAACTTTGAAAATCACGTCAATTGGTGCCTGACTTGGAGATACGCCTGCTCCATTTACAAGCATTTTAATTTCGCCATATTCTGTCGCTTTTGCAATGAATGCAAGAATGGATTCTCTGGACGATAAATCCATCTCCACCGGTTCCACATCAAAGCCTGCATGATTCATAATCTCTGCAATCGCTTTTGCATTATTTATATTTTTATCACCCATGACGATTTTCTTTCCATAACCCATGCGTCTGGCAATCGCCATGCTAAGCTGCCCTGCACCTGTAACAATCATTACTTCTTTCTTTTCCACTTTGATTTCCTCCATTATTTTGTGCTTTCATTCCATTTCTTCAAAGACTCATCACAGCTTGAAACACTGCTTCCCTGAATCGCCAGACCCTTTTTAAACTCCGCACCGGAACAGAGATTTTTCAAATCACTTTCACTTCTCCCCATACCACTTCCTTCATGGGTACAGATCGCACGGACAGTTTTCCCTTTAAAATCAATCTGTTCTAATACCGTGAATATATGCATCGGCATCGTTCCCCAGTAATTCGGATACATCACCGTCACGAGGTCGTACTTTTCTATGTTGTCCGGCATCTCTTTTACTGCTGGACGTGCATTGCTGCGAAGATCCTTCTGAGCCTGATCAATACAAGTATTGTAATCATCCGCGTATGGGGTGACTGGTTTTACGTAAAACAGTGCTCCTCCGGTAAGTGCTGCCAGCTTCTCTGCAACCACCTCCGTATTTCCTTTCTCAATGTACTTCAGACTTCCTCCAAAATAATTTTCTGCTGCTCGTGAGTAATACAAAATAAGTTCTCTCATGATTCTAACCCTCTCTTTATCTTACACTGTGTAACTAACCATAGTATAGTACCTATCTTACACTGTGTCAAGTATTATTTTACACCATGTTCGTTATTGACTTGTACAATACTTTCACTTATAATAGGATTATGAAATAAATGCGAAATAGCAAAGGAGCCAACACAGTATGGATTTTCAACGTGCGCGAACACCAGAACAAATAGAAAACAGACAAAATGAAATCATCCTTGCCTGTAAAGAAATATATAAAAAAGACGGATATGATGCTGTCACAATGAAAGGAATATCTGAAATGACTTCCTTTACCAGACCTGCCATCTACGGTTACTATAAAACCAAAGAAGAAATTTTTATGGATATTCTGAAAGAAGAATTTTCTCTTTGGAGTGAAGACTTTCAAAAACGATGCCAGAGGACAAACGACAACTCCAGAGAAACTTTTTGCTCCCTATTGGCTGATTCTATGTGCGATAGAACCGTGCTGCTTGAATTATTATCTGTACACTTAAATACTATGGAAAATAATACCCGATTAGAGCGTTTGGTTGAATTCAAAAAAACGGTATATCAATTTTTCGATATATTGCGAAATCAAATATGCTGCTTTTTTTCTGATGCAGATGAAGAACATATCAACGATTTTTTCGATCATTTTATAATATATCTAAATGGCCTGTACCCACATATCGTGCATTCAGAAATTCAAAAACAAGCCATGACACTGGCAGGCCGACCACCTGTAGAGCATAATCTCAGACAGGTTTGTTACAATGGATTGCTTCTCATTTCTAAATCCTTAATTAACAAATAATGCAAGACACCGTCTACAACCTAATAGACGGTGTCTTGCATTATTTGTTCTTTATTTCTATTAAATTTTATCAAAACATATGCTATATTGTAAGCATAAAAGGAACAACCGCCTAAAGTGGTTTGACCAGTTAATGAGATAGAATTGCCACCATTTCACACACCTTGACCCCCTTGTAAATCCTTATTTTATGCGGCTTAGTAAGCAAATTGTTTCTGTGTGCACAGTCATCGGAAATTGGTCAACCGGAGTACACGCCCCGAGCTCATACCCACTCTCACACAGAACCTTCAGATCCCGCGCCAACGTTGCAGAATCACAGCTTACATACACGATTCGTTCCGGACGCATATCAATCATGGTGCGAAGAAGCGTCTCATCACATCCCTTTCTAGGCGGGTCCACCACGATCACATCCGCCTTGGCACCATTTTCCCTATATTCCCGCGGAAGAACTTCTTCTGCCTTTCCAACGAAAAATGATGCATTTTTTATATCATTGATCCTGGCATTATTCTTTGCGTCCTCAATTGCCTGCGGCACAATCTCCACCCCGTACACTTTCTTAGCCTTCTGGGCAAGAAACAGGGAAATGGTTCCGATTCCGCAATAAAGATCCCACACATTTTCACT